>NZ_JBIVUT010000003.1:0-380715 GCF_044757365.1 Streptomyces sp. NPDC091289
GTTGATAGGCCAGATGTGGAAGCCCGGTAACGGGTGGAGCTGACTGGTACTAATAGGCCGAGGGCTTGTCCTCAGTTGCTCGCGTCCACTGTGTTAGTTCTGAAATAACGAACGGCCGTGTAAACATCCGGTGTTGGTTAATTTCATAGTGTTTCGGTGGTCATTGCGTTAGGGAAACGCCCGGTTACATTCCGAACCCGGAAGCTAAGCCTTTCAGCGCCGATGGTACTGCAGGGGGGACCCTGTGGGAGAGTAGGACGCCGCCGAACAATTTTTCCGGGAAAGCCCCGCACCTTCTGGTGCGGGGCTTTTCTGCGTTCCGGACCTCTCCGCACCCTCTTCGCTCCACCCCCGTGCACCGGACGGGGGAAGCTGAGGGTAGGGTCAGGGGGCATCATTGGCACGTTCTTCACAGGAGGCTCCCGGGTGGAGGTCCAGGAGACCCGGGTCCAGACGGACCGGGTCCTCACCATCCCCAACATCCTCAGCATGGCTCGCCTTGTCGGGGTACCGCTCTTCCTGTGGCTGATTCTTCGCCCCGTGTTCGGAGGGCCCAACAGCGACAACTGGGCGCTGCTGGTGCTGATGCTCAGTGGCATCAGCGACTACCTCGACGGAAAGCTCGCCCGCAAGTGGAACCAGATCAGCAGCCTCGGCCGGCTGCTGGACCCGGCGGCGGACCGCCTCTACATTCTTTCCACCCTGGTTGGCCTCACCTGGCGCGAGATCCTGCCCCTCTGGGTCACCGCAGCCCTTCTCGCCCGGGAACTGATGCTTCTCGTGATGGTGGCCATCCTGCGACGCCACGGCTATCCGCCCCCGCAGGTCAACTTCCTCGGGAAGGCCGCGACGTTCAACCTGATGTACGCGTTCCCCTTGTTGCTGCTCAGCGACGGGAGTGGTTGGCTGGCCACACTGGCCGCCGTTTTCGGATGGGCGTTCGCAGGTTGGGGTACAACGCTCTACTGGTGGGCAGGGATCCTCTACGTGGTTCAGGTCCGCCGGCTCGTGAAGGCGGACGCAGTAGCCGATTGAGCTCGTTGATGCGGTGCCGCGCAGTGTCGCCGGTCCGCGGCAGAAGTTCTGAATGATGCCCCGACGGGCGAACTCGGCTAACCGTCGTCTCTTCTAGGAGGACGTTTCCGACATGAAGGCCGTCGTGATGGCTGGCGGCGAAGGCACACGTCTTCGTCCCATGACCTCGAGCATGCCCAAGCCGCTCCTGCCCGTTGCCAACAGGCCGATCATGGAGCACGTCCTGCGGCTGCTCAAGCGGCATGGGCTCAGCGAAACAGTAGTGACCGTCCAGTTCCTCGCCTCTCTCGTCAAGAATTATTTCGGGGACGGTGAAGAGCTCGGGATGGAGCTCACCTATGCCAACGAGGAGAAGCCACTCGGCACCGCGGGCAGCGTGAAGAACGCCGAGGAGGCGTTGAAGGACGACACGTTCCTCGTCATTTCCGGTGACGCGCTCACCGACTTCGATCTCACCGATCTCATCGCGTTCCACAAGGAAAAGGGCGGCCTCGTCACCGTCTGTCTGACCAGGGTTCCCAATCCGCTGGAATTCGGGATCACCATCGTGGACGAGAACGGTCAGGTCGAACGGTTCCTGGAGAAGCCCACCTGGGGGCAGGTCTTCTCGGACACCGTGAACACGGGCATCTACGTCATGGAGCCCGAGGTCTTCGACTACGTCCAGGCCGATACCTCCGTCGACTGGTCCGGTGACGTCTTCCCTCAGCTGATGAAGGAGGGCAAGCCCATCTACGGCTATATCGCCGAGGGCTACTGGGAGGACGTCGGCACGCACGAGAGTTACGTCAAGGCCCAGGCGGACGTCCTGGAGCGCAAGGTCGACGTGGAGCTCGACGGCTTCGAGATCTCCCCCGGCGTGTGGGTCGCCGAAGGCGCGGAGGTCCACCCCGACGCCGTTCTGCGCGGGCCGCTGTACATCGGCGACTACGCCAAGGTCGAGGCGGACGTCGAGATCCGTGAACATACGGTCGTCGGGTCGAACGTCGTCGTGAAGACCGGCGCCTTTCTTCACAAGGCCGTGGTGCACGACAACGTGTACATCGGCCAGCACAGCAACCTCCGGGGCTGCGTGGTCGGCAAGAACACCGACATCATGCGGGCGGCCCGGATCGAGGACGGCGCCGTCATCGGGGACGAATGCCTGGTCGGCGAGGAGTCGATCATCCAGGGCAATGTCCGGGTGTACCCGTTCAAGACGATCGAGGCCGGCGCGTTCGTCAACACCTCGGTCATCTGGGAATCCCGGGGACAGGCACATCTCTTCGGAGCGCGCGGGGTCTCCGGGATCCTGAACGTCGAGATCACCCCCGAACTGGCCGTACGGCTGGCGGGCGCCTACGCCACGACCCTCAAGAAGGGCTCGACGGTCACGACCGCACGTGACCACTCCCGAGGCGCCCGTGCTCTCAAGCGGGCCGTCATCTCGGCCCTCCAGGCCAGCGCCATCGACGTCCGGGACCTCGAGAACGTACCGCTGCCCGTGGCGCGCCAGCAGACCGCCCGGGGCAGCGCCGGCGGCATCATGATCCGTACGTCGCCCGGGGTGCCCGACTCGGTGGACATCATGTTCATCGACGAGCGGGGCGCGGACCTCTCGCAGGCCCAGCAGCGCAAGCTCGACCGGGTCTACGCGCGCCAGGAGTACCGCAGGGCCTTCCCCGGCGAGATCGGGGACCTGCACTTCCCGTCCAGCGTGTTCGACTCGTACACCGGTTCCCTCCTGCGGAACGTCGACGTCGAGGGCATCGCGGAGTCCGGGCTCAAGGTCGTCGTCGACGCCTCCAACGGCAGCGCGGGGCTCGTTCTGCCCAGCCTCCTCGGGCGGCTCGGCGTGGACGCGCTGACGATCAACCCCGGGCTCGACGAATCGCGGCCCACCGAGTCCGCCGACACCCGGCGGGCCGGTCTGGTGCGGCTCGGGGAGATCGTGTCCTCCGCGCGGGCGGCCTTCGGGGTGCGGTTCGACCCGGTGG
The DNA here is from genome assembly GCF_044757365.1 of Streptomyces sp. NPDC091289. NCBI lineage: Bacteria > Bacillati > Actinomycetota > Actinomycetes > Kitasatosporales > Streptomycetaceae > Streptomyces > Streptomyces sp. NPDC091289. The sequence goes on from NZ_JBIVUT010000003.1 coordinate 3,012, forward strand.
GCGAGCGGCTCTCCCTCGTCGACGAACTGGGCCGGATCATCGAGGACGACCGGGCCCTGCTGGTCCTCCTCGATCTCGTCGCCGCCGAGCGGCGCAGCGGTCGGGTCGCCCTGCCCGTGACGACCACGCGCGTCGCCGAGCAGGTGGCGGCCTACCACGGCACCCAGGTGGAGTGGACGACCACCTCGCCCGACGATCTGACCCGGGTGGGCCGTGAAGAGGACACCATCTTCGGAGGAGACGGGCGCGGCGGGTTCATCGTTCCCGAATTCAGCAGCGTCTTCGACGGAAGCGCCGCCTTCGTCCGGCTCATCGGGCTCGTCGCGCGCACCCAGCTCACCCTGAGCCAGATCGACGCCCGCATTCCCCGGGCGCACGTCCTGCGCCGCGACCTGGCGACGCCCTGGGCCGTCAAGGGGCTCGTCATGCGGCGGGTCGTGGAAGCGGCGGGCGACCGCAGCGTGGACACCACGGACGGGGTCCGCGTGGTCGAGGCGGACGGGCGGTGGATCATGGTGCTGCCCGACCGGGCGGAGGCCGTCACCCATCTGTGGGCGGAAGGTCCGGACGACGCCTCGGCCCAGGCGCTGCTCGACGAGTGGGCCGCGGTGGTGGACAGCGCGGGCGAGTGAGGCGATGACGGTGCGCCGCGACACCCCGGGCAGGGGGTCGCGGCGCACCGGTGGGGCCATTCGGCGGCAGCCGTGATGACGTGCGACGATGTGCGGCATGTCGCAGCAGTCCCCCGATCGGAGCACCGCCTCGCCGCCCGCACGCCCCGACGCCTCCATGTCGCTGCTGAACAACGTGATGGATCACAGCCTCGACGACGGGTACGCGGAGGCCTCGGCGCGGCGCAAGGCCGACGGGAGCGCGGGGCTGCCCCGTACGCTCAAGTCGAAGCTGGGCCTCGCCGCCGGACTGGTGGTGGCGGCCCTGGTGGTCACCCTGGGCGCGGCCGAGGCGCGGATCTCGGCGCCGGTCGTCGCCAAGGAGCGCGAAGAGCTGATCGACCGGATCAACGCGGAGACGCGGGCCGCGGACACCCTGGAGTCGGATGTCGACGCGCTCCGCAACGATGTGAGTGAGCGTCAGCGCAAGGCCCTCGAGCGGCACGGCGGGGACCAGGGGGAGCTGGTGGCACTGCTGGCCGGAGCGACTCCCGTCGAGGGTTCCGGCGTGAAGCTGATCGTCGACGACGCGAAGAACACCGACCAGGGCGGCGGCGGGCCACGCGAGTCGTCGGGCTTCGCCGACACCGGACGGGTACGTGACCGGGACATGCAGCGTGTCGTCAACGGCCTGTGGGAATCCGGGGCCGAGGCCATCGCCATCAATGGGCAAAGGCTGACGGCACTGTCGGCCATCCGGGCCGCCGGCGACGCCATACTGGTCGACAACAGGCCGCTCGTACCGCCGTACACGGTGCTCGCGGTGGGGGACGGGAAGAAGCTCGCGACCGAATTCAAGGGCAGCGCCGACGGCCAGTACCTTCAGGCGCTCAAGGAGAGCTTCGACATCCGCACCAGCATCTCCGATCAGGCGAAGGTGCGGCTTCCGGCCGCGCCGAGCCTGATCGTCCGTACAGCAGAGCCGAAGGCCGCCGGCAGTGGTGCGGCAGACACAGGGAAGGGCACATCGTGATCGCCGTACTGGGCCTCGTCGTGGGAGTCGTGGTCGGACTGTTGGTCCGGCCCGAGGTACCGGCGGTGGTCGAGCCCTACCTGCCGATCGCGGTGGTCGCCGCGCTCGACGCCGTCTTCGGCGGTCTGCGGGCCATGCTCGACGGCATCTTCGTCGACAAGGTCTTCGTGGTCTCCTTCCTCTCCAACGTCGTGGTGGCCGCTCTGATCGTCTTCCTCGGCGACAAACTCGGTGTCGGTGCTCAGCTCTCCACGGGTGTGGTGGTCGTGCTCGGCATCCGGATCTTCTCCAACGCCGCCGCGATCCGCCGGCACGTCTTCCGGGCTTGAGGCCGATGAACAACGACGAGAATCCCCGTAGCGAACAGCCGGAGGGCGGCGCGTCCGCCGTCCCCGACCCTCCCGCGCCGTCGCCCGCGGCCGAGGAGGTGTCGGGCCGGCAGCGGCTCAAGGCAGGGCTGTGGCCGCCCAGGCTGAGCCGGGCCCAACTCATCGTCGCCGTGCTGCTGTTCGGGCTCGGCCTGGGGCTCGCCATCCAGGTGCGGTCCACCAGCGACGACAGCGCGCTGCGTGGCGCCCGGCAGGAGGACCTGGTCCGTATCCTCGACGAGGTCGACGACCGGACCCAGCGCCTGGAGGACGAGAAGCAGCGCCTGGACGATCAGCGCGCCGAGCTGGAGAACAGCTCCGACCAGGCCGAGGAGGCCCGGAAGCAGACGCTGGAGAAGGAACGCCAGCTCGGTATCCTCGCGGGCACCGTGGCGGCCGAGGGGCCCGGCATCACGCTGACGATCACCGACCCCTCGGGGGCGGTCGCCCCCGACATGCTGCTCGACGCCCTTCAGGAACTGCGGGCGGCGGGGGCCGAGGCGATCGAGGTCAACGGTGTGCGGGTGGTGGCCAACACCTACTTCTCCGGGGGCGCCGGGGACGTCCGGGTGGACGGTAAGAAGATCGAAGCACCGTACGAGTTCACGGTGATCGGGAAGCCGCAGGATCTGGAGCCCGCCCTCAACATCCCCGGCGGTGTGGTGCAGACGCTGGAGAAGGAGCAGGCCACGGTGCTCGTGGAGCGGTCCGACGACATCGTCGTGGACGCCTTGCGACCGGCGCAGCGGCCTGACTACGCTCGGTCGTCATCCCCGTGAGCCGGGCGAGCGCGATGGCCGGTGGACCGGGTCTGACGGTTGCGGGGGGTCGGCGCACCGGATTGGTGGTGCGTGGTGGAAACTGTCGGGTGGATACGGACGTTGTGAAGATGTCCGGGTCGGCAGGTGTGTTCAATCAGGGTTCGTCCTGCCCCACGGGCGGGTCTATGTCGGTCAAGGGGAATCGCCCGTGAAGTTGTTTGCGAAGTTGTTCAGGAAGAGTGCACGCGAGGACAGCAACAGTGCTGCCCGCCACCGCGCGCCGCGCCACGGTCAGGGCGAGGAGCAGGATGCGGAGCGTCCGCTCTTCCGCGACGAGGTGTCCGGCGCCCCGAGTGGTGACGGCGTGTCGTCTGTTGACCCTGCCGGTGCCGGACGCATAGGTTTCGGCGAACCATCAGCCTCGAGTACGGGTGGAGGGTTCACCCCGGAGGGCTCGTCGATGCCGGTCTGTACGAGGTGCGGTCACCGCAACGCGGAGGCCAGCAGGTTCTGTTCCAACTGCGGCGCGCCGCTGCGGGGCGGCGTTCCCGAGCGCCCCTCGGAGACGACGTCCACGATCTCCATCTCCGGTCTCGAGGCGTACGAGGCGGAGGCGACGGGCCAGACCGCTCTGCCCTCGCTCTCCCCGGAGGCCCAGGCCGCGGTCGACGCGCTGCCCGGCGGTTCGGCGCTGCTCGTCGTGCGGCGCGGCCCGAATTCCGGGAGCCGCTTCCTCCTCGACAGCGACCTCACCACGGCCGGCCGTCACCCGCAGAGCGACATCTTTCTCGACGATGTGACCGTGTCGCGGCGTCATGTGGAGTTCCGCAGGAGCCCGGACGGTAGCTTCACCGTGGGTGATGTCGGCAGCCTCAACGGCACCTACGTCAACCGTGAGCGCATCGATTCGGTCCAGCTGTCCAACGGCGACGAAGTCCAGATCGGAAAGTACCGCCTGGTCTTCTATGCGAGCCCGCGGGGCGTGTGACCAGCCCCCGGACTCCGTCCGGGGGGACCCCCAGGAAGGCCCATGCTGCGAACACCGACAGGCGGTGCCGGCCACGGCACCGCCACCGCGGAAGCGCGCCCGATGAGCATCGGAACGGTGCTCATCCAGCTGCGCGACGAGTTTCCCGAAGTCACCATCTCCAAGATCCGGTTCCTGGAGGCCGAGGGGCTCATCGAGCCGCAGCGCACTCCTTCCGGATACCGGAAGTTCGCCCCGCGTGATGTGGAGCGCCTGGCGCAGGTGCTCCGCATGCAGCGGGACCACTACCTGCCGCTGAAGGTCATCCGGGAGCACCTGGACGCACTGGCCCGGGGGGAGCAGCCCGTCCTGCCCTCGCCGGGCGAGCGACGGGACCTCGCCGACGGGGTGTGGGAGGCCGGTCCCGGCACGGCGACCGCCGCCCGGATCGGGCGGGCCGAGCTGCTCGCGGCGGCCGAGGTCGACGAGGACCGGCTGGCCGAATGGGAGTCCTACGGGCTCATCGTTCCGGCCCCCGGGGGCGGCTACGACGCCGAGATGGTGACGGTCGCCAAGCTGGTGGCGGATCTGGGGCGTTTCGGTCTGGAACCGCGTCATCTTCGCGCCATGCGGGCCTCCGCCGACCGGGAGGCGGGGCTGGTGGAGCAGCTGGTCGCACCCCTGCGCCGGCACCGTAATCCGCAGACCAGAGCCCATGCCGAGGCCACCGCGAACGAGCTCGCCGAGCTGTCCGTACGGCTCCACGCGGCACTCGTGCAGAGCGCTCTGCGCAGCCGTCTGCACTGAGCTCGGCGGAGCCCGACTACCCAAACATGGCGAGCACGTCCTAGGGTTGCTGTGTGAACGAGCTCGACGTTGTCGGTGTCCGGGTGGAAATGCCCTCCAACCAACCGATCGTTCTCCTGCGTGAAGTGGGAGGCGACCGGTACCTCCCCATTTGGATCGGTCCGGGGGAGGCGACCGCGATTGCCTTCGCCCAGCAGGGCATGGCGCCCGCCAGGCCGCTGACCCATGACCTGTTCAAGGATGTGCTCGAGGCCGTGGGCCAGGAGCTCACCGAGGTCCGCATCACGGACCTCCGCGAAGGGGTCTTCTACGCGGAGCTCGTCTTCGCCAGCGGAGTCGAGGTGAGCGCCCGGCCCTCCGACGCCATAGCGCTCGCCCTGCGGACCGGCACGCCGATCTACGGCAGTGACGGCGTGCTGGACGATGCGGGCATCGCGATCCCCGACGAGCAGGAGGACGAGGTGGAGAAGTTCCGCGAATTCCTCGACCAGATCTCTCCGGAGGACTTCGGTACGAACAGCCAGTGACCGTCCCGCAGGGGTGCCGTCAGCGCATCCGGCAAGCCTTTCCCGGAAACGAGACACGGGAAACCACCCTCAGGGTGATTATCACTCGGCGTGCCGAGTGTGGCGATCGTTGACGCACCCCGAGTGACTGCCTACCTTCGAGTGGGCAGGTCAAGGACGGAGGTCGGCGTGAGAAGCAGCGGCGACGGTACGGCGGCGGGTGGGCCGTATCCGCAGCACGGCAGTGGAGCCGACCACGCCATCAGGCAGCCGGTTCAACCGGCAGCGGTGGCAGCGGGCGGCGTGGCAGCGGCGAGCGATGCCGGCGACATCGGCTATCGCGGACCTACGGCGTGCGCGGCGGCGGGGATCACCTACCGCCAGCTGGACTACTGGGCGCGTACGGGGCTGGTCGAGCCCAGCGTGCGCCCGGCCTACGGGTCGGGGACCCAGCGTCTCTACAGTTTCCGGGACGTGGTCCTCCTCAAGATCGTCAAGCGGTTCCTGGACACCGGGGTCGCTCTGCAGAACATCCGCACCACGGTCCAGCATCTGCGGGCCCGTGGTTTCCAGGATCTCGAGCGGATGACGCTGATGAGCGACGGGGCCACGGTCTACGAGTGCTCCTCGCCCGACGAGGTCGTCAGCCTGCTCCAGGGCGGGCAGGGGGTCTTCGGGATCGCCGTCGGCGTCGTCTGGCGGGATGTGGACGCGGCGCTCTCGCAGCTGCACGGCGAGCGGGTCGACACCGGCGAGACGCTCGTCGGCCACAACCCCGCGGACGAGCTGGCGCGGCGGCGTAACCGCGCCGGCTGAGCAGCGCACGACGAACAGCACTGACAACGGGACGGTCCGGCGCTCCTTCGAGCGCCGGACCGTCCCGTTGTCAGTGCCGTAGGGCAGCATCGACGGTGTGAGACCCGCGCCCACCATCCTTCACCTGGACATGGACGCCTTCTACGCGTCGGCGGAGCAGGCGGCCAAGCCGAGCCTGCGCGGCAAGGCGGTCGTGGTGGGCGGCCTCGGTCCGCGCGGAGTGGTCGCCACCGCCTCGTACGAGGCCCGGCGGCTGGGCGTGCACTCGGCGATGCCCACCGCGCAGGCCCGGCGGCTCGCACCGAACGCGGCCTACCTGGTGCCCCGCTTCTCGCTGTACCGGACGGTGAGCGACCAGGTGATGGAGCTGCTGGGGCGGCTGTCGCCCCTGGTGGAGCCGCTCAGCCTGGACGAGGCCTTCGTGGACCTGGAGGCCGGTGGCACGGCCGACGACACGGCATCGGCCCGGGCGACGGGGGAAGGGCTGCGGGAGGCCATCCGGGCGGTGACCGGCCTCAGCGGATCCGTCGGCCTGGCCGGTTCCAAGATGCTCGCCAAGATCGCCTCCGAGGAGGCCAAGCCCGACGGGCTGCTCGTCATCGAGCCGGGCACCGAACGTGAGCTGCTCGCCCCCATGTCCGTCCGCATCCTGCCGGGGGTCGGCCCGGCCACCGGGGACCATCTCAGACGGGCGGGCATGACCACCGTCCACGACCTGGCCGAGGCGGGCGAGGCGGAGCTCGTACGGCTGGTCGGCAAGGCCCACGGCCACGGGCTGTACCGGATGGCGCTGGGGCTCGACGACCGGCCGGTGGTCGCCGAGCGGGACGCCAAGTCCGTATCGGTGGAGGACACCTTCGACGTGGACCTGCACGACCGGGTGCGGGTGCGCGCCGAGGTGGAGCGGCTGGCCGTCCGGTGCGTGGAACGGCTGCGCGCCGCCGACCGGTCGGGCCGCACGGTGGTGCTGAAGGTGCGCCGCTACGACTTCTCCACGCTGACCCGCTCCGAGACCCTCAGGGGCCCCACGGACGACCCCACGGTGGTCCGTGAGGCGGCGGCGCGGCTGCTGGAGTCCGTCGACACCACGGGAGGCGTACGGCTGCTCGGGGTCGGCGTCACGGGGCTCGCCGACTACACCCAGGAGGACCTGTTCGCCCAGGCCGCCGACGCCCGGGAACTCGCCCAGCGGGCCCAGGAGCACCCGGCACCGGCCGTGGAGGGCGGCGAGGAGGCCGTTGCGGAGCCCGAGCCGGACGGCGCGGAGCTGCTCGCCGCCCGGCGCTGGCCCGCCGGACACGATGTGCACCACGAGGAGCACGGGCACGGCTGGGTGCAGGGGAGCGGTGTCGGCCGGGTCACCGTCCGGTTCGAGGAACCGTGGAGCGCACCCGGCCGGGTCCAGACCTTCCGCATCGACGATCCGCTGCTGCGGCCCGCCGATCCGCTGCCGCTCGTCCGCGAGCCGGCCGGCTACTCCTCCTGGCCCGCCAGCTTGCCGAAGTCCCGGTCGGACGCCGGATCCTCCGGGGGCGGGGAGTCCAGCCCGTAATGGCGGTAGAGCTGCAGTTCCTGCTCGGGCGAGAGGTGCCGGCCGACGCCGAAGTCCGGCGCGTCCTTGATCAACGCGCGGTCGAAGGGGACGCGGAGCGCGTCCTCGACGAATTCGCTGGGTTCCAGGGGGACGAAGGCGTCCCTGCTGAACAGGCCGGTGCGGACGGCCGCCCACTCGGGCACGCCCGTCGCATCGTCGAGATAGACCTCATCCACCGTTCCGATCTTGGCGCCCTTGCGATCGAATGCCTTGCGGCCGATCAGGCGGCGCGGATCGATATCGGTCTGCACGGTGCCTCCCACTGGTCGCAACTGCTCAGGGTGGTCCCTGTTGCTCCACCAGCACCACACAAGTGCAGATTGGTGGTGTCGGCCACTCGAGAGCTCCGGCGTATGGGCCGCTGGTAGGCTGGCAGTGGCTGCTGACCCCGTGCGGGAGAGTCCTCCGGTGGAGAATCCGGAGGCGCCGAAGGAGCAACTCCTCCCCGGAATCTCTCAGGCCCCCGTACCGCACGGTTGAGGTCACTCTGGAAAGCAGGGCGGATCCGTGCGGGCGCAGGCTCGGACGGGCTCGACCCTCACCGACGGTGAAAGTCGGCACGCCCCCGGGCGGGCCGGTGAAGCTCTCAGGTTGAGATGACAGAGGGGGAGGCCGTTCGGGCACCCGCGCCGTGGTGCCCCTCGCAGGTCGTGACAGACCAGGAGGCCTCCACCATGACCCCCCGTCGCACTTCGCTCTCCCAGCTGGAGCAGGGCATTCCGTTCGAGCAGCGCCACATAGGGCCCGACGCCGGAGCCCAGGCGAAGATGCTCGCCCAGGTCGGTTACGGCTCCCTCGACGAGCTCACCGCCGCCGCGGTGCCCGACGTGATCAAGAGCGCGGAGGCCCTGAACCTTCCCTCGGCGCGCACCGAGGCGGAGGTCCTGGCCGAGCTGCGGTCGCTGGCCGACCGCAACAAGGTGCTGGCCCCGATGATCGGCCTCGGCTACTACGGCACCTTCACGCCGCCGGTGATCCTGCGCAACGTCATGGAGAACCCCGCGTGGTACACGGCCTACACGCCGTACCAGCCGGAGATCTCCCAGGGCCGCCTCGAGGCCCTCCTGAACTTCCAGACGATGGTCGCCGAGCTGACCGGGCTGCCCACCTCGGGCGCCTCCCTGCTCGACGAGGGCACCGCGGCCGCCGAGGCGATGGCGCTCGCCCGGCGCGTCGGCAAGGTCAAGAAGGGCGTCTTCCTGGTCGACGCCGACACCCTGCCCCAGACCGTCGCGGTCATCGAGACCCGCGCCGAGCCCACCGGCGTCGAGGTCGTCGTCGCCGACCTGAGCGACGGCATCCCCGCCGAGATCGCCGAGCGCGGCGTCTTCGGCGTCCTGCTCCAGTACCCGGGCGCCTCCGGTGCCGTGCGCGCCATCGAGCCCGTCATCGAGCAGGCCCACGAGCTCGGCGCGATCGTCACCGTCGCCGCCGACCTGCTGGCCCTCACGCTGCTCACCTCGCCCGGCGCGCTCGGCGCGGACATCGCGGTCGGCACCACCCAGCGCTTCGGCGTCCCGATGGGCTTCGGCGGCCCGCACGCCGGCTTCATGGCGGTCCGCGAGAAGTTCGCCCGCTCCCTGCCCGGCCGCCTCGTCGGCGTCTCCGTCGACGCCGACGGCAACAAGGCCTACCGCCTGGCCCTGCAGACCCGCGAGCAGCACATCCGCCGCGAGAAGGCCACCAGCAACATCTGCACCGCGCAGGTCCTCCTCGCCGTCATGGCCGGGATGTACGCGGTCTACCACGGCCCCGAGGGGCTGCGGACGATCGCCCGGCGCACCCACCGCTTCGCCGCGATCCTGGCCGACGGTCTGCGGAGCGCCGGCGTCGACGTCGTGCACGGCGCGTTCTTCGACACCCTGACCGTGCGCGTCCCCGGCAAGGCCGCCGGCATCGTCGCGGACGCCCGGGAGCGCGGGGTCAACCTCCGCCTCGTCGACGCCGACCACGTCTCCATCGCCTGCGACGAGACCACCACCCGGGCGCAGATCTCCACCGTCTGGGCCGCCTTCGGCGCCGAGGGCGACATCGAGGCGCTGGACGCCACGGTCGCCGACACGCTGCCCGAGGCGCTGCTGCGCTCCGACGACATCCTGACCCACCCGGTCTTCCACCAGCACCGCTCCGAGACCGCGATGCTGCGCTACCTGCGCAAGCTCGCCGACCGCGACTACGCGCTGGACCGCGGCATGATCCCGCTCGGCTCCTGCACCATGAAGCTGAACGCGACCGCCGAGATGGAGTCGATCACCTGGCCCGAGTTCGGCGCGCTGCACCCCTTCGCCCCGGCCGAGCAGGCGCAGGGCTTCCTCACCCTCATCCGTGAGCTGGAGGAGCGCCTCGCCGAGGTCACCGGCTACGACGCGGTGTCCATCCAGCCCAACGCCGGCTCCCAGGGTGAGTTCGCGGGTCTGCTGGCCGTCCGGGCGTACCACCGGGCCAACGGCGACGACCAGCGCACCGTCTGTCTCATCCCGTCCTCCGCGCACGGCACCAACGCCGCCAGCGCCGTCATGGCCGGCATGAAGGTCGTCGTGGTGAAGACCGCCGACGACGGCGAGGTCGACATCGCGGACCTGCGCGCCAAGATCGAGCAGCACCGCGACGAGCTGGCCGTGCTCATGATCACCTACCCGTCCACGCACGGGGTGTTCGAGGAGCACGTCGCCGACATCTGCGGCGAGGTCCACGACGCGGGCGGCCAGGTCTACGTCGACGGCGCCAACCTCAACGCGCTGGTCGGGCTCGCCAAGCCCGGCAAGTTCGGCGGCGACGTCTCGCACCTGAACCTGCACAAGACCTTCTGCATCCCGCACGGCGGCGGCGGCCCCGGCGTCGGCCCGGTCGGCGTCCGCGCGCACCTCGCCCCGTACCTCCCCAACCACCCCCTCCAGCCCGCCGCGGGCCCGGAGACCGGTGTGGGCCCGATCTCGGCCGCCCCGTGGGGCTCGGCCGGTATCCTGCCGATCTCGTGGGCGTACGTCCGGCTGATGGGCGGCGAGGGCCTCAAGCGGGCCACGCAGGTCGCCGTGCTGGCCGCGAACTACATCGCCAAGCGCCTCGAGCCGCACTTCCCGATCCTGTACAACGGCCCGGCCGGACTGGTCGCGCACGAGTGCATCGTGGACCTGCGGCCGATCTCCAAGGCGACCGGCGTCTCCATCGACGACGTGGCCAAGCGTCTGATCGACTACGGCTTCCACTCGCCGACCATGTCGTTCCCGGTGGCCGGCACGCTGATGATCGAGCCGACGGAGAGCGAGGACCTCGCGGAGCTCGACCGGTTCTGCGACACCATGATCGCGATCCGGGCCGAGATCGAGAAGGTCGCCACGGGGGAGTGGAGCGAGGACGACAACCCGCTGACCAACGCCCCGCACACCGCGGCCGCGCTCGGCGGCGACTGGGAGCACGGCTACAGCCGCGAGGAGGCCGTCTTCCCGGCCGGGGTGTCCGCCGCGGACAAGTACTGGCCGCCGGTGCGCCGTATCGACGGGGCTTTCGGCGACCGGAACCTGGTCTGCTCCTGCCCCCCGCTGGACGCGTACGACGACTGAGGACGCCTGTCGTGGGGCGTATGCCGTGAGCGGTGTACGCCGGACATGCGTCGGGGCCGGTGCGGAGATCTCTCCGGGCCGGCCCCTGTTCGTGCGACCGTCCTCAGGCGGCCTTCACCACGCGGCCGGCTGCCAGCGGCCGGTGCGGGGCGATGATCTGCCCGTCGGGCAGCAGTTCGCCGGTGTCCTCGAAGAGCAGGACGCCGTTGCACAGCAGGCTCCAGCCCTGTTCGGGATGGTGGGCCGTCAGGCGGGCGGCCTCCCGGTCGGGTGAGTCGGCGGTGGGGCAGGGTGGCTGGTGCTGGCACATGGATGGGTTCTTTCGCTGCGTCGAGTCGAATGTCCTGCGGCTGGATGAGGTGTTCATGGCCACCCCCGTATCAGTCGGTCCGGTCCCAGTGTTGCCCTACGGGGAAGATTCCGCAGGGATTTCGCTGCAGCACCCGTACTCCTCCCATGACGCATCACCCGCGCGGACGGTTCATCGCAACTGCACTGTCCCTTTGGGTGGTTCGGGGTGGCCGGATGGGGCTAGTCCGAGTGAGGAGCACACCGCCCCCGCAGTGACCCCTTCCGCCGGTGTGCGGGCGGATCGGGGTCGCTGCGGGGGCGGTGTGCCGGGTCGGCGCCGGTCAGGCCGAGCTGAGGAGCGGCCCGGGAGCCACGCGCAGCGAGATGACGGGCAGCAGATCGGCGACCCGGTGCGGGCGATGGGCGGCGATGCCCGGCGGGGCCGGCGCCAGGGGCACCAGGACGTCCGTCGGCGCGAGCACCCCGCCGGCGGGATCGGCCTCGGTGTCGCCGTGCAGCCAGAGGGTGAGCATGTACAGCTCCGGGATGGACAGCAGCCGCGCCTGGCAGGCGGTGGCCGAGGCCTCCGCCTGCCGGACGGCCAGCTCGGTCGAGGCGAGGTAGGGCCCCTCGAAGAAGTGCGAGAACGTCCAGCCGTCGGGCGTGAGCACCGTGTCCGCCGCGGCGACCGCGCGGCCCTCGCTCCGGATCAGGAAACGCCAGGCCGCGAGGCGTGTCAGCGGTGCTGTCCTGGCGGGAGTGATCCGGTCCAGCACATGGACGGGAAGCGGTAGTTCGGGGCTCAGCGGTCCCTGGACGGACCGAAGAGCGGACGTTTTGGCCTCGCGGACGGCGGTGGGAGAACCGAGGGCCGCGAGAACGCTGCGCAGGGCGGGCGCGGGAGCCGAGGGGACATGCAACGGCATAGTGGGTCGCCTCTCACTTGGAGACACGGTGGAGCTTGGGCGGGTGCAGACGGCGCTGTCGGCATGCGGGCATGCGGGGCCGGAGACGGCCGGTGACGGGCGAGTCGTATCAACTCTCTGCCTCGTTGAGCGGAGTTTATATGACACATGTTCACACAGTGTTTCCGCTAGCAGCCGAGGATATGTCGCACAAGGCGCCATCCGGCCTTCGAATCGCGGTATTCCTGGTGATTTGAGCTCGCGTTGCCGACCTCGACCTGGCATCCTTCCGGCGGTGCGGTCGGCCGAAACTCGTCGGTGTTTCCGCTGCGCATGCTCCAGGCGAAAATGCTGGAAGCCACATGCCGCGGGAATGTGCCCCCGGTCTCCTTCAACCAGACTATCGGGTATCGGAGGCCCGTGGGGGCGTTACGGATCACTCCCGCTGGGCATTATCGATCGTGATGCGAGCGGCCTGGGCCGCGGGCCGCCCACTGGAGGAGGGACCCCTAGATGGGGGAGAAGGTCGTGGCGGTAGCTGTTGACCTGTCCGATCGGCAGGAGTACCGCACCAAGCTCAACCAGTGCCTGGAGGCTCTGGGCAGACTCCTGGCGGAGCGGAGGTTCGACCGTCCGCGGAACCTGATGGGGCTGGAGATAGAGCTGAATCTCGCGGGTTCCGACGGGATGCCCCGGATGATGAATCAGGAAGTGCTCCAGCGCATCGCGAGCCGGGATTTCCAGACCGAACTGGGGATGTTCAATCTCGAAGTGAATATCGTCCCGCACCGTCTCGGCGGCCGGGTATTCGATCAGCTCTCGGAGGAGTTGCGGACCGGTCTCGCCTATGCGCACCGCAAGGCGGGGGAGGTGGACGCGGGGATCGTGATGATCGGAATCCTGCCCACCCTGGGGGAGCACGACGTGGTGTCCGCGAACCTTTCGGACGTGGACCGTTACACCCTGCTCAACGATCAAATGGCGGCCGCCCGGGGGGAGGATTTCGCCCTCGATATCGAAGGCGTCGAGCGATTGGTCTGCACCTCGCCCTCGATCGCCCCGGAATCGGCCTGCACCTCGGTCCAGCTGCACCTCCAGGTGACGCCGGCCCGGTTCGCCGATGTGTGGAACGCCGCCCAGGCGATCACCGGCGTCCAGATCGCGCTGGGCGCCAACGCCCCCTTCCTCTTCGGCAAGGAGCTGTGGCGGGAGTCCCGTCCGCCGCTGTTCCAGCAGGCCACCGACGTACGGCCGCCGGAGCTGGCGAACCAGGGCGTGCGCCCCAGGACCTGGTTCGGGGAGCGCTGGATCGGCTCCGCCCACGAGCTGTTCGAGGAGAACCTGCGCTACTTCCCGCCGTTGCTGCCGATCTGCGACGACGAGGACCCCCTGAAGGTGCTGGACGAGGGCGGGGTGCCCGAGCTGGCCGAGCTGGTGCTGCACAACGGCACCGTCTACCGCTGGAACCGCCCCGTGTACGGGATCGCCGACGGCGTTCCCCATCTGCGGGTGGAGAACCGGGTCCTGCCCGCCGGACCGACGGTCACCGATGTGATCGCCAACGCCGCGTTCTACTACGGGCTCGTACGTGCGCTCGCCGAGGAGTCCCGGCCGGTGTGGAGCAGGCTGCCGTTCGAGGCCGCCGAGGAGAATTTCACCGAGGCCTGCCGGCACGGCATCGAGGCCGAGCTGCTCTGGCCCCGCCCGGGCCGCTCCGGCGGGCTGGCCAGGGTCCCCGCCGTACAGCTGGTGCTGGAGGAGCTGCTGCCGCTGGCCGCCGCGGGCCTGGACGCCTGGCACATCGAGCCCGCGGACCGGGACCGCTATCTCGGGGTGATCGAGGAGCGCTGCAAGCGGCGCGTCAACGGGGCCTCCTGGCAGGTGGCCACGTACCGCCGGGCCCTGGACGCCGGGCTCGGGCGGGACGCGGCCCTCGCGGCGACCACACGCCGCTACGCCGAGCTGATGCACGCGGGGGAGCCGGTGCACACCTGGCCGGTGGGCTTCCCGGCGCCCTGAGGGCCGCTGCGGCGCCGGGCGCCGTGACGGGGCGCGCCGGTGGCGGGCGCCCGTGACGGGTGGCAATGACGCACGGCGGTGAAGCACGGCGGTGAAGCACGGCAAAGACGTACGGCAATGACGCACGGCGGTGACCGGTCCGGAAGGCGGACCGGTCACTCCTGTGCGGCGCGTCCGTTCTGGCCCGCCGCCATGATGGCCTGAAGGATCACGGCCTGGATCTCCGCCGGGTCGCTCACCTCGTAGCCGTCGCCGCCGGTGACCCGGGCGATCTCGGCGACCTCGTCGCGGTCCGCGTCCGGGCCCACGGCGATGGCGATGACCGGGACGGGGCGCTCCGGGTCGCGGAGCTCTTCGAGCTCGGTGATGAGCCCGCTCCGCGAGATGCCGTTCTCGTCCTGGTTGGAGCCGTCGGTGAGGATCACCAGCGCGTTGAACTTGCCCTTCACATACGTCGACCGGGCCTCCTTGTACGCGGCCAGCGTGGTGTCGTACAGCCCGGTCGCACCGCCCGGCACCGGCTGCAGGCCCGCGAACGCGGCCGTGAGCTTCTCCCGGTGGGTGCCGCCGCCCGTGGCCGGGTCGCCGAGCCGTTTCGTCGGCATGAGCCGCCGGTAGTCCTTCTCGCCGTCCAGCGTGGTGGCGAACTCCCACAGCCCGATCTCGTCGTTCGGGGTGAACTGGCCCAGCGCCTGGATCAACGACTCCTTCGTGACGTCCATCCGGGACTGCCCCCGGCCCGGCACGAGCGTCGCCATGGAGCCGGAGGCGTCCACCACCGTGGTCAGCCGGGCGCTCTGCACGGTGATGGTCCACATCCCGAGCGTCTCCTGGAGCTCCTTCGCCGAGGGCGCCCCGGCCGCCTGCTCGGCGTACGGCTGGGGTTTCCTGCCGCCGGCCGCCACGACGAGGGAGTCCTTCGCACTCCCGTCGCCTGCCCGGAACCCGTGCTCGGCGAAGGTGTCCTGAGCCTCCCGGTCGCCCAGCACGTTCATGAAGCGCAGGGCCGCGCGGGACTCCGCGGTGCTCAGGCGTGCCTCGTTCACCAGCGTGTACGGGTAGTCCAGCAGCGGAGTGCCGTCCTCCGGGTAGAAGAGGTCCAGCTTGCCCCCGCCGGTCGCCTCCGCGTTGTGCGTGAACGCCGACTGTTCGGAGATCAGGACCGCCTGGTTGCGCTTCGGGTTGCCCTCCTCGGCCCCGGACGTGCTCCGCGCCAGGGTCTCCAGCACCTGCGCGTCGCTGTCCGACATCCGCTCGGCGAGCACCTTCGCGGTCTGGGCGACCCGGGTGTCGCTGTCCCCGCCCTGCCGCGCGGACGAGGCGCCGATGCCGGCGAGCGCCAGCAGCCCGGTGGCGCTGCGCGCCGGGTCCGCCGCACCGAGGCGTACGCGGTCCGATCCGAGCGCTCCGGCGACCAACTCGGCCCAGGTGTACGTCTTCCCGGGCCAGCCCAGGGCCCGGGAGGCGGACGGCACCATGGCCAGGGCCACCGGCGAGGAGGCCACCGAGTCGGACGGGGAGACGGGAATGCCCTCGCCCAGCCCCTTGGCCCGCTCCAGCCACAGGTCGGAGTCGGGCAGCCAGACCTGGAAGTCGGGATCCGCGCCCCCGGCGGCGAGGGCTTCGGCGACCTTGTGCGAATCGCGGGCCAACACCTCCACCGCGAGGCAGCGGCCGTCGGCCCTGACCTCGTCCACGCGGGCCCGCTCGGCTATCGAACGTACGGCGGGGGCGATGTCCGGGGACGCCACCACGGACAGACGCACGGCGGAGTCCTCGCAGGATGCGGAGAACGACAACAGACCGCCCTTGGCCGCTACCGCCGCTCCCGTCGCCACGGCGAGGACGAGCAGGGTGGCGATGACGACCGTACGACGCCGGCTCCGGGGGTTCGGGCGGTCCCGGCCTCCCTCCGCCGCGTAGCCGTCGGGCAAGCTATGACGTCCCATGTCGGTGGTGCCCCTCCTTGAAGGTGAAACAAGGAAAAGGGGGACCACACCATCAGCGATGGCGGTCGTCCCCCGGCCTGTCACGCATGATCTTCGTACCTGCATTCGAGACCCTAGCGGGACGGTGAGTGGGATGAGACGCGATTGCAGAACTAAAGGCGGGTGTACAGGTGGAGACCGGGCGCATGGCTGATTCTTTTCCTCAAGAGGCCGTGTCACGAAGGATTCTGCGGTCCGAGGTGGTGCTGGTCCTGGCGCTGTCGCTGGGTGCCAGCGCGGTGTCCTCCCTCATCAGTTTTGTCGGATCACTGACGAAACCGGGAGGTTTGAAGGATCAGGCGGCGAAGCTCAACGGTTCGTACGCTCCGGACCGTCCATGGCTTGATCTGTCATGGCAAATGTTCGGCATCGCAACGGCTCTGGTGCCGGTCGTGCTGGTCGCGCATCTGCTGATCCGGGAGGGAACGGGGCTGCGGGCCATCGGCTTCGACCGGGCCAGGCCCTGGTTCGACCTCGGCCGGGGGACCTTGGTCGCGGCCGGTATCGGTAGCGCGGGCCTGGCCTTCTACCTCGTGGCCCACGCCACCGGATTCAGCCTGACGGTCGTTCCCGAGTCGCTGCCCGATGTCTGGTGGAAGTACCCCGTACTGATCCTCTCGGCGATCCAGAACTCCGTGGTGGAGGAGGTCATCGTCGTCGGGTATCTGCTGCGCAGACTCGGGCAGTTGGGCTGGACGCCGATGGCCGCCCTGGTGGCCAGCTCCGTACTGCGCGGGTCGTACCACCTGTATCAGGGGATCGGCGGCTTCATCGGCAACGTGGTCATGGGCGTCGTCTTCGTGCTGCTCTACCGGCGTTGGGGCCGGGTGGGCCCGCTGGTCGTCGCGCACGCGCTCCTGGACATCGGGGCGTTCGTCGGATACGCGCTGCTCGCGGGCCGGGTCGACTGGCTGCCGACGCTTTGAGGGCGGGGCCCCGGGGGTGGTCGCCCCCCCCGGGCGGGCCCGCGGTCAGAGCGTGGTGAGCAGTTCGCCGTCGATCACCGTGACCGCCGTGCCGGTCAGCAGGGTGCGCTCGCCGCGCAGGGCGGTGCGGACCAGCCCCGAGCGGGCGGAGGCCTGGAGGCCGGTGAGGTCGTCGCGGCCGAGGCGGGCCGACCAGAAGGGTGCCAGCGCGGTGTGGGCGCTGCCGGTGACCGGGTCCTCGTCGATGCCGACGCCCGGGAAGAAGCCGCGCGAGACGTAGTCGTAGCCCCGGGCGGGGTCCTCGGCCGCGGCGGTGGCGATGACGCCGCGCCGGGAGTGGGCCGCCAGCGCGGCGAAGTCCGGGGCGAGCGCCCGTACGGTCGCCTCGTCGCGCAGCTCGACGAGCAGGTCGCCGATGTGCTCGCCGGTGTCGTGCACCGATACGGGATCGGCCCCGAGGGCGTCGGCGAGGCCGTAGGGCACCGGCTCCTCGGTCAGCGGGGAGGTCGGGAAGTCGAGGGTGAGGGAGCCGTCCGGGTGGGCGGTCGCGGTCAGGATCCCGCAGCGGGCGGTGAACCGCACCGGGCCCGTGGCCAGGCCCGTGGTGTGCAGGATGTGGGCGGTGGCGAGCGTCGCGTGCCCGCACATGCCGACCTCGGTGGCCGGGGTGAACCAGCGCAGCGCCCAGTCCGCCGGGCCGCCCGGCGGCAGCGGGTGGGCGAACGCCGTCTCGGAGAGGTTGACCTCGGTGGCGATCTCCTGAAGGCGTTCGGCGGCCGGGAACGCGTCGCGCTCCAGCAGGAGTACGCCGGCGGGGTTTCCGGAGAAGGGGCGGTCGGTGAACGCGTCGACGATGCGAATCCTCATGGGGCGACCGTAGGCCGCCTGCGCGGAGGTCGGCCAAGGCCAATTCCGGGTGCCTGGCCCCTGCTCGCTCCTGCGGCCCTGTGACCGATGGACATGAGCGACGTCCTGGAGGAGAGCCACCGGCAGGACGCCCGTGCCGACGCGCTGCTCCTCGGTCCCGGTCGTCCAGGGCCGCGGCAGGCGGCTCTTCCCCGACGGCTAA
The DNA here is from genome assembly GCF_044757365.1 of Streptomyces sp. NPDC091289. Taxonomy (NCBI): domain Bacteria; kingdom Bacillati; phylum Actinomycetota; class Actinomycetes; order Kitasatosporales; family Streptomycetaceae; genus Streptomyces; species Streptomyces sp. NPDC091289. The sequence goes on from NZ_JBIVUT010000003.1 coordinate 21,233, forward strand.
GAGGTTCCCCGGCTGCGGCTCCTGGAATCGAGGGCGTTCCGCAGCGGGGTCACCCTCCAGCGGTACGCCCCGGCCTGAGCTCGGCCGGCGTACGGCCGGGCCGGGTGTCGAGCGACCAGGTGTGTGTGCAGCCGGGGCACTGGAGGTGCAGGACCGGACCGTTGTTGGAGATCAGATAGCGCCAGTGCTCGCCGCAGGTGCGGCGGTCCGCGCAGGTCGCGCAGTGGCGGGCGTCGTCGCAGGCGGGGCAGGCCACCCAGGCGCGGCGGGCGATGTCCGCCTGCGGATCAATGGGCAGCCGCACGGCCCGGATCCTCGTCCGGCAGGACACCGGCGGCCACCAGCCGGTCGTAGGTGCGCTGCTGATCGGCGTCCAGGCCCGAGTAGAGCAGGGCGTAGGCCGCGTTCTCGCTGCGGAGAGCGGCCACCGGATCCCAGTCGGGCCCCAGCGCGGCGACGACCTCGGCCCGTCGCCGCGCTTCCTCGAAGGTCAGATCGATGGTGAAGGGAGTGAGCTCGGCTGTCCCGTCCTGATTCAGGGGTGCGTTCATGGCTGCTCTTCCGGTGCGGGGGGTGAAACCTCACCATCTGTACCAGGGTTCCGCAGCGGCAGGGAAGGGTGACCTAAGTCGCCCGGTGGGGCCGCGGCCCCACCGTCCCGGGGGCGTGTCATCGGATCGGTGGGCCGGGGCGGGCGGTTGCCCGTACGGGGCGCTCATGGCGGCCCGGCCCGCGGGCGCGGCCCTGTGGCGCACGTCATATCGGGAGCCTCCGTCCCAGGCGGGCGAGCGGGGACACGGCCATCAGGAGCGGGGACAGCATCATGCCCGCGGTCGTCGCCAGGAGCCCGGCCCGCAGGCCCCACTCCTGCGCGAGGAAGCCGCCGAGCAGCGAGCCGAGCGGGGTGAACCCCATGCCGACGAACGTGATCGTCGCGGCCGCACGCCCCTGCATTCCGTCCGGTGTGACGGCCTGCCGCACCGACATGACCGTGACGTTCACCAGCTGGCTGAAGGTCCCGAACACGAAGTTGGCGGCAAGGAGCGCGAGGACCGTCGCGGCCGAGGAACCGTGCAGTGCCGGTACGCAGAGCAGCGCCCCGTTGCCGAGCACCGCCGCCGACACGAGCACCACGCCGTGGCCGTACCGCCCCGGCAGCCGTGCGGCCAGGACCGAGCCCAGGAGCGCGCCCGGCCCGGTCGCCGCGAGAGCGAGGCCGACGGTGGCGCCCGCCAGATGCAGTTCGCGCGGGAGGAAGAGCAGGTAGACGGTCATCGTGGCCGCGAAGGAGAACTGGAAGGCGGCCGAGGCGAGGCACACGGCCCGCAGCCAGGCGTTCCCGGCGACGAAGCGCAGGCCGTCGTGGATCCGGTGCCGGACCCGAGAGGTGCGTTCGGGCCGCTCGTGGTGCTCCGCAACCGGCGCCATGCGCTCCGGTACGGGTACGGGTTCGGGTCGGCGGATCCGCCGCAGCGACCCGAACGACACCGCGAAGAACAGCGCGCCGGAGGCGATGGCGACCGGTGCCGACAGCAGTGACACCAACGCACCACCGAGCGCGGGGCCGCCGATCTGCGCCGCGGACCGGCTGCCTTCCAGCGCGCTGTTGCCCCGTACGAGCTGATCGCGCCGCACCATCCGTACGAGAGAGGCCTGATACGCCACGTCGAAGAGCACGGACAGAGCCCCCACGGTGAACGCGACCACGAACAGCGCGGGCAGGCCGAGCAGTCCGAGGAGACCGGCCACGGCCGCCGCGCCCAGTGCCACGGCGCGGGCGGCGTCGGTGAGCACCATCACTGTGCGGGCCCGCCACCGGTCCACCCACGCACCGGCGAGGAGCGAGAGCAGCAGGACCGGCGCCTGCCCCACGGCGCGGAGGACGCCCAACCGGCCCGCGCCCGCGTCGAGCGCCAGGACGGCGAAGAGCGGCAGAACCACGAGCATCGTGTGTTCGCCGAGCTGGGAGGCGGTCTGGCCCACCCAGAGCCTGCGGAAGTCGGCGTCCCGCCACAGGGAAGAGGAGGGCAAGGGGGAATCCGAATCCGAATCCGAAGGGGAAGGGGAAGGGGGAGGGGACTGCACAGAAACCCCTGGGGTCGCCGGGAACGAGAACCGCCGCCCGGCGCGCGTGAAAGCGCACCCGGGCATCGGGCGGGTAGGGCTCGCTGTGCCGCGACCTCAGGGGCAGCACGCGATGACGGGCCGGTCTCGGCCTACGACGTCAGCGCGCGCTCGGACGACCGGGCATGTCTCTCCGCTCCTGGTGGTTCGGTATGCGTCGCACGGAACGCTAGCGCTCGGCGGGCGGGGGCGAAAGGCGATTACGGGGAGGCCGCATCACGCGACGGCGGTGCCCTCGAGTTCGACCAGCTGGCCGGGGACCGCCAGTCGCGTCACCCCGAGCATGGTGCTGGCCGGCGCCACCCCGGCCGCGCCCAGCCGCCCCGCCAACGCCCCGTAGTGCTGGAAAAGCAGATCGACGTCGGTCGTGTAGACGTTGAGGCGGACCAGGTTCGCGAGGGACATGCCGGCCTCGCCGAGCACGGCCTCCAGGTTGTCGACGCTCAGCGTCAACTGCGCCGCCATGTCGCCGTCGTGCTGGGGCTTGCCTTCGGCGCTCATCGCGGTCTGCCCCGAGATGTACAGGGTCCGTTCCTGCCCGGAGACCACTTCACCCTGGTTGAACCCCAGGTCCACCGACCACGTCACCGGGTTGACGGCTGTTCGTTCCATGGCCACTTCAGCTCCATTCGATTCATTCGGTACAAGGGGAGTACGTACGTCCATCGGCTCGGCCGTCGCCGGCTTCGATGTCGTGCTGGGGAGCCTGCCAACAAATGACGACACCCTTGGTCATGTATTTCGCTACCGTTCCCGCATGCGCGCCGACCGATTGGTCTCGCTGGTCCTGCTGTTGCGTCAGCGCGGCCGGCTGTCCGCGGCCACGCTGGCCCGTGAGCTGGAGGTCTCCACCCGTACCGTGCTGCGCGACATCGAGGCGCTGTCCGTCGTCGGGGTCCCGGTCTTCGCCGAACGCGGCCGGCACGGCGGCTTCGCTCTGCTGCCCGGCTTCCGGACCGAGCTCACCGGGCTGAATCACGACGAGGCCCTCGCCCTGCTGGCCGCCGGATCAGGGCGCGGGGAGCAGGTGTTCGGCCTCGGGTCCGCGCTCGCCTCGGCCATGCGGAAGGTGGTCGACGCGCTGCCCGAAAGCCATCAGGCCACCGCGAGCGACGGGGCCCGACGGTTTCTCGTCGACCCGGAGACCGACCTGCTCCCACGCCGGGCCGTCGCCGACGAGGTGCCCGGCGCCGCCATGATCGAGGTCCGTCGCGCCGTGCTCGCCGGACACAAGCTGCGCATCCACTACGCGGCCACGGGCCAGCCGCCGCAGTGGCGCACGGTGGACCCGATCGGCCTGGTCACCGTACGGGACCGGGGGTATCTGCTGGCGACGAGAGCCGGCGCGGACCGCACCTACCGTCTGTCGCGCGTGCTGGCCGCCGAGGAGCTCCCCGAAACGGCACAGCGGCCGGACCGGGTCGATCTGGACCGGATCTGGCGGGAACGTTCCGCGCGGTTCCTCTCCGAGGACCACATCACCGTGCTGGTACGGGTGGACCCGGCGCGGCGGGAGGAGCTGCTGGACACCGTGCTGACCGTCCGCGCGGAAGGCGTCGACGCGGACGGCCGACCGCGGCTGGAGGTCACCTTCCAGGATTCACGGCACGCCGAATGGGCGCTGTGGCGGCTCGGCACGGATGTGGAGGCCCTGGCCCCGCAGTCCCTGCGCAGCGCCCTGCGCGACCGCGCCGCGACGCTCGCGGCCCGCTACGGAGACGCGCCCTGAGTGAGCTGCCCGGCCGGACAGGATCACGGCAGCAGGGCCCGGACCGCGCGTCGCGGTCCGGGCCCTGCTGCCGTGCGGTGCCGCCCCGCGGCGGCGGTGCGTCAGCTCTGTGCGGTGTCGTCCCCCGGCTGCCCGGCGCTCTCGGCCGCGCCCGCGTCTGCGGCTGCCTTCTCGCGCATCTTGCGCACGAGCTCCGCCTTCTGGTCGGCCGCACCCTGGCGGTCGCGGTTGCGGTGCGGGCCGTTGTTCTGCCGTTCGGCGCGGGACAGCCGCTTGCGCTGGCCGCCGCCCTGGCCCACGGGGTTGTTGATGTTCTTGCTCACGGTCACGGGTTCTCCCGGTAATGAAGTGAAGTGATCTACGGATTCATCGGTGGGGGACGGGCGGCGACGTCGAAGGACGTCAGCGGCGGCCCATCACGCTCGCACGCGTAGATCGGCGTCTGGAATGACAAAGACGTTACCCGGTTCCGCCGGTCCCGCACACCAACCCTTCCGCCGCCCCGCCGTCGGTGTCCTGTCGCATTGAACGTTGAGCGATCTCACTGAAGTTTGAGCGGCGGCGGGAGTCAGTCGTGGGCGGCGGCGCCGGTGACGCGGTGATCGGCGTGACTGAGGGCCTCGATGACGAGTCGGCGCAGGTGCCCGTCCGTCAGTCGGTAGACGACGTGTCGTCCCTCGCGGCGCGTGTCGACCAACCCGGCCAGTCGCAGTTTCGCCAGGTGCTGGCTCACCCCGGTCCGTGATGCGGCGCAGCGCTCGCTGAGGGTGCCGACGTCGGCCTCTTCCTGGGCGAGCAGCCACAGCAGGTGCAGGCGGGTGGAGTCCGCGAGTAGCGCGAACACCCCGGCGGCCTCGGACAGCCGCCTCTCGTCAACTGCTTGCTGGTGCGCAGATGACGCAGGTGAAGGTTGCTTGCTGATGGACATTCCCACACCCTAGGTGTATTGGCCCGGAGGGTTGTTGACGCGGGTGATGGGTGGTTGGCCGTTGAGTGCGGTGTGGCTGCGGTGGTGGTTGTAGGTGTGGAGGAAGTCTGCCAGGGCTGCTGTGCGTTCGGTGTTGGAGGTGTAGGGCCGGAGGTAGGCCCATTCCTCCAGGAGCGTGCGGTTGAAGCGTTCGACCTTGCCGTTCGTCTGTGGCCGGTAGGGCCGGATCTTCTTGTGGGCGATGCCGGCCGTGGTCAGGGCTTGGGTGAAGAGTTTGGACTTGTAGCAGGAGCCGTTGTCGGTCAGGACTCGTTCGACGGTGATGCCGTGGGCGGTGAAGAACGTCTGGGCCCGCTGCCAGAAGGCGATGGCGGTGTGCTGGCGTTCGTCGGTGAGGGCTTCGCTGTAGGCCAGGCGGGAATGGTCGTCGACGGCGGAGTGGATGTAGCTGTAGCCGATCACCGGATGGGAACTCTTGCGTGCGACGGTGGTGGCGATCTTGTTGTCCATGGCCCGGCGGCGGTCCATGATCCTGTGGCCGCCGCCGTCGGGGATGTTGCCGAGCTTCTTGATGTCGACGTGGATCAGCTCGCCGGGCCTGTCCCGCTCGTAGCGGCGGACCGGCTGGCCGGTGGGTCGGTCCAGCCAGGCCAGGCGGTTCAGTCCGTGGCGGACCAGGATCCGGTGGACTGTCGAGGCCGGCAGGCCCAGGATCGGGCCGATCCGGGCCGGCCCGAGCTTCCGGTCGGCCCGAAGACGGCAGACCACGGCCTCGATCGTGGCAGGCGTGCGGTGCGGGGTCGTGTGCGGCCTGCTCGGGCGGTCGGCCAGACCGGCTTCGCCCTCGGTCCTCCAGCGACGAACCCACTTGTGGGCGGTGGGCCGGGATATGCCCATCTCGGCCGCGACGTGCGCGAGAGGGCGGCCGGACTGGACGCGTTCGACCGGAATCCGCCTGCCGTGAACCGTCAGGCGGGCATTACGGTGGGACACGAGGGCCTCCGTGCGGTGAAGATTCGACACCTCCACCACACACGGGGGCCTTCGCCATGATCAAGCCCCACCAGCGTTAACAACGCTCGTGATCACTACACCTAGGCCGCGCTCGGTCTTGCGCGGCCACCCATCCCGTCAATATGTGCATACCTGCGCACATGATTGGTATGTTCGGGAGGCGGGGGCGTTCCTCGCAGCGAGGGGGATCCGCATGCTCACAGTGTTGCGCAACCGCGTCTACCGGCACTTGTTCACCGCACACGTCGTTGCCCTGGCCGGCACCGGGCTGGCCACGGTCGCTCTCGGACTGCTCGCTTACGACATCGCCGGACCGCGCGCGGGATCGGTGCTCGGTACGGCGCTGGCCATCAAGATGGTGGCTTACGTGGGCCTGGCGCCGGTGATCGCCGCGCTGGCCGAGCGGGTGCCGCGCCGGGCCGTCATGGTCTGGTCGGACGTCGTGCGCGGGGGTGTGGCGCTCGCTCTGCCGTTTGTGGATCAGGTCTGGCAGGTCTACGTGCTTGTTTTCGTCCTGCAGGCGGCCTCGGCCGCGTTCATGCCGGCGTTCCTGGCTGTCGTCCCCGACGTTCTGCCTGACGAGCGCGACTACACCCACGCTCTTTCGCTGTCGCGGTTGGCCTACGACACCGAAAGCCTCTTCAGCCCGGCCCTCGCTGCGGCACTGCTGACAGTCACGACGTACAACTGGCTGTTCCTGGGGACCGCGATGGGATTCGCGGCCTCCGCGATCCTGGTCCTCTCCGCCGTTTTGCCCAAGCGCGCTGCGGCGGCCGGCACGCGGCACCAGGAAGGAGTCCAGGGCAGGGTGACGGCGGGGATCCGACTTCTCCTCGGGGCGCCCGCGCTGAGTTCCCTGCTCTGGATGGATCTCGCGGTCGCGGCGGGCGGCGCGCTCGTCCTGGTCAACACCGTCATCTACGTGCGCGGTCACCTGACTCTGGCGGCGGGCGACGTGGCCCTCGCGCTTGGCGCTTACGGCGGCGGCTCCATGATTGTGGCCCTGTTCCTCCCCCGCCTCCTGAAGCACGTTCCTGACCGAAGGGTAATGCTCACCGGGGTTCTCGCCCTTCCGGGCGTCTTCGCAGGAGCCGCCCTGATCACCGCAGCAGGCACCGGAGACTGGCGCTGGCCCGCCCTGCTCACGATCTGGGCCGCGTTCGGCGCTGCCGGCTCTCTGGTCCTGACCCCGGTCGGGAAGATCATCAGGCAGTACACGTCCCCCGAGCACCGCACGGCCGCCTTCGCGGCGCACTTCTCCCTCTCACACGCCTGCTGGCTCGCCACCTACCCACTCGCCGGATGGCTCGGCGCCGCCGTCGGCCTCCAAGCGGCCGTGCTGGCCCTGACCGCCGTCGCGCTCGCCGCTGCGGTCCTCGCCGTCCGCTCCTGGCCCGCCGACTCCGCAGAAGCCCCGGCGGCGGTTGCACGCAGCGAGGACGCGCACGTCCACGCCAATCTGCCCGCGACACACCCCCACCTGGCGGACGCCGTGCTCGCCCCCGGCGGCTTTCGCCACCACCACGCCCCCCGGGCAGACCATCTCCATGCCGCGTGAGGGCACGTACGTGCGCCGCGCACAGGAGCACCGCGGCGGCGATTCACAACGGGGACAGCAGCATGAGCACCTCGTCACGGTCATCGTCCGGACCGAGCCGCAGAGCCCCGGGCCAGCGTCCGATCTCCTTCCAACCGAGCCGTCCGTAGAACTCCTCCAGCCCCACCCCTGCGCGGGCGGCGAGATGGAGCTGCTCCAAGCCCATCTCCTTGCGAGCAAGGGTGCGAACCTCCCGCATCAACTGCATTCCGAGTCCGCGGCCACGTACCGCAGGGCGCGTCTGCACGTGGTGCACGGTCCCCCAGTGCTGTACGAGTTCGAATGGATCGCGGCGCACATTCAGCCAGCCCGCCAGCTCCCCCTCGACGTGAACGAGGAGCAGCCGGTTCGTCTCCGGCGCCAGGGCCTCCACGATCGCCTCGACGGCCGACGCCGTCTGCGCAAGGTCCACGGGAGGGAACGGGAAGCCTGCGGCGCCCCCGGCATTGGTCACCTCGACCCAGCAGGACGCCAGCTCCTCGACGAGAGAAGCGGATACCTGCTCCGGGGCGGTCAGCTGGACGAAGTGGGCAGCGGTCTCGATCACCGAGGGATCTTGGCACGCCCGCTGCTGCACACGCCAGGCCCAGGCCGGGGTCCGGTTCCGTTGCGGTGGGACGCGGTGGCCAGTCCTGCAACAGGAGCAGGCTTCCCGGTCACCTTCGGCAGCAGGCGGAACCGCTAGGTCCGCGAGTGAGGAGTCGTGAGACCAGGCCGGCCCACGGTCCGCGTTCACCAGGCTGATGGAGGACGTCACTACAACCCCCGCGCCCAGAAGCGTTCGCCGCTCAAACTTGAATGAGACAAACCTGCCGGTCACCAAGGTTCAGTGAGAACGCTCAATCTTCAGTGCGACAGGACACCAACCACCTCACCGTCACCGAGGTACTGGCAGTACTGCCCACCTGGTTCTCCACGAAGACCAACGACCTCGACGACCGAGCCCAGCACCACAGGCTCGCCCCAGCAGCCGCCCAGGCCCTGCACGAACTCGCTCACCTCACCAGCACCACACCCGCCGGCCTGGCTCGCGCGCTCCCCGCCTTCGGCACCGACGAGAGCCCCGTCAGGGCCACGACCGCCTGCCACCGGTGCACGGCCCGTCTCTCGGCATCCGCGAGCCCGTTCCCGTCCACCTTGCGATTCACCACAAGGTCTGCACACGGCACGGAATCTGGCTCAGCGATCTCGGAGAACCCCACCTCGACCTCTCCATATGCCCCGAGATCACCACCGCCCAGCGCCGGATGAACCGCCTCCTACGCCGCTTCACACCCAGCAACTCACCCTCGCCCACCAAACCGCGATCGAAGCCGTCCCACCCTGGGCGGCCTCCCCAGCCGCAGTCCCGCCCCACTGGAGATTCCGGCTCCTCGCACTACAGACCCACCATCACCATCGCGGTATCCCGACCGACCTCGATACCTACACACACGCCGCGATCTACCCCGACGCCATCGAACTCGCCGCAGCAGCACTTGTTGGTGAACACCCGTACCTGCTCAGTACGGTACGAAAGAGCACAGCTCCCTTGGCCGAGATGAGGGGTGCTCGGCGTAATCGGGAGGCGATGCAGGCGCGGGATGCGGAACACTTCGCCGGGTGATCGAGATGCAGCCCGTCCTGGAGATGTACGCACCCGACGGCTTCGACCTCTGGCCTGTCGCCGAGGTCGAGTCGTTTGGCTTTCTGCCCCTCAGTGGTGAGCTGTCACCCGCTGAGGTCGGATCGGCGGTGATGCGCATCGCCAGTTGCAATGACGTCGACCCCGACGGCGACCGCCCGCCTCGTCCGGCCGACGCACTTGACTCATTCCTTCACGGACTCCTGACGTTCGACAACCTCTTCGCCGCCGGCGGCCTGCGGGTCACCGACAACTCCACAGGCGTCACCTTCCTACCTGGCTGCTGTGATGGACTGGAGGACTGGCGCGACTGGCACCAGTTCATCGACGACGGCAGTCTGCTCGGTTTCGGCCACGACCCCGTGTCACCAGTTGCGGAGCGCTTCGGCAACACCGTCCGGCTCACTGTCAACGCCGAGCAGAGCGACAGTCCGGTGATCGAGGTGTCCGTCTCTGAGCTCCACAACCTGCTCGCCGGTGCCGAGCGCGACCTGGCCGACTTCCTAGCGTTGGCCGCCGATTGGGCCTCCAGGAACCTGCCCGGCAACTGCGCTCCCGTCACAGCCGCCCTCGCCCGCGTTGTCGACCTTCCCGCGCCAGCCATACCGCCGGAGGCGTAGGACGACGGGCCTGGCTTCGCCGGCCAAAGCGGGGCCTTGGATTGTCATAGTGTGCGGCGCGGTGAGCATGTTCGCGTGTACCTGCCTGGGACTTCGCCGTGTACGCCGACAGCACTCGCCAAACATTCTCACGATTCAGCAAGATCCACTGGCGAGAACTCTCCGCATCTCCGAATGGTCGTACCCGTGAGTCACGGTCACTTCGCCACTCAAGATTCCTCGTCGCAGGTCAGGGCTACCGCGTCAGGGACGACTCGGTTGACCCGTCTCAGTGAAGGTGGGCTGTTTCTCAGCGAAGAAGGCCGGGTGCCCGTTAGTTTCACCGAAGTTGGGCCGATCGGTGTCTGATCTGGTGGGGGCGTCGTGGGGGCACCGGTTGGTGCGTTGGCTGCTGCTGAGCTTGAGGGCTTTGAGCTGGAATTTTCTCTGAACGGTACGAGCGTCCGGCATGCGCTGGGAGCGAGCTGGGACACACGCTTCGAGGATGTTGAGCCGGTTCGGGAGTTCAGCTGGCGCAAGGGCGGTCTGGGGTTCGCGGGGTGGTACTACTCGGTGACTGTTCATGATCACGTGGGTTCGAGTCGTGGTTGGAGCGCGATCGGCTGATCTTGTCCGACCGTGATCCGCAGGTCGCGGCGATCATCTCTCAGCCGTTCTGGCTGCACTGGAACACTGCGGAGGGGAAGCGTCGTCACGCCCCTGACTACTTCGTTCGGCTGGCTGACGGGCGGGTCCGAATCGTGGACGTCCGAGCCGAGGACGACATGGATGACAGGACGCATGAGGCATTCGCTGCCACCGAACGCGCCTGTTCGAAGGCGGGGTGGGAGTTCGAGTGGGCGGGCAGGCCCGATTCGGTGTTCATGGCGAACGTCCGCTGGCTGGCCCGGTATCGCCGGGCTCGGTCCGGGAGCCCGGCCGCGATCGCGGACCGGCTCCTGGACGTGTTCGGCGAGCCGAAGGTGATGTGGCAAGGGGCCGAGCTGGCGGGCGACCGGTTGCAGGTCCTGCCGGTGCTGTTCCACCTGCTGTGGTCCGGAGTCCTGGAGACAGACCTGGTGGGAGGGCTGATGGAGACCGACAGCCTGGTCTGGGCGAAGGGAGCCAGGCAGTGGGCAGGCTGAGGCGCCCACCGGCTCTGGCGGTCGGGGAGAGGGTTCGGTTCGACGGGCAGGTGAGAGGTGTCCTGCAGATCACGGCCCAGGCCGTGGTCCTGGAGGACGCCGAGGAGTCCCACCGGGTAGTGGCCCTGATCGATCTGTTCGAGGCGGACGGATTCGAGGTGCTGTTCCGCCCGGAGCGGATGCCGCTGCCCGCGTCCGGGCTTCTGGAGACCTTCCCGTCGGAGACCGTGAAACAGGCATTGTGGGTGGAGGGCCACATTCTGGAGGTCATCCACGGGCTACCGCCGGACGCGGAGCCGGGAACTGCTCCACGCCCTGGCTACGGCCCGGGGACGTCAGTGACCTCGCTACAGAGGCAGAAGGCAGCCGAACTGACCGAAGCCGGCTACACGGTGGCTGCCAAGACGATCGGCAACTGGCGGCGCCGCTATGCGACGGACGGCCTCGTCGGGCTGGCGGACCATCGTCCGGTCCGCAAACGGCCGGAGTACGGGACAGTGGATCCAGCCGTCGTCGACGCGATGCGTCAGGCGATCAAGGAGGCCGTCGACACCTCGACCAGGAACGGCGCCTACCTCATCTGGCGAACGAGCGAGATCCTGCGGCAGTCACACCGGGAAGACGACGGCCCAGAGCCTGCGTGGCCGTCCAGACCCACCTCTACCGTCTGCTGGCGAAACTCGCGACCGGCACTCACACCACCGGATCGGCGGCCACCCGCCGCTCGAAGGCCCACGGAGCGACCGCACCGTTCGGGGAACTGACGGTGTCCGCGCCGGGCGAGGTCGTCCAGATCGACTCCACCCCTCTGGACGTCATGGTCCGGCTGGACAACGGCGTGATCGGCAAGGTCGAGCTGACCGCCATGATCGACGTTGCGACCAGGACTCTGTCGGCGGCCGTGCTGCGTCCCTCCACCAAATCGGTGGATGCCAGCGTGCTACTGGCCCGCACCGTCACCCCGGAGCTGATGCGGCCAGGCTGGGTCGATGCACTCAAGATGTCCTGGTCCGTGCTGCCGCACCGCCGCCTGCTGCCCTTGGACGAACGCCTGGAACACGCCGCAGCCAAACCAGTGATCGTTCCCGAGGCGATCGTCTGCGACCACGGCAAGGTGTTCATCTCCCAGAACTTCCGGGCCTCCTGCCGGTTCCTGGAGATCGACTTCCAGCCCACACACAAAGGGGCGCCCTTCGAGAAGGGTCACATCGAGAAGATGCTGGGCTCGATCGCCACCCTGTTCACTCAGTTCCTACCGGGGTACACCGGCCGCAACACCGACCATCGCGGCCGACGCCCCGAGCAGGAGAACCTGTGGCCGCTGCCCGAGCTCCAGGACCTGCTTGACGAGTGGATCGTTGCCCACTGGCAGAACCGGCCCCACGAGGGCCTGCGCGACCCTGACCACCCAGGCCGGCTGTTCACGCCGAACCAGAAGTACGCCGCTCTGGTCGAGTCCTGCGGCTACGTCCCGGTCGCCCTCAGCGGCCAGGACTACATCGAGCTCCTGCCAGCAGCCTGGCGGGCCGTCAACGCCTACGGCATCCGGATCAACAACCGCACCTACGACAGCCCCGAGCTGGGTCCGATGCGCCGACAAGGTTCCGGCGTCGCCGCCAAACGCGGACTCTGGGAGGTCCACCGCGACCCCTACGACGCCTCCCGCGTCTGGGTCCGTGATCACGGAGGCGACGGTGTCTGGGTCCAGGCGACCTGGAAGTACCTGAACCGGTCCCCGGTCCCCTTCGGCGACCTGGCCTGGGACCACATCAGCCACCAACTGCCCAAGGCCACCGAGGAAGAACTCGCAGAGGCGGTCGCCGCCCTGCTGACCCGCGCCCACGCCGGTCCCGTCCCGGCGACCAAGGGCAGCAAGAAAGACAAGCCGTCCAAGAACGACCGCCGGATCGCCGCCAGGACCAGAGCCACTGCGCCGACGGCGCCACCGCCGCAGCCCGAACCACTGGAAGAACTCGCCTCCGAGGGACCGGTGGAGGACGAGGAGACGCTGGCCGAAGTGATCCCGCTGGGACTATTCGACCCGCTCGAGGACCCCTGGAGACGATCGTGACAACACTTCCGGACAATCCGCACGAGGACTTCGGCCGCTACCTGACCCTCCGGACCGGCTGGCGCGAGTTCGTCGCATCGTTGACCCGCGAGCCGATGGTCCGGCTCTCCCAGGCTGAGTACGACGCGCTCACCAAAGAGGACAAGTACGCCTACGACGAGGACCGGCTCGACCACCACGCCCGCCTTCAAGTGGTCGCCACCTCCACCGTCCGGCACACCGTCACCTGCGGCCGCCGCCTCATCATCTTGAACCGGGGTTCGATCAGTGCCCGCCGCGGCCTGATCGTCTCCGGCCCGGCCAACACCGGCAAGACCATCGCGCTCACCCAGCTCGGCCTGGCCCACGAACTCGTGGACCGGCGCCGCCACCCGGGACAGGACGAACGCATACCGGTCATCTACATCACAGTCCCGCCGGCCGCGACACCCCGCATGATCGCCGCTGAGTTCGCCCGATTCCTCGGCCTGCCGGTCCTGCGCAGTTCGAATATCACCGACCTGATCGAGGCCGTGGTCGGAGTCTGCACCAAGGCCCGCACCGGCCTGGTGCTGGTCGACGAGATCCACAACATCTCCCTGCAAACCCGCCACGGCGCCGAGGCTTCGGACACCCTGAAGTACTTCTCCGAGCGGATCCCGGCGACCTTCGCCTACGCGGGCATCGACATCGAGGAAGGCGACCTGCTCTCGGGCACCCGCGGTGACCAGATCGCCGGACGCTTCACCTCGGTGGCCACCCACCCGTTCCCCTACAACGCGGAATGGAAGGCCTTGGTCGCGCAGATGGAAGCCAACCTGCTGCTGGACCAGCACAAGCCAGGCACGCTGACCCGCCTGGACCGCTTCATCCACACCCGGACCGGCGGCATGATCGGCACCCTCTCCCACCAGATCCGCGGAGCGGCCGTCGACGCCATCCTCACCGGCACGCAGAAGATCACCAAAGCCGGTCTGATGGCGGTCGACCTCGACATCGCCTCACGACGCAGGCGCCCAAAGGGTCCCTCGACACCGGAACCCGGGGAATGACCACTGAGGACGATCTGGCGGTCGCCCGGCTCCCCTTCCAGATCCGCCCCATCGCCGGTGAAGGGGGCCCGTCTTTCATTACCCGCCTGGCCCACGCGAACCAGCTGCCACCCGCCTACCTGCGGAAGTTCCTCGCCAAGCCGCCGCTGCACCGCGGCACACCCTCATGGGGCCGCCTCGCCGCCGTCACCGGCCGCGACCCCGACTTCCTGCGAGTGACGCTGGAGACGAGACAGTGCAGAGAATGCGGCACCGACCTTCCGCCCTCCAGCGCGTTCGGCCGGCGGGCCTTCCGCTGCTCGGCCCGCTGCCGCATGCGCATCTCCCGTAAGCGCTACACCAAGGCCCCATGCGGGATCTGCCAGAAGCCGATGAAGATCCAGTTCGGCCAGCGTCACCGACTGTGTTCCTCGCTCTGCCGCCGAACGGCCTACCTCATGCGTCAGAGCGGTCCGCCCGCCGACGACGGCGAAGGGCCGACAGAGCGCGTCTGCCTCGCATGCGATCGCCCCTTGCCGGTCGGATCGCACACCTCCCGCCGCACTTGCTCATCCCGCTGCCGGCAGCAGGTTGTCCGCTGGAACCAGCCCACTGAGCCGGAACAACCTCCCTCCATGGCATGCGCGTTCTGCGGGACCACGATCCGCCCTGGACCCTCCGCCTCGCCACTTCGCCGCTGGTGCTCAAACCGATGTCGGCAACGGGGATACCGGAGGCTCGGCCCGACCACCTACTTCGAGCCGCTGACCTGCGAAAACTGCCAGAACCCCATCGAGCGAGGACCGTCCGGCAGGGCCCGCCGCTGGTGCTCACGCCGATGCTGGTATCAGGCCCGGACACGTCACGCGCCACCATGGGCAGGGACCGATGGCCGCCCGCAGACACCTGCTTGTTCATAGGCAACCAGGTGTCTCGCGACCGTCAGAAAGTGCCGAAGAAGCGGTGCCACCAACTGGGACGCTGGACATGCCAGGGCAGTTGGCTCGGTCCGTCGTAATCGCTCTCCACAAGTTCTTCGGGAAGAACCGCATAGGCAAGGTCGTCCAAGGCCCGACTGACCTTGCGGAGATCATCAGAATGCAGATGCCCCTCGGCTTGAGCCTCATCCGTGCCCAGGAAAGCTCCAGGGTTGTCTGCGCAGATGAGGGCAAGTGATCCGAACTTGCTGATGCAGACCACTATCCGAGTCCCACAGGTTGTCGCTTCTGCGGGCACAACGACGCGCCCGTACTCGCTGGAGTCCTGAGTGTCCTGCTCAGTGGCGCACTGAGTCGAGAGGTCGCCCTCCAGTCGTTTGACCAGGCCATCGAACAGAACGGCGGTCCCGCTGCGGTCGTACTCTCGCGGCCGCTCCAGCCAATTCGGATCATCAAGTTCTCGCAGCAACATCAGCAAATCTGCTCGGCTTCCCGTCACCAGCACATCCTCGCCCGAGATCTGCCTCTGGATCTACGGCTGGAGCACCTCTGTGCGTCCCGCAGCCACCGGCGACCCACCCACCTTCGATGAGACGGACAGCCAAGAGGCGCGCCTTCGCTGAGACAGACCCGCGTCCGCCTAACTTCGCCGAGACGCAACCCACCTTCGCTGAGACAAATCAGTCGGCGATGGCGGCCCGTTCATTGCCATCCGATAGTTTCCGATATATCGTTGACGCATCGCGACAGATCAACGATGGAAGGAGCGTAGAGATGCGTTCACACGGACATGGATACGAGCACGGGCCGGGGCACTACGGGCCCGGGCATCACGGTCGGGGCGAGGGTGACGGTCGTCGGGCCGCGTTCGGGCCGTTCGGGCCGCCGTTCGGTGGTGGGCCCTTCGGTGGCGGACGCGGTCGGGGCGGCGGCGGTCGGGGGAGGGCGCGGCGCGGTGACGTGCGGGCGTCGATCCTGGCTCTGCTGAAGGACCGCCCGATGCATGGTTACGAGATGATCCAGGAGATCGGCGAGCGCAGCGGCGGGGCCTGGCGGCCCAGCCCCGGCTCCGTCTATCCGACGCTCCAGCTGCTGGAGGACGAGGGTCTGATCGTCAGCGCCAGCGAGGGCGGCAAGAAGCTGTTCACGCTCACCGACTCCGGACGGAGCGAGGCCGAGACCGGCCCCGAGGCTCCGTGGGAGGAGGTCGGGCGCGGTGTGGACTGGGAGGGCGTCAACGAGATCCGGCAGGCCGGATTCGGTCTGATGGAGGCGTTCGGGCAGGTCTGGAAGACCGGCTCGGCCGATCAGCGGCAGAAGGCGCTGACGGTCATCAACGACGCGCGCAAGAAGCTCTACCTGATCCTCGCCGACGAGCACTGAGCCGTGCGTGAAGCAGGGTATGGGGAAGGCCCCGCGGGATGATGATTCCGCGGGGCCTTTCGTGTGCCGTGCGGCCGGGTGCGATCAGGGGGTGACGAGCCCGCCGAGTTTGCGCAGCGACTCCTGGAGCGCCGCCGTCGCGGAGTCCTTGAGCTTGCCGCCCATCAGGGAGACCGCCGCGCCGGTGAACTCCCCGTCGATGCGCATCGTCGTGGCGTCGCCCTCCGGGGTCAGCGAGTACCGCATGGCCAGATTGACCCCCATCGGGCCCTTTCCCCGGGTCGCCAGCAGGCGGCCCTTCTCCAGCTCGTCGACTGTCCAGACCACCTCGGCCGGGAAGCCCATGAGCTTCATGTTCTCCTCGTAGGTGGCCGCGAGCTCCAGTTCGGCCGGGCCGCCCCGGGGGAAGCTGGTGTGGGTGGCGTTCCACTCCCCGTACGACGAGAAGTCCGTCAGGCGGTCCCAGACCTTCTCGGCGGGTGCCTCGATGCGTGCCTCGGCGCTGACTTCAGCCATGCGACCACCCCTGGTTCGTCCGGTTTCGGTGTCGCGGAACGTAGCGGCAGCCGCGCCAACATTCAATACTGATGAACCGTCAGATCTGTTGGGGCTGCCGGTTCCGCCAGATCACCGCGGCGTCGAAGCGGTCCGACGCGCGGGGGTGGGGGCCCTCGTCGTGGCAGTGGAAGGCCGTCCAGAAGAGATCGGCGGGCAGGGCGTCGTCGGGTGCGTACACGCGGTAGACGTACTGCAGCCCGTCCTGGGCGAGCAGAGCGACCATCCAGAACACCCGTTCCTCCCCTCCCGTCTCCGCCGTGTGCGCTGTGGCGTGAGGGACGTACGCGCGGGGGCCGGCGGTTGCCGCGGGGGCGTGCGATGCAAGGCGGCGCGCGCCCCGGGGCGACATGGTTGTGCCTTTCGGCACGATCTCATCCGCAAGGATGACGGACCGCTCTGGCGTCCCCAACTTCGGTGGGATGCCCAATGGGTCGCTCCGGGGATGTCTTCCGGCCACCGGACTGATGGGGTAGAGGTGTGCAAAACCGGACGCCGCGCATGCCTGAACAGCTCGCACCCAACCACGCCGAACTCGATGCCCGCTTCACCGTGGAACTGGCATCGGTGCTGACGGGTGCGCGCAGGCGTGCGCTGCGCGACGGGGACCGGCACATCGACACCGCCCACCTCCTGCACTCGCTGATCGAGACGGACCCCGAAGTCCGCGAGGCCTTCGACGGCGGGCCGCAACTGGCCAGGGTGCTCGGCTATCTCGTGCAGCGCAGCATCGGCTACGGGCTCCGCTGGCAGGGCTCCGTCGAGGACTCCGGCGCCGTTCCGGTGGTGCGTGACCCGGCCGTCGACGGCTGGTCGCCCTCCGCTCTCGCCGCGATGGAGGGCGCGCTGCACCGTGCCGCGGCGCGCGGCGAGGCGCGCGCCGCCGGTCTCGATCTGCTCGCCGCGCTGGCGGCCGACGCCGAGTCGCGTGCGGTGGAGGTGCTCTCCCGCGGGGGCGTGGACGCGCGGTGGCTGGCGGACCGGGTGGCCGTGCTCACGGCCGAGGCGGCACGGCATGGGTGAATCGGCGGGGGCGCCGTCTCGACAGGTGTCACGAGGGTGACGGTGCTGTCGACTGCTGCCATGATGTGCCGATGCACGCGTCTTCGGGGTTTCAGGGCAGAAGCGCCGGGCTGGGCCTCGCCCTGGTCTCGGCCTTTGCGTTCGGCGGTTCGGGAGTGGCGGCCAAGCCGCTGATCGAGGCGGGGCTCGACCCGCTGCACGTGGTCTGGCTGCGTGTCGCGGGCGCCGCCGTCATCATGCTCCCGGTCGCCTGGCGCCATCGGAACCTCGTACGGGAACGTCCCGCCCTGCTCGCCGGATTCGGCCTGTTCGCCGTGGCCGGGGTCCAGGCGTTCTACTTCGCCTCGATCTCCCGTATTCCGGTGGGAGTGGCGCTCCTGGTGGAGTATCTGGCGCCCGCGCTGGTTCTCGGCTGGGTCCGCTTCGTACAGCGCAGGCCCGTCACCCGGGCCGCCGCGCTCGGTGTGGTGCTGGCGGTCGGCGGCCTCGCCTGCGTCGTCGAGGTGTGGGCCGGGCTCAGTTTCGATCTCCTCGGGCTGCTGCTGGCCCTCGGCGCCGCCTGCTGCCAGGTGGGCTACTTCGTTCTCTCCGACCATGGAGGCCAGGACGGCCAGGACGGCCAGGACGGCCGGGACAGCCGGGACGGCAAGGGGGGCCGGGGCGGCGAGGGCAGGCACGCCGAGCCTCCGCATCCCGTCGGCGTCATCGCGTACGGACTGATCGTCGGCGCGGCCGTCCTCACCGTCGTCGCCCGCCCCTGGGGCATGGACTGGTCACTGCTCGGCGGCAGCGCGGCCATGAACGGCAACGAGGTCCCCGCCTGGCTGCTGCTCGGCTGGATCGTGCTGCTCGCCACGGTCCTCGCGTACGCCACCGGCGTCGTCTCGGTCCGGCTGCTCTCGCCCCAGGTGGCCGGGGTCGTCGCCTGCCTCGAAGCGGTCATCGCGACCGGACTCGCCTGGGTACTCCTCGGCGAGCACCTCTCCGCGCCGCAGCTCATCGGCGGGTTCGTGGTCCTGACCGGTGCGTTCATCGCCCAGTCCGCCGCGCCGAAGCCCCCGTCGGGTCCCGTGGCCGCCGGGGGCGGCACCGCCGTGGTGGCCGAGGCCGTCGAGGGCGAGTTGTCCGGCGGCCGTGCCCCGCATTAGTGTGCCGACCATGCATCTGACTGTGCTGCCGCCGCCTGTCGGCTAGAGCGGGCGGCCACTCCTGACGAAGACCGGGCTCGGGCAGTCCCCGAGCGGTTCGTCGCTGCCCGCGTGCGGAGCCGAGCGACCTGCCGTCACCCTGTCCTCCTCTGGAGAAGTCACATGTCCACCTCTGTTGCTTCCGCGCTGCCCGTCGGGCGGAGCATGCTGTATCTCGTCGTCGCCGGTGTCGCCTGGGGCACCGCCGGCGCGGCCGCGTCCCTGATCTTCCGGGTCAGCGATCTCGGCCCCCTCGCCCTGTCCTTCTGGCGCTGCGCCGGCGGCCTCGTCCTGCTCGCCGGGGCGCTCGCCCTGCGGCCCCGCCGGGCGCCCCGGGAGCCCGAGCCGCGGCGTCGCCGGCTGCTCCGGATCCTCGGCACCGGCATCGGTCTCACCGTGTTCCAGAGCGCGTACTTCGCGGCCGTCGAGGCCACCGGCCTCGCCGTCGGCACCGTCGTCACGCTCGGCGCCGGGCCCGTCCTGATCGCCCTCGGGGCGCGCCTGCTGCTGGGCGAACGCCTCGGCAGGGGCGGCCTGGCCGCCGTGACCGGCGCGCTGACCGGGCTCGCCGTGCTGGTCCTGGGCGGCGAGGGCGGCGACGTCGTGCCGGCCGGGGTGCTGCTGGCGCTGCTGTCCGCCTCCGGGTACGCGGCGATCACGCTGCTCACCCGGTGGCTCGGGCGGGACGGCGACGGCGGTGACGCGCTGACCACCAGCGCCTGGGCGTTCGGCATCGGAGCGGTGGGTCTGCTGCCCATGGCCCTGGCCGAGGGGCTGGTGCCGCACACCGCCGAGACCGGGCAGGTGCTGTGGCTGCTGTTCTATGTGGCGGCGATCCCCACCGCGCTCGCCTACGCGCTGTACTTCGCCGGAGCGGCCGCCGTCAGGGCGGCCACCGTCTCCGTGATCATGCTCCTGGAGCCGGTGAGCGCGGCCGTCATCGCGGTGACCGTCCTGCGGGAGCGGCTGACGGCGGCCACGGTTCTCGGCACGCTGCTCCTGCTGACCGCCGTGGCCGGACTGGCCCTCGCGGAGGCGCGCGGCGCGGCGGTCGCCCGCCGGAAGGAAGTCCTGGCGGTGTGACGGGGCCCTGCCCGACGGGCGGTGGCCGTGGCGGTGTGACGGCCGCCGCCCGTCGGGGGCGGTGCGACGGGCCGCCCCGGCGGTGGCCGCCCCGGCGGTGGCCGTGCCGGTCGCGGCAGTCGTGGCTGCCGCGACCCCGTCAGAGTGCGGACAGATAGTCCGGTACGCCGATGGCCGGGTCCAGGTCGTCCGCGGGGACCGGCGTCGCGTAGCCACGGGTGAGCGGCACGATGCCGGTCCAGTGGGGCAGCGCGCCGTCCTCGGGCTCGTCGTTGGGCCCGCCGGTGCGGACCTTCGCGGACACCTCGTTCAGGTCCAGCCGGATCACCGCCGTCGAGGCGAGTTCCTTGGCGTCGGCCGGCCGGGAGTCGCGGGAGCGGCCGGGCACGACCTGGTCCACGATCGCGTCCAGGGCGAGCCTGCGCTCCTCGGGGTCGGTCACCGGCACGGCCGTGCCGTGCACCACCACCGAGCGGTAGTTCATCGAGTGGTGGAAGGCGGACCTGGCCAGCACGAGGGCGTCGACATGGGTGACCGTCAGGCAGACCGGCAGCCCCGGATCCGCGCTCTTCGCCGACCGCAGCGGTCGCGAGCCCGTCGAACCGTGGACGTACAGCCGCTCTCCTATCCGGCCGAAGAGGGTCGGCAGGACGACCGGGGCGTCGTCGCGCACGAAGCCCAGGTGGCAGAGGAAGGCCTCGTCGAGGATCGAGTGGACCAGCTCGCGGTCGTAGGAGGCGCGCTCCTTGGACCGGGTGGGGACCGTGCGATCGGTGGGAAGGTAGGGGGCGGCGACGCCGGAGCCCGTGCCGTCGGGCGTTGCGGTGTGCTGCATTGCGTACTCCATTGCACTAGTGCATACTGTTGTTTGTGCTAGGAGAGTATCGGATCAGTGGGCGGCGCGCATCGGAGATTGCCGCCAGTGTCGAGCGCGGGGTCGGCTCCGGAGACCTCCCGCCGGGTCATGTGCTGCCCCCGATGCGGGAGTTGGCGGCGCGCCTGGAGGTCAATCCCAATACGGTGGCGGCCGCCTACCGAACGCTTCGCGAGCGCGGGGTAATCGAGACGGCGGGCCGCCGGGGGAGCCGGGTGCGTCCCGCCCCGGCCAGCACATCGCGCGGATCGCTGCGGATCGAGGCGCCCCCGGGCGTCCGGGACCTCGGCGAGGGCAATCCCGATCCGGAGCTGCTGCCCGACCTCGGGCCGGCGCTCGCCGCGGCCGCCGCCGCCGATGCGGAGAGCCACGGCCTGTACGGGCAGCCCCCGGTGGTCGCGGAGTTCGCCGCGTACGCCCGGGCCGCGCTGGACGCCGACGGGGTCCCCGCCGGGCCGGTCGCCGTGACCTCCGGTGCTCTGGACGCCATCGAGCGGGTCCTTGCGGCGCACCTCAGACCGGGCGACGCGGTGGCGGTGGAGGACCCCGGCTGGGGCAGCGTGCTCGACCTCGTACCGGCGCTCGGGCTGCGCGTCGTACCGGTCGGCGTGGACGACTCCGGTCCGCTGCCCGCCGATGTGGAGCGGGCGCTGCGGGCCGGGGTGCGGGCCCTCGTCGTCACCTGCCGGGCGCAGAACCCGACCGGTGCGTCGCTGGACGCGCCGCGCGCCCGGGAGCTGCGTGCGGTCCTCGCCCGGCACCCGGACGTGCTGCTGATCGAGGACGACCACGGACACGCCATCGTCGACCTGCCGCTGCATCCGCTGGCCGGAGCGACGACGCACTGGGCGTTCATCCGCTCGGCGGCCAAGGCGTACGGCCCGGATCTGCGGGTCGCCACCCTCACCGGGGACGCCGTGACGGTCGACCGGGTGACGGGGCGGCAGCGGCTCGGACCCGGCTGGGTCAGCCGACTGCTCCAGCGCGCCGTGCTCCAGCTGTGGACCTCGGGCGCCGTCGACACCCGTACGGTCGCGCGGTCCTACGGTGATCGCCGGGACGCGCTCATCCGCGCACTGGCGGAGCGCGGCGTGAGCGCCCGGGGCCGCAGCGGGATGAACGTGTGGGTGCCGGTGAGCGACGAGACCGGGGCCGTCGCCCGGCTGCTCCACGCGGGCTGGGCGGCTGCCCCGGGCGCCCGCTTCCGGCTGGACACGCCGCAGGGGGTGCGGCTCACCGTCTCCCGGCTGACCGCGGCGGACATCGGGCCCCTGGCGGACGCGGTGGCCGTCGCCGCGGGGCCGGCGCGGCCGGTCAGTTACGGCTGAGCCGGGTCGGTCGGTCACGGCTGGGGCAGGTCGGTTACGGGTGGGACGGGTCAGTTACGGGTGGGGTGGGTCGGTCGGTCACGGCCGGGGCCGGTCGGTTACGGGTGGGGCGGTCGGTCGGTCACGCCTGGGGCCGGTCAGTTACGGGTGAGGCGGGCGGTGTTCGCGTCCGGCGGGGTGGCCGGCTTCTCCGGTGCGGCGGTGGCGGCCGGGCGGGCCCGGCTCTGGGTGAGGGCCGCGCCGACGAGGATGATCAGAGCCCCGACCGGGGTGTTCCAGCTCAGCCGTTCGCCCAGCAGCGCGACGCCCGCCGCCGTCGCGATCACCGGGATGAAGTACGTGACCATCTGGGCCGTCGTCGGACCGACCTCCTGGACCAGGCCGTACTGGAGCAGCACCGCGAGGCCCGTGCCCAGCGCGCCCAGGGCGAGGATGCTGAGCGTCGGCAGAAGCGGGAAGGAGGTGGGTGCCGAGGTGAACAGTGGTGTCACCACGGCCAGTTGCGCCGTACCGAGGAAGAGCTGGCTGCCCGTCAGCGCCAGCGTCGACGAACCGGTCCCGGCCAGGGTGCGGCGGACGTAGATCCAGCCGACCGGATAGCAGAACGAGGCGAGCAGCGCCATGCCCGTACCCGGCAGGTCCAGGCCGGAGAAGCCCTGCCAGGCGCCCAGCACCGTGAGGACGCCGAGGAAGCCGACCCCGAGACCGGCCACCCGGCGGCGGGTCGGACGGTCCTCGGACAGGGCGACCACCGAGAGCGCCATGCCCCACAGCGGCGAGGTCGCGTTGCAGATACCGGCCAGCGTCGAGGGGATCGTCAGCTCGGCGTAGGAGAAGAGCGAGAACGGCAGCGCGTTGAGGAGGAACGCCGCGACCATGAGGTGCCCCCAGGTCCGGGCGGAGTGCGGCAGCCGTTCCCGGCGCATCACCATGGCGGCGACCAGCACCGCCGTACCGGCCAGCAGCCGGCCGAAGGTGACCTGGAACGGGGCGTAGCCCTCGGTCCCGACCTTGATCAGCAGAAAGCTGAATCCCCAGATGAGCGAGAGCGCCGCGAACCGGATCCGCCAGTCGAGGGCAGGGCGCCGGGCGGCCGGTGCGGACGGCGTGGTCGGCGTGGACGATGCCGGCGGAACGGGCGGGGGTGGTGCTGATGCCGGGGCCGGGGTCGTGGCCCTCGGCTCGCAGGGAGCGCTCATGAGGTCCAGCCTGACGAAGAAGATCTCGTAGGACAAGCGAATGTTTCTGTATGCGATCGCGTAGCATCGCTTACATGTTGAATCTGGAGCGGCTGCGCACCCTGGACGCCCTCGCCCGGCACGGCTCGGTGAGCG
Organism: Streptomyces sp. NPDC091289; assembly: GCF_044757365.1. Taxonomy (NCBI): domain Bacteria; kingdom Bacillati; phylum Actinomycetota; class Actinomycetes; order Kitasatosporales; family Streptomycetaceae; genus Streptomyces; species Streptomyces sp. NPDC091289. The sequence continues at coordinate 44,779 of NZ_JBIVUT010000003.1, forward strand.
GGGCGGCCGACGGCCTGCACGTCACGACATCGGCGGTCTCGCAGCAGATGGCCAAGCTGGAGCGCGAGGTGGGGCAACGGCTGCTCGCCAAGAACGGCCGGGGCGTCCGCCTCACCGACGCGGGCCGGCTGCTCGCGGACCACGCCGCGCGGATCCTGTCGCAGGTGGAGCTCGCCCAGTCCGACATCGAGGCGCAGCGGGGCGAGGTCGTGGGCGAGGTGCGGATCTGCGCCTTCCCGACCGCGGCGCGCGGGCTGTTCCCCGCGACGCTCACCACCCTGCGCGCCGACCACCCCGACCTCACCGTCCGTACGCGGGAGTTGGAGCCCGAGCAGGGGCTGCGCGCGGTGCTGCGCGGAGACGTCGACCTGGCCGTCGTGCTCGACTGGAGCAACAAGCGGCTGCCCGTGCCCGGCGGACTGACCAAGGCCGAACTCCTCGACGACGCCCCGGACATCGCCATGCCGGCCGGGCATCCGCTGGCGGACCGCGAGGAGGTGGAGCTGGAGGACTTCGCGGACGACCCGTGGGTGTCCTGGCCCGAGGGTGAATTCTGTTACGAGTGGCTGATGTTCACGCTGCGCTCCCGGGGCATCGAGCCGCGCATCGCCCATCTGGCCGGTGAGCACCATACGCAACTCGCCCTGATCGCCGCCGGGTTCGGCGTCTGTGTGGCTCCCCGGCTGGGGCGCGGCCCGGTTCCCGACGGGGTGCGCCTGGTGCCGGTGCGGCAGACCATGCGACGGCACGTCCATGTGGTCTGGCGCACCGACGCGGACCGCCGCCCGTCGGTCCGCGCCGCGGTGGAGGCGCTGCGGGCGGCGGGTGCGGGCGTGGCGGCCGCCGGGGGATGAGCTTCGTGCCGCCCACCGTTGTCCCGCCCGCCGGGGTCCCGCCCGTCGGGATCAGCTGAGACCGGCGAGCTTGCGGAAGTCCCAGGAGGTGATCGTCTCCGGGGTGAGCCGCAGCCAGGCGTGCCGTCCGTCGTGGGGCATCTCCGTGATGCCGAAGTACTTCACCGGGAACAGCCGTTCCGGCTCGTCGAGTTCGGGGCAGGGCTCGCCCGTGCGGGGCGCCTCGCCGACGAACTCCGCCCGGCCGGTGAGCTCCACGCCGCGCAGCTCCTCGTACCCCTCGCCGTCGTCCACGACCACGGCGATCCTGGTGTCCTCGCGCAGCTGGGACCAGCGCAGGCTGCGCGTGATGGAGTACAGCCAGAGGGAGCCGCCGTCCCAGACGAACCACAGCGCACCGATGTGCGGAGCGCCGTCGGAGCCGAGCGTGGCCACCCGGCAGGTGCGCTGTTCACCGAGGTAGGCGTCCCGCTCCTCCGGCGTCATCATGATCCGGCGGCCTCGTCGTTGGGTATCGGTCATGGTCGCCCTCTCCTGGAATCGCATCCGGAATTCCGCCTGAAATCTGACTAGGTGTCAGAAATCATGGACGCTCTTCCTTCGTGACGCAATGGCCGCTACTCTCGCGCGCCCGGTCCGTCCGCGAAACCCGTCCGAAGAGAGGGGTGCCCGTGCCGTCGAGGGAATCACAGGAGCGGCTCACCGCGCTGCTCGACCCCGCCACCACCGTCCTGCTGACCGTCGAGTGCCAGCAGGGCGTCGTGGGGCCGGACAGCGCCCTGCCGGAACTCGCCGCCGCCGCCCGCTCGTCGGGCGCCATGGCCAACATCGCCCGGCTCGTCGCCGCCGCCCACGAGAACGGCGTCCAGGTGATGCACGCGGTCGCCGAGAGCCGCCCCGACGGGCGCGGCGGCAACCGCAACGCCCGGCTCTTCCGCGCCGCCGCCCGGCTGCCCGTCCAGCAGCACACCGGCAGCACCGCCGTCCGGGTCGCGCCCCCCATCGAGGTGGCCGACGAGGACCTCGTCGTCCGCCGGCTGCACGGCCTCTCGCCCCTGGCCGGCACCGATGTCGACCCGCTGCTGCGCAACCTCGGCTGCCGCACGCTCGTCGTCACCGGCGTATCGGCCAACATCGCCATCCCCAACGCGGTCTTCGACGCGGTCAACCTCGGCTACACGGCCGTCGTCCCGGCCGACGCCATCGCGGGGGTGCCCGTGGAGTACACCCCCGCCATGGTCCGCAACACCCTTGCCCTGGTCGCCACCGTCACCGCCACGGACGCCGTCCTCGGCAGTTGGAAGCGACCGCGTCGGCAAGGGGCCGCTACACCAGCTTGATCGAGTCGCCCTCGACGGTGATCTCACGGGCGGGCAGCGGCTGGGTGGCGGGTCCGCCGGTCGGGCTGCCCGTGGCGGCGTCGAAGGTGGAGTTGTGACAGGGGCAGGTGATCGTGCCGGCCGAGACGTCTTTGACCGCGCAGCCCTGATGGGTGCACGTGGACGAGAACGCCTTGAACTCGCCGGGCCGCGGCTGGGTCACCACGACCTTCTGCGCGGCGAAGACCACTCCGCCGCCCTCCGGAATGTCGGAGGCCGCGGCGAGCACCTCGCCGCCCGTGCCCGTGCCCTTGCCCTCGCCGCTGCTCCCGGGCTGCTCGACCGCCTCCGAGCCTCCCGAATCGTCCGATCCGCCGCATGCGGTGAGGGCGGCAGCCGCTCCGGCCGCTCCCACCGCTACGACGACCGTGCGGCGTCCGAGGAGGCTCCGGTGCTCCTGCGTTGCGCTCATCGCGGCAATTCCCTTCGTCGGTGTCCCGGTGCTGATGCCTTCGGTCAGAGGTACGTGCCCCTGGGCCGCGATGTTCACGCCGGGAGCGCCGGGAGCGCCGGGAGCGCCGGATGAGGCACGCGATGCCGGAGCGCTGCTGGACGGCCCCGGCGGCCGGGGGTAGTTTCGCCGACATCTGCCGCCGCCATCAGGGGAGTCCACATTGGTGCTGGTCGGACGGACCGGAGAACTGCACGCACTGCTCGACGCGATGGCCCACCCGCCATCGGTCGCCCTGATCGAGGGAGAGGCGGGCGTCGGCAAGACCCGGCTGATCCGGGAGGCCGTCGGACACCCCGTGCCGGGCCCCGGCCGCCCGCCCGGCGTGCGGATCCTGGCCGGCGCCTGCCCACCGCTGCGCGAGCCCTTCCCGTACGGTCCCGTCTTCGACGTCCTGCGCACCCTGGAGGGCGCGGTGCCCGAGCGGCTCAACCCGGTCTGTGGTGCCCTGCGGCCCTACCTTCCCGAGCTCGCCGGTCAACTTCCTCCCGATCCGGACCCGTTGCTCGACCCGCAGGCGGCGGCCCACCGGCTCTTCCGGGCCGTGCGGGCGCTCCTCGCGGCGGTGTCCCCGGTGGTCCTCGTCGTGGAGGATCTGCACTGGGCCGACGACGGCACCCGGGACCTGCTGCGCTTCCTGGCCGACGACCCGCCGCCGGGCCTGTCCACCGTCCTCAGCTACCGCCGTGAGGACCTCAGGAGCGGGGCGCTGCCGCTGGGCCGCTCCTACCGGCACCCGCCGGGCGTCACCTCGGTGGTCCTCCCGCTGAGCCCGCTCGACGTCGCCGGGGTCAGGACCCTCACGGCGGCGCTGACCGGCCGTGACGTCCCCGCCGCCGTGGCGCAGCGGCTGCACGAACGGACGGCGGGCATTCCCTTCGTCCTCGAGTTCGTCCTGGAGGAACCCGGCGAACTCGACGGTTCCCAGGGGGCTGTTCCCCTCCTCCTGCGCGACGCCATGGCCGAGCGGGTGGCGGGCCTCTCGGAGCCGGCGGCGGCCGCCGTGCACGCCGCCGCCGTACTGAAGGTGCCCGCCGCCGAGGAGCTGATCGGCGCCGTGGCGGGCCAGGGCGGCGACGAGGCGGCGGACGCCCTGCGGGAGGCACTGCGCGCCGGTGTGCTGCACGACTGCGGGGACGACCGCTACGGCTTCCGGCACGGGCTGGCCCAACAGGCCGTCTACGAAGGGCTCCTGAGGCCGGACCGGCGACGGCTCCACCGGCGCGCCACCGCCGTGCTCGCCGCCCAGGAGCCCCCGCCGCTCGTTCAGCTCGCCCACCACACCCGTCGGGCGGGCGACCTGCCCGCCTGGCGCACCTACGCCGAACAGGCCGCCGAATCCGCCCGGCAGCTCGGTGACGCGGCGCTCGCCGTCGAGCTCTACGAGGGGGTCCTGGACGACCCCTGCCTCCCGGAGGCGGACCGGGCGCGGCTCGCGGTGCGCCTCAGCCGGGCGGCCCTCTTCGGGCTGGCCCACCGGCGCTCCAGCCGGCTGCTGCGCCGCGTCGTCTCCTCCGCCGCGTCCGCCGAACTGCCGGACGCCGTACGGGGCGAGATCCGGCTCAACCTGGGGCTGCTGCTCAACAACCAGGCGGGCCGGCACGAACAGGGCCGCCTGGACACCGAGCTGGCCGTGGACGAACTGCACGAACGCCCCGAGCTGGCCGCCCGTGCGATGGCGGGCCTCGCCATGCCCGTGTGGGGCGAGCACCCCGTCGCCGTCCACGTGCACTGGGCCGAACGGGCCGAGGAACTCGCCGCCCGGCACGGCGACCGGGCGCTGCGGCTCGCGGTGCGCGGCAACCACCTGGCGCTGCGGGTCTGCCTCGGCGACGGCGACGCGGTGCGCGAGGACGCCGAGAAGCTGCTCGCCGACGGGCGGAGCGCGGCCGAACGCGTCGAACTGGCCCGGATGTGCGCCAACGCGGCCGACGCCTGCGCCTGGATGGGCCGGTCCGCCGACGCCGAACGCTTCCGGGCGGAAGGGGTGCGGCTGGCGGAGGCGGCCGGGGCGCCGTTCCTCAGCGGCATCATCGAGGGCACCGCCCTGCGCATGGCCTGGACGCGCGGCGCCTGGCGGGGGCTCGCCGACCGGGCCCGCACGGTCCTGGCCGACGCGCCCGGCGTCTCGGGCATCGCGTCCGACGCCCACCTCGTCCTCGGGCTGCTCGCCGAGACACGCGGGGAGTGGGACGCGGCGCTGGAGCACCTGGACGCGGCGGCGCTCGGCGACCCCGTCAACGCCCCGGCCCCCGCCCTCGCCGCCGCCTCGGCCGCCGCCGTACGGATCGGACTGGAGCGGGGCGAGAGCGACCGGGCGTGCGCGGAGGCCGCGCGGGCGCTGGACCGGGTCCGCCGCAAGGGTGTCTGGGGCTGGGCCGCGGAGCTGGTTCCGGCCGCGCTGACGGCGCACCGCGCAGCGGGCCGCACCCACGAAGCGGACGCCCTCGTCGCAGAGTTCACGGCCGGACTCGGGGAGCAGGACGCGCCCGCCGCGCGGGCCGCGCTCGCCGCCTGCCGGGGCGGCCACGACCGCGCCGCCGAACGGTACGCGGCGCTCCCCGCCCCGTACCCGGCGGCGCTGTGCGCGGAACGGGCCGCCGAGGGCGATGTGGAGCGGCTGCGCGCGGTCGCCGCCCGCTTCGAGGAGCTGGGGGCCGTACGGGACGCGGCGCGCTGCCGCAGCGCCCTGCGCGAGCGGGGCGCGGGAGCCCCGCAAGGACCCCGGCGGGGGCGCAGGGGGTACGGCAACGAGCTCTCCCCGCGCGAGCGGGACGTCGCCCGCCTGGTCGCGACCGGGCACACCAACAAGGAGATCGCCGAGCTGCTGTTCCTGTCGCCCCGCACCGTGGAACAGCACGTCGCGAAGGTGCTCCGGAAGCTGAACGTGTCCGCCCGCAGCGAGGTGCGGGAGAGCCGCCCGGGGGGAGCCCCGCATGATTCCGGGCGTACGGGGGCCATTGAATAGGTGGCGCTACGCAGCGCCGTACGGATTGTTCCGGCCGGGGCGGGACCGGAGAGTTGCCCCCGTCGTCGCACCGGGCACACACCCCGCCCCACACCTCAGCCCGGCGCGGCGGCTCCTGTGCCACCCGCGCCGGTCCGCCGCCCCCGACTCGCGGCGGCCCGGACGCGGTTCCCCATCACATGGAGCCAAGGGAGCAACCAGACCATGCGCACAACCAGCAGACCGCGCCTCGTCGGCGCACTGTGTACCGCGGCCGCCGCGGCCGCCGCGGCCATGACGCTCGGACTCGCCGGCACCGCCCCCGCCCACGGGGCGACCGCCCCCGCCCCGACCGCCGAGGGCCGCATCCTCGGCGCGGACCGGGCCGAGGCCATACCCGGCCGGTACATCGTCGCCCTCGACGACGCGCCCTCGATCGCCGCCGGCACGGCCGCCGCCGGCCTGGTCGCGGAGCACGGCGGCACCGTGCGCACCGTGTACTCCACCGCCTTCAAGGGCTTCGCGCTCCAGGCGACCGCCGCCCAGGCACGGAAGCTCGCGGCCGAGCCCGGCGTCCGCTACGTCCAGGCCGACGCCGAGGTCCGGGCCACCGGAACCCAGCCCAACCCGCCCTCCTGGGGCCTGGACCGGGTCGACGGCGTCAAGGACTCCTCCTACACCTACCCCAACGAGGGCGAGGGCGTGACCGCGTACATCGTGGACACGGGCCTCTACCGCCAGCACACCGACTTCGAGAACCGCGCCTCCTCCGGTTACGACTTCATCGACAACGACGCCGACTCCGCCGACTGCCACGGACACGGCACCCATGTCGCGGGCACCGTCGGCGGCAAGAGCCACGGCGTCGCCAAGAAGGCGAAACTCGTCGGCGTCCGGGTCCTCAACTGCCAGGGATCCGGATCCACTTCGCAGATCGTCGCGGGCATGGACTGGGTGGCCAGGAACGCCCAGAAGCCGGCCGTCGCCAACATGTCGCTCGGCGGCGGCAGCGACCAGGCCATGGACGACGCGGTCCAGGGCGCGATCAACGCCGGGATCCCGGTCGCGGTCGCCGCGGGCAACGACAACCGGGACGCCTGCAACACCAGCCCCGCCCGGCTGCCCGCCGCCATCACCCTCGGCTCCACCGACAGCAACGACGCCCGCTCCAGCTTCTCCAACTACGGGCGCTGCCTCGACCTGTTCGCCCCCGGCGGCTCCATCGTCTCCACCCGCATGGGCGGCGGCACCCAGACCATGAGCGGTACGTCCATGGCGACCCCGCACGCGGCGGGCGCGGCGGCCATCCACCTCTCCGCCCACCCGAACGCCACCCCGCAGCAGGTACGGGACGCCCTGGTGAACAACGCCCTCTCCGGCGTCGTCACCAACCCCGGGACCTCCTCCCCGAACAAGCTGCTGGACGTCACCGACCTCGGCGGCGGACCGGCCGAACCCGGCAAGCCGGTGGCCGCGTTCACCGCCCAGTGCTCCACGACCACCCCGTCCTGCACCTTCGACGCCTCCGCCTCCAGTGACCCGGACGGTGACATCGCCTCGTACGCCTGGGACTTCGGCGACGGAACCAAGAGCGAGGGCGCGAAGCCGTCCCACACCTACACCAAGGCCGGCACGTACGCCGTCGAGCTCACCGTCACCGACGACAGCGGCGAGAGGGGCACCCTGACCAAGCAGGTCACCGCCGGAACCACCGAACCTCCGGCCGGCCAGGCGCCGACCGCCTCCTTCACGCTCTCCTGCTGGTACGGGGACTGCACCTTCGACGCCTCCGCCTCCAGTGACCCGGACGGCGACATCGCCTCGTACGCCTGGAAGTTCGGCGACAGCACCACCGGCACCGGCGTCACCACCACCCACCGCTACCCGTCCGCCCAGAACACCTACACCGTGCAGCTGACCGTCACGGACAAGGGCGGCCGCAGCGGTACGACCTCCCGCCAGGTCTCCTGCTTCGCCTTCGGCGGCGGCCAGCCGCTCTGCTTCGCCGGCTGACAGCCGCACACACGGAACACGGCGAGCCGCCGCGGGCCCGGGAATCCCCGGGACCCCGGCGGCTCAGCCGTACGTCGGCGGCGCGGCCCGTCAGGCCTTACGGAGGCGGGCGACGATCCCGTCCAGGTCCCGCTGGAACAGATCGGGGCGGACGAAGTGGCCCCCGGGCACCTCGTGCCACTCGTGTCCGATGCCCGCCGAGCCGAGGCGCTCGCGGAACTCCCGCTGTCCGGCCAGGACTTGCGTCTCGTTGACCGTGTCGAACCAGTTGACCGGGTCGGGGCTGGTGCCGGCGGCCAGGAACACGCGCTTGTTCCGGTAGCTCTCGACGCGCTGCACCGGGTTGTCGGCGCTGACCCGGGACTCGTCCCACAGCGGCGCACCGTAGACCGTGGCGCCGCCCAACTCCACCGCCGCCGAGGAGAGGTTGGCCCAGTGGGTGACGAGTCCGGCGTCCCGGCGCAGGCTGGCCGGCCCCGAGTGGGAGCTGACCGAGGCGAAGTGCCCGTAGTACTTGGCCGCGTACTTCAGCGCGCCGAAGCCCCCCATCGAGAACCCGGAGACCGCCCGGCCGTCGTATTCGGCGTACGTACGGAAGTTGGCGTCGATCCAGGGGAGCAGCTGCGCGATGTGGAAGGTCTCCCAGTTGCGGGGGCCGAGGTTGGAGCCGACCGGGTCGGAGTACCAGCCCGCCGCGCCGCCGTCGGGCATCACGACGATGAGCGGCTTCCCGGCGGTCCAGGCACGGATGCCCATCCGGTCGAAGGCGATGAAGTCCTGTCCGGTGCCGCCCCCGTGGAACAGGTAGAGGACCGGGTACCTGCGCTCGCCGGTGTGGTAGCCGTCCGGCAGCAGGACGTTGACGGCTGGGTCCCAGCCGATCGCGTCGGTCGCGAAACGGAAGTAGCGCATGCGGGGATCGCGTTCGTCGCGGTCCACGACGCGCAGACCGAAGCCGTCGCCCACGGCGTGGGCGGCGGATGCCGATGCCGGCACGCCGACCGCGCCGAGTGCCGTCGTCGCGGTCAGTCCGGCGGCGGCTCTCATGACGCCTCTGCGGGTGGGCCGTTGCCTGCTCAAGGTGACCTCCTGGTCGGGGGGAACGGAATCGGGTCGCGGGGCGGCCGTGCCCGCCCCGCGACATCGCGCGGAGGCGGGCTGAGGCGCGCGGAGTCAGGCGGAGTAGCCCTTCGGCGGGATCAGGGTGGCCAGTTGGTCGAAGGAGATCCAGTAGATCTGGTTGCCGTCGAAGGACGCGGGGTCCGCGATGAGGACGGTCCGGTCGACCGCGTCGTAGCCGAAGACGGTGAAGTAGTGGTAGATCGTCTGGTCCGGCGGGTAGCCGGGCGGCTGGTTGCCCGGCGGGGCGACGATGTTGGCGACCAGCGGATAGTTGCGGTCGATGTCGTACACGATGTCGTGCCACAGGAGGTCCCGCTGCCCCTGGGTGGGCGGGTCGTTCGGCATCTCCTTGGTCTCGTACCAGCCGCCGCCGAGCCGGGCGTTGAGCACGCCGGTGACCTGGCCGATGTGATCGGTGCCCGCCTCGGTCGTGCCGAGCTGCGCGGCCAGCTCACCCTGGCTCGGCGCGGCGGTCCGGGCGGAGAGCGCGATGCGCGTCGCGGCGGGACCGCACCAGTAGCCGGTCTCCTGGACCTGGTAGTCGATCTCCAGCCAGCGAGCGTCGCCCATGCGCCCGGAGTCGACCCGCAGCCTGGTCCCCGGCTCGTCGTACCCGGAGGCGAGGGCCGTTCCGGCCGTCGAGTCGTGGGCCCGCACGTCGACGACCGGGACGGCGGGGGCGGGCGACGCCTGAGCGGTGCCGGGGAGGAGAAGTGCTCCGAGAGTGAGGGCTGCGACCGTGCTGAGGACAAGTCTCGCGCGCATGGGGGCTCCTGTGGGGGGACGGGGCCGTACGGGAACATCGGCGCGGGGACGGCGTGGGGCCGTCCGGCCGGGTGCGGTGCGGTGGCAGGAGACAGCGTGGAGTCCCGGCCGGGCCGGGCACAAGCGGTGTAAGCCCAGGCTTACGGGTGCGGTTCGCCGCCCGGCCCGAGCCTGGCGCGGCGGTCCTCCGCGGCCAGCAGCGCACGCCCCTCGGCGGTCGCGACGTGAAAGGCGCGGCCGGCCGTGCGGACGGTGGTGGTCAGGCCCGCCGCGCGCAGGACGTTCATGTGCTGGCTGACGGCCGGGTGGGTCACCTGGAGCATCCGGGCCGCCTCCACGGTGGAGCAGCCGGCGCGGGTGGCCCGCAACAGGTCCGCACGGGTCTGCCCGAGAAGGCGGCCGAGGGGACCCGGGCCCGTCGCCGGTCCGGCCGCCCCCGTGGGCCCGGCCCAGTCGGCCGTGTGGTGGATGGGATGGACCAGGACGGGCGGCAGATCGCCGTCCGCCAGGGTGGTCGGGGTGGGCCAGCAGAAGAACGACGGCTGGAGCACCAGCCCCCGTCCGCCCAGTCGCAGGTGCTGGTCGACCGGATAGGTGACCTCCAGTACGGGCGGACGCCAGCGGACGTCGGGCCCGAGCCCGGTCAGCAGCGCCTCGGTGCCCCCGTCCATCAGGTGCCGTGTCCGCAGCGCCCGGTCCGCCTCCAGTTCGGCGCGGACGTGCCGCCAGTGCGGTGCGAGCGCTTCCGCCTGGTAGGCGTGGAGCGCCTCGCCCAGCCGTGCGAGCGCGCCCGTGTCGCCCTCGGCCAGGGAGGCGGCCCAGCCGGGCAGCCGCGTCGACCCGGCCAGCCGGGTCAGTTCCGCACGCAGCCTCGGCCGCGGTGTTCCGAGCAGGGTGTCGACGGCGGCCCGGAGCGTGGTGCGGTCGCCGGAGGTGGGGGTGAGGAAGTCGGGGGAGTAGCCGCGGGGCGGCAGCAGCGGGGAGAGCAGGCGGCGGCTCTCCGGGAGCCGGGGCCGCACCCAGCGGCGCCAGGCCCCGAAAACCCGCTGCCCGTCCGTCCGTTGCAGGGTCTGCACACTGTTGGTGATCTCCCACAGGAAGTCCGGCCCCGGGGCCACCCTGACCCGCGTCAGGTCCTCGGGGGTGAGGTGGATCCGCAGCATGGACACTCCATCGGAAGGCGGGGCCGGCCACCGCACCCGCGTGCCGCCGTGCGAACACCGGCGGGGAACAGGCAACTACCCGCCACCGCGACGGGATATGCCGAGCCGACGGAACGGCCGTGCCGCCGCTCGCGCATCACAGCCCGGTGGCCAGCCAGCCGGTCACGGCCGCGGTGGCGATGAGCCCGACATTGAGTGCGATCCGGCGGTCCTCGCCCGTCAGATGGACGGCGATCGCACCGGTCTGCAGGAGTACGAAGCCGAGGGCCGCGGCCGGAGCGAGGAAGGGCGCGATGTCTGTCAGCGGCGGCACGATCAGGCCGGTCGCGCCGAGTATTTCGACCGTTCCCAGCGCCCGGAGGGCGGGCAGGGGCATGCGGTCGACCCAGGCCATCATCGGCCGGAGCTGATCGCGGCCGCGGATCACCTTCAGCGTGCCCGCGTAGAAGTAGAAGAGGGCGAGGAGCCCCGCGATGATCCAGTAGGCGATGTTCATGGTTTCCGTTTCATGGGACACCGATGGGCCACCGGTTCATGGGTCCGTCGGTGGCGTCGGTGGCGTCGATTGCGGGGGCGGCGTCGGCGGCCGACCGCCGGGCCTTGCTTCCCCGTCGTGCTCACCAGTGCACCGCCGGGGCTCCGCCGGTGTCCAAGACCCATTCCGCGCCACCGATACCTGATCGGTATCGTTGCAGCGTGGAGCTACGGACCTTGCGCTACTTCGTGGCGGTCGCCGAGGAACTGCACTTCGGCAGGGCCGCCGCCCGGCTGCACATGAGCCAGCCGCCGCTGAGCCGGGCGATCAAGCGGTTGGAGGCCGATGTCGGGGCCGTGCTGTTCGTCCGTTCTCCCGCCGGCGTCACGCTCACGCACGTGGGCACGGTGCTGCTCGACGAGGCGCGGGCCCTGCTCGAACACGCCGACCGCGTCGGTGCGCGCGTGAGCGCGGCGGCCGGTACCGCGCACATCACCGTCGGCATCCTGGGCGACGGCACCGACCCGGGCGTGTCCAGGCTGGCCGCCGCCTACCGCCGAAGCCACCCCGGCGTCGACATCCGCGTCCGCGACGCCGATCTGACCGACCCGACGTGCGGGCTGCGCGCCGGACTGGTGGACGTCGCCCTGACCCGGGCGCCGTTCGACGGGACCGCCCTGACGACCCGCGTGCTGCGGACCGATCAGGTCGGGGTGGTCCTGCGCTCCGACGATCCGCTGGCCCGCCGCGACCGGCTGCGACTGGCCGATCTGAGCGACCGCCGCTGGTTCCGGTTCCCCCCGGGCACCGACCCCGTCTGGCAGTCGTACTGGAACGGCGGCAGGCCGCGCGAGGGCCCGGTGGTGCGCGCCGTCCAGGAATGCGTGCAGGCGGTGCTGTGGAACGGCACGGTCGGCCTGGTCCCGCTCGGGCACGACCTGCCCGCGGAGCTGGCCGTGGTGCCCCTGGCCGACATGGCACCGAGCCGCGTGGTGGCGGTGTGGAACGCGGGCGACACCAACCCGTTGATCCGTTCCTTCGTCGAGATCGCCACGGCCGCGTACCGCCACTGAGCCGCGGCACACTGATCTCTCCGTTCTTTCTGTCGAGTTTTTCCGTCGAGCACGTGGATGGGCCGATGCGGTGATCCGCCCGCCTCTGAACGGGAGCCGTCGGGTACGCGCCGGAGTATCGTTCTATCCGGCCAGGCAGACGCGGGACGGGAGGCTCGTTCGTGCGAAAAGGCGACCGCAGGCGGACCCCGCTGCGCGCGCGGAGCGGGGCCGCCGCAACGCTCTCCCGGCGCCGTCGAAGCGCGACATCGGCCGACCGTTCCGTGTTCCGCGACCACCTGGAGTGGCTCAACGAGGCGAGTACGAGGATCGGGACCACGCTCGATCTGGAGCGCACCGCACAGGAGTTGGTCGAGTTCGCCGTGCCCCGGCTGGCGGACGGCGGGGCCATCGATCTGCTGGAGTCGGTGCTGCGCGGCGAGGAGGGTGCGCGGGCGGACGCCGCACAGCCGACCGTCACCCGGGCCATCGCCGTGGCCGTCATCGACGCGCTGGCGCATCTGGAGCCGGACGAGATCGGGGAGATCTCCGTCTATCAGGAGAGAGCGGTGGACCGCTGCCTGACCGAGCGGGAGCCGGTGCTGATCGCCCGGTTGAGCGCCGACGACTACGGCCGGGTGGCCCCGTCACCCGGAGCGGCGGCCCTCCTGCGCGACGCGGGGGTGCACAGCTACATGGCTGTGCCGCTGGTCTCCCGGGGCGTACTGCTGGGGGCGGCCGATTTCATCCGGGCGGGCAACAGGCCCCCCTTCACCGACACCGATCTCGCGCTCGCGATGCAGCTCGCCTCACGGGCCGCTGTCTTCGTGGACAACGCGCGCCTGTACGGGCAGGAGCGGGAGCGCCTCGTCGCCCTGCAGCGCAGCATGCTCCCGCGTGCCATGCCGGGCACACCGGGCCTGGACGTCACCGCCCGCTACGCCCCGCCGACGGACACGAGCGGCGTCGGCGGGGACTGGTACGACGTGGTGGCTCTGCCGGGCGGCCGGAGCGCCCTGATCGTCGGTGACGTCATGAACCACGGCCTGTCGGCCGCGGCGACCATGGGGCGGCTGCGTACGGTGGCGCGCACGCTCATGGCCCTGGACATCGCACCCGAGCACACCCTCGCCCGCATGGACCTGGCCGCCCGCGACCTGGACGACGACCAGGTCGCCACCTGCCTGTGCGCGGTCTACGACCCTGCCACCAGGGAATACACCCTTGCGAGTGCGGGACATCCGCCACCGCTGCTGGTCGACGCCACGGGGCACGCCACGCACGTCGACGTGCCGCCGGGCGCACCGCTCGGCGCCGGCGTCATCCCGTACACCTCGGTCCGGCTGCCGGCGCCCGCGGGAAGCCGGCTCGTGCTCTACACCGACGGACTGTTCAAGACCCGCACGGATGATGTGGACACCCAGCTGGAGCGGCTCCGCGACACCGTGTCGCGGATGGATCCCGCCCTCCTGGGCACTCTGGTGACGTCCGGGACGGGTCCCGGCACCCGCTTCGACGAGGCCGTCATGCTGATGGCCACCAGCCGCTCCGCTTCCGGCGGGGGCGACGTCGTCGTCTGGGAGCTGCCGTCCGACGCCACCGCGGCCTCCGCCGCCCGCCGGCTGGTCAGGGAGCAACTGGACCGGTGGAACCTGGCCGGGCTGGCCGACACCACCGAGCTCGTCGTCAGCGAGCTGGTCGGCAACGCCCTGCGTTACGGAGGCGGCCCCGGCCAGCTGCGGCTGCTGCGACACGACCGGGTGACCGTCGAAGTCACCGATACCGGAGCGGACCTTCCGCATATTCAGCCCCAGACTCTCAGCGATGAAGGCGGCCGGGGCCTGCAGCTCATCAACATGCTGTGCCGAAGCTGGGGTTCCTGCCGGACGCCCAGCGGCAAACTGGTCTGGGCCGAACAGGACGTCACCACTTCTGCTCCCGCCGCTCCCGCCGCTTCCGCTGTTTTCGACCTCGACTGACGTCTGTCGTGACCTGGGCGCGGTGAACGCGTGAGCGGCGCGCTCTCACCCCTTCAGCCGCACCGGCAGCTTCCGCACACTGTTCCCCACGAACGAGGCGTGGCGCGGCAGTTCCGGCTCCGGAACCGCGAGGTCCAGGGCCGGGAAGCGGGTGAAGAGCTGTTCCAGGGCCGTGGTGCTCTCCAGACGGGCCAGAGGCGCGCCCATGCAGTAGTGCGCGCCGTGCCCCAGGGAGAGATGGCGGGACTCGCCGGCGCGGGTGATGTCGAAGCGTGCCGCGTCCGGGCCGTGGGCCCGCGTGTCGCGGCCGGCCGCCGAGTACCCCGCGAGGACCGGGGTGCCCTGGGGGATCACGGTGCCGTCCAGGGTCAGATCGCGGGTCGGGTAGCGGAAGGGGAAGTAGCTGACCGGGCTGTCCCAGCGCAGCGTCTCCTCCACCACGTCCGCCCAGCTCGCCCCGCCGGTCAGGACCAGGTCGAGCTGGTCCCGATGGGTACACAGGGCGCGTACGGCGTTCGTGATCAGATTCAGCGTCGTCTCGTGCCCCGCGATGATGGTCAGCATCAGCGTGCCGATCAGCTCGTGCGGGCTGAACCGGTCGCCGCCCTCCTCACGGGCCGCGATCATCGCGCTGGTGAGGTCGTCCCCCGGGTCGGCCGCCCGGGCGGCCGCGACCGCGCTCAGAACCTCCACCATCTCCCGGTTGGCCGCCATCGCCTCGGCCGGCCCGATGTCCGTGGCCACGATCTTGTTGGAGAGGTCGTGCAGCCGGTCGTGGTGGGCCTCGTCCACGCCCAGCAGTTCGCAGATGACGCCCATCGGCAGCGGCAGCGCGAAGTGGGTGCGCAGATCGACGACGCCGTCCTCGGCCGCGGCCGTCTCCAGGCCGTTCAACAGGCGGGAGGTCAGCTCCACTACGTACGGGCGGAGTTCCTCGACCCGGCGGGTCGTGAACGCCTTGCTCATCAGCGACCGCAGCCGCCGGTGGTCGGCGCCGTCCGCGGTCGTCATCCCCTGCACCGTGGCGAACGTCTTCAGCGGCCAGCCGTCGGCGATCTCCCCGGCCTGGAGCGCTGTGAAGTGCTGTGCGTTCTTGGCGACGTCGGGGTGCGCGAGGAATTCCTTGAGCGCGTCGTGGCCCAGCACGGCCATCCCCCGCACCTCGCCGGGGAGGACCACCGGGGTGACCGCCCCCCGGGCCAGCAGCCGGGCGTTGGCCGCGTGCGGGCAGCCCCCCGCCGGGTCCAGGCGGTGCGGACGGTCGGCCGCGGAGTTCAGCGGTGAGGTGTTCAACAGGACTCCAGGTCTACGGAGGGACAGGGACAAGCCGAGGAAGGACGGGTTCCGGACGCGTCAGCGCGGCCGGGCCGGTGGCCGCCCCGCGTTCCGGTGCGGCCACGCCGGGGCGGGGGCGCCGGTCGCCCCGGAGGTCACCGGGCCCTGCGGCAACTGCGGCGAGGTGAAGCGCACGGGCAGCGTGCCCAGTCCCTTGCTCCAAGGAGAGTTGACCCACTTCAACTCGCCTTCCGGGACTGACAGTTCCAGGTCGGGCAGGCGGTGCCGGATCGTGTCGACCGCGGTCCGGGTGATCAGGCGGGCCGGGTCCTGGGCGGGGCAGGTGTGCGGGCCCGCGCCGAAGGCCAGATGGGAGCGGTTGCCGACCACGGGGGCGCCGTCGGCCGGCAGGACCTCCGGGTCCGCGTTGGCCGCTGCCAGGCCCAGGATCAGCATGTCGCCCGCCCGGATGTCCTGGCCGCCGAACCTCATGTCGCGGGTGGCGTAGCGGGCCGGGAAGTTCTGGGTGGGCGGGAAGCGCCACAGGACCAGGTCGAGTGCGTCGTCCACGCTGAGGTGGCCGCCGCTCAGCGAGGAGCGCAGCGCGGGGTCGCAGAGCAGGATGCGCAGCGAGGTGGCGATCCAGTTCACCGTGGTCTGGTTGCCCGCGACGAACATGACCACCAGGTTGTGCAGCACCTCCTCGTCGGTGAGCCGCGCCGGGTGGTGCAGCAGCGCCGAGACGATGTCGTCGCCCCTCGCCCGCCGCTTCTCCTCGATCAGTCCCTGCAGGATGGCGCCCATCCTGCGGCTGGCGTCCCCCGCCCCGCTGGTGGCGGACACGAGACCCCCCACCGCCTCCACCAGCTCCCGGCCGGTCCGGTCGTCCACCCCGAGCAGCCCGGCGATCACCCGCATCGGCAGCATGCGCGCGTACGCGGCGACGAGATCGGCCTCGCCGTGCGCCGCGAATCCGGCGATCAGGGCCTCGGCCGTGGCCCGGACGCTGCGGCGCAGCTCGTGCCCGTTGATCCCGGCCAGCGCGTCGGAGACGGCGACGCGCATCCTGCGGTGCTGCTGCCCGTCCGCGAAGAGCAGCGCGGGGCGCCAGCCGACCATCGGCAGGATCGGTGAGTCGGCCGGCACCCGGCCTTCGCGCAGCAGGCTCCACCGGCGCGGGTCGTGCGAGAAGTCCTGCTCCTCGCGGGTGAGCCGGAGCAGTTCGCGGTGTCCCAGGACCAGCCAGGCGTCGATGCCGGGGGCGACGGACACCGGCGCCACCGGGCCGTGCGTGCCGCGCAGTTCCTCGTACAGCGTGGGCATCGTGTTGCCGTCGAAGCCGGGCCCGTACAGCGCCGTCGCCGTGGCGGGGGCGCCGGTCACGGGGCAGCTGACGGCCGGCCCGGCTGTGGGGTGCGGCGTGCTCATGAAGACTCCGTGGCGACGTGGATGAGGTGACGGACCAGGGCGATCAGCGCCCGGATCGATGAGGTTCGGTCCCGTGCGTCGCAGGTCACCAGTTGGGTGTCGGGCAGCAGATCGAGAGCCGTACGGATGTCGTCGGCGTCGTACCGGGGGCCGGACGGGAAGACGTTGACGGCGACCGCGAAGGGCAGGTCCAGATCCTCCAGATTGTCCAGCGCGTCGAAGGAAGCCGCCAGGTCCCGGCTGTCCACCAGTGCGAGCGCGCCGAGCGCCCCCTTGGCCAGGTCCTGCCAGGCCGGCAGGAACCGCTGCTGGCCCGGCGTGCCGAACAGATACAGGACCAGGTCGCCGTCGATCGTCAGCCGGCCGAAGTCGAGGGCGACCGTGGTGGTCTTCTTGCCGCTGTCCCCGGTGTACGGGTCCACCCGGACGCCCGCCTGGGTCATGGACGCCTCGGTGGAGAGCGGCTCGATCTCCGACACCGTACCGATCAGCGTCGTCTTGCCCACTCCCAGCGGGCCGACGACCAGGATCTTCGCCGCGCCCGACACACGCGAGTCGAGGTACTTTCCGTCGGCCGCGGCGGGCGGTGGGTCGGCCTCTGCCAGGGTTTCAGAGGCAGCTTTCGAGACCATGGAGGACCTTTCTGAGCATGGTCACATCGGCGTGTTCGGCCGTCGGGATGGGCGGCCGGGTCACGATCAGCCCCCAGCGGAGGAGATCGGAGAGCAGCACCTGCGCGACCGACGGCGGCTGGCCGAGGTGAGCGGCCACCTCCGCGACCGAGATGAGCCCCTCGCAGTGCGTCAGGATGGCGAGGTGCTCCGGCTGGAGGCTGGCGGGGAACGCCGCCTCCGCCGTCATCACCAGGGATTCCCAGGACAGCGGCTCGCCCTCGGACTCCGTGCGGCCCCGTGTGATGACATAGGGGCGGATCGCCGAGGCCCTCGGCACCTCGGGCCGCTCTGTCATCACGTCGCGGCGGCCTCGTCCCGGGGCAGGCTGCTCAGGTGTGCGCCGATCTTCGCCACCAGCAACTGCATCTGCTGGGCCACCAGGCCCACGTCGGCGTCCAGATCGGTGGCGACCCCCAGGTGCGCGCCCACCCCGGCATGGGTGAACAGCACGAATCCCTGGTCGGTCTCCAGCATCAACTGGCGTGTCGCGGCACCCCGTCCGAACAACAGCGCACTGGTGGACCGGCCCGTCATGACCATCGCCGCGCAGGCCGCCGAGAGCGACTCCGCGTCGGCGACGCTCAGGCCGGCCACCGGACCCGAGAGGTTCTCGGCGGAGGCGTGCCCGAGACGCAACCCGTCCTCGGACACCACCACGGCGTGCCGGACGCCGGGAATCTCGGTCAGCGGGCGGAGCATCCATCCCAGGTCGGGGAGTCGAGTGATGGTTCCGGTCACGGTCGGCCTCCGGCGTGGTCGTGCGGGGTACTGGGCGGGGACTGTCGGCCGTGCGGGGGCGACGCCGGTTCGGTGTCGCCGTCCGCGTCGACGGCCGCCCGGCCACGCAGCGTCCCGGACACCACACTGGCGATCGAGGCGCGTGCCGCCTCCGGCGTCCAGGGTTCGACGGGCGCGTCGGGCAGCGGATCGGGCACCGAGTGCCGTGCGGCGGTCGCGGCCCGGGCGGCACCGCGCCGGCTGCGCCGCCGGGGCAGGGCGGCCGCCGTCGGGGCGGGTACGCCGGCCGGCTCGGGGGCGTCGTCGCGTACGCCCGCTGGGGGGACGGCGGGCTCGACGGGCTCGGCCGGTTCGACCGCCGGGCGGCGGTGCGCGGCGGGCCTCGGCAGCGGGTCGGTCAGCAGCCGGAACGGTACGAACATCACCGCCCGTGTGCCGCCGTACGCCGAAGACCCGCTCAACTCCACGTTGAAGCCCAGCTCCTGGCTCCAGCGCCCGACACACGCCAGGCCGAGCCGGGGCACCGCGCCCAGGCGGGTCAGGTCCAGGTCGTCGCGGAGATGGCCGAGGGCCTGGTGCAGGACGTCCGGCGGCATCCCGAGCCCGGCGTCGTCGATCTCGATGACCGCACCGGAGCCCACCTCCCGCACGCTGACGACCACGGGGGAACTGGACGGTGAGAACACCGTGGCATTCTCCAGCAGTTCGGCGATGGAGTGCATCAGCCCCTCCGCGGCCGGGGGCACCGCGTACAGGGTCTGTCCGCCGTGCACCTCGATCCGCCCGAACTCCACGATCCGGGACTGGGCGCCCCGTACGCAGTCGTAGAGCGAGACCGGTCGGGTCTCCCGACGGGTGGGCCAGATTCCGCACATCACCAGAAGCGTCTGCGCCTTGCGGGTCATCTGCGAGGCCGCGTGGTCGGCCTTCATCACGTTCGCCATCAGATGAGGGTCTTCGATGGAGCGCTCGACCTCGTCCAGGACCTGCTGCTGCACGGTGGCCATCACGTGCATGGTGCGCGCCACGGATTCGAAGGCGGCCTGCACCGAGTCGCGCAGGGTGCGCTCGCGGTGCACGGCCGTGTCCGAGCCGAGCGCGACGACGACCGAGTCCAGCGCCCGGGCGAACTCCTCACCGGTCTCCTCCGGCGACGTCATCGGCCCCGGCACACCGTCCAGTCGCTGCCCGGTGTGCAGTCGCTCGGCGATGGCCGGTACGCGTAGGGCGGCCAGATGCGCCACCTCGGCGCCCCGGGCGGTGGCCACTCGGGCCTCCCGGGCACGGTGCGCGCGTTCGGTGGACAGCCGCCGGGCAAGGATCAGTACGCAGGCGGTCAGCAGGACGACAGCCGCGGCACACACTCCCGCGAGGGCCCGGTGCCACTCGGCGTCCACGCCGACGGCGATCCACCCCACACCGGCGGCGGCCGACAGGGCGATGGCGCATCCGGCGACGACGGCGCTCGCACCGGTGGCGCGCCTCGGCTCCCTCGACGGTCGGCTCACCGCAGCGGCCCCGACCTGACGACCCTGCAGACACCGGTGCCAGCCACGAGAAGCGAAACCTTTCACGACACGTCGAACCCCCGTTCGGGGGTTGAGGGGAATGCAAAGCGTAGGCCAACCGGCCGGAATTATTGAGGCATTGATCTGTTTCAGTCACATCAGGTGGCTGGGAATGGCGTGTTGACACCTATGCGCCGTTCGTGGTTCAGGACGCGGAGGGCAGGTTCAGGGGACCGGCCGGAGGAGCGCGGTGTCCTCGGAGGAGGTGTAGCTGGTGAAGCCCGCGGCCACGGTCCTGCCGTCCGGGCTGAACACCGCGGTCTCCCGGTTGGTCTGCTCCTCGTCGATGGTCACCACGCGGCGAAGGGACGGCAGCTCCCGCAGTACCAAGGGGCGTGCGGTGACCAGTTGCTTGCCGTCCGGGGTGAAGGCCAACGGCCCGGAGTGCCCGTCCTTGCGCACGTCGAGTCGCCGGCCGGAAGGAACGTCCCACACGTACAGGTCTTCGGCCAGGGATCCGGCCAGGGATCCGGCCAGGGTCCTGCCGTCGGGGCTGATGGCGAGGGCGTGCACGAAGCCCTCCTGCAGCTCGCCCTTCGGTGTGGAACCCTCCGACGCGTCGTGCCGCGTCGACCTCGAGGGCGAAGCGCTCCCGGAACCGCGGGGCGGCCGCGAGCTCCGGCCGGATGACCTTCACCGCGACCTTGCGGCCGGCCGGTGACCTACCGAGGTAGACCTGCCCCATGCCTCCCGCACCGAGCCGGCCGTGCAGTGGGTAAGGGCCGATGCGCCGGGGATCGTCGGGGCGCAGGGACTCCACCATGTGCTACTCGAATCCGCGGGACAGAGGTGAGATCACGCTCGGCATTGAGCCATGGTCAGGTGTACCGGGTGGCAAGGTCCCGACCGAAGCCAATTCGCCGTGCGCGAAACCTGGTTCGGGGCTTCTGCCCCCGCCGCACGCAGGCCCCTTGCCCTTGCTTCTCCAGCAGGTCGGCAACGGAGGTTCCGGAGGCGGCCGGAGACAGACCGCTCACGCGGCGCGGCCGGACGGCGCCGTTCGGCTCGCCGTTGATTCAAAGGTCGCGTCCCCGTATAACCTGGCGGAATGCTTTCTGAAGTCACCGCGACTCGCTACGTCACGCCCCTGCGTGAGGGCGGCTCGCTCCCCGGGATCGTCGAGGCCGATGATCTCGGCACGTACGTCATGAAGTTCACCGGGGCGGGACAGGGCCGCAAGACGCTCGTCGCCGAGATCATCTGCGGGGAGCTCGGCCGCCGGCTGGGGCTGCGGGTGCCCGAGCTGGTGACCATCGAGCTCGACCCGGTCATCGGACTCGCCGAGCCCGACGAGGAGGTGCAGGAGCTGCTCCGCGCGAGCGGCGGACTGAACCTCGGGATGGACTATCTGCCGGGCTCGCTCGGGTTCGATCCGCTGGCCTACGAGGTCGGGGCCGCCGAGGCCGGGCGGATCGTCTGGTTCGACGCGCTGATCAACAACGTGGACCGCTCCTGGCGCAACCCCAATCTGCTCGTCTGGCACGGCGACCTCTGGCTCATCGACCACGGCGCGACCATGATCTGGCACCACAACTGGCCGGGCGCCCAGGCCTCCGCCGCCAAGCCGTACAACGCCTCGGACCACGTTCTGGCCCCCTTCGGGCCGGACATCGCGACCGCCGCCGCCGAGCTCTCCCCGCTGGTCACCGAGGAACTGCTCACCGAGGTGGCCGCCGACGTGCCGGACGTCTGGCTGGCCGACGAGCCCGGCTTCGGATCCGCCGACGAGGTGCGCCGGGCCTACATCGCACCGCTGCTCGCGCGCGCCGCCGACATCCATGAGCGGATCACGCTGGACGAGCCGGCCGCGACCCGGCCCTCCCGGGCCCCGGGCTGGCTCACCGAGCGGCTTCCACCGCGGCCGAAGCCGGCCGGTGACGACCGCGCCGCGGCAGCCGTCCGTACCGGTGAGGAGGGCGGCCGATGACGCGGCGCGATGTCTTCGAGTACGCGCTCCTGCGCGTCGTGCCCCGGGTCGAGCGCGGGGAGTGCTTCAACGCCGGGGTGCTCGTCTACTGCCGGGCGCACTCGTTCGTCGCCGCCCGTACGCACCTGGACGAGGCGAAGCTGCGGGCACTGGACCCCGGGGCCGACGTCGTCGGCGTGCGGGCCGCCCTGCGCGCCGTCGAGGGGGTCTGCGGCGGCGGTGAGGGGGCCGGCCAGGCGGCGGGCGACGACGCCGGACGGCGGTTCCGCTGGCTGATCGCCCCGCGCTCCACGGTCGTCCAGCCCGGCGCCGTGCACAGCGGGCTGACCACCGACCCGGCCGGCGAGGTGGAGCGGCTGCTCGACCTCCTCGTGCGCTGATCCACGCCCCGGACGGCCGCGACGGCACAGCGGCGGGAGCTCCCGCCCGGTGTGACGTGCGGCCCGCCGGGGCGTGCGCCGTTGACACCGGGTGCCAGGGCTTCTAGCGTCTCGTCTGCTGAAGGTACTAAGCGGTTGCTCAGCGATCGGGAGTCTTTCTGTCAGGGAAACGCCCCGACGTCCGCTGAGCCGCGATCCAAGGGCGAGGAGAACCAAGCATGTCCACCACCGAGCAGCGCGTCGCCATCGTGACGGGAGCGGCGCGGGGCATCGGCGCCGCCACCGCCGTACGCCTCGCGGCCGAGGGCCGCTCCGTCGCCGTACTCGATCTCGACGAGGCGGCCTGCAAGGACACGGTCGAGAAGATCACCGCCGCCGGGGGCACCGCGCTCGCCGTCGGCTGCGACGTGTCGGACGCCGGCCAGGTGGAAGCCGCCGTCGCGCGGGTCGCCGCCGAGCTGGGCGCGCCGACGATCCTCGTGAACAACGCGGGCGTGCTCCGCGACAACCTGCTGTTCAAGATGAGCGAGTCCGACTGGGACCTCGTGATGAACGTGCACCTCAAGGGCGCGTTCCTGATGGCGAAGGCCGTCCAGGCCCACATGGTCGAGGCCAAGTTCGGCCGGATCGTCTCGCTGTCCTCCTCCTCGGCCCTCGGCAACCGGGGCCAGGCCAACTACTCCGCGGTCAAGGCGGGGCTCCAGGGCCTCACCAAGACGCTCGCCAAGGAGCTCGGTAAGTTCGGCGTCACGGCCAACGCCGTCGCGCCCGGCTTCATCGTCACGGAGATGACCGCGCAGACGGCCGCCCGTGTCGGCATGGGCTTCGAGGAGTTCCAGGCGGCGGCCGCCACCCAGATCCCCGTCCAGCGCGTCGGCCGTCCCGAGGACGTCGCGAACGCCATCGCCTTCTTCGCGGGCGACGACGCGGGCTTCGTCTCCGGCCAGGTCATGTACGTGGCCGGCGGACCCCTCAACTGATCCGAAGGGCAGCGGACAACATGACGGTGCAGGACAGCGGGAAAGTCGCCCTCATCACGGGCGCGAGCCGGGGCATCGGCTACGGGATCGCCGAGGCGTTCGTCGCCCGCGGCGACCGGGTCGTCATCACCGGCCGGGGCGAGGACGCCCTGAAGGAGGCAGTCGAGCGGCTCGGCTCCGACCGGGTGATCGGCATCGCGGGCAAGGCGCACGACGAGGCGCACCAGGCCGCGGCGGTCGAGCGCACGATGGAGGCGTTCGGCCGGGTCGACTACCTGGTGAACAACGCCGGGACCAACCCGGTCTTCGGCCCCATGGCGGAGCTCGACCTCAACGTGGCCCGCAAGGTCTACGAGACCAATGTGATCTCGGCGCTCGGCTTCGCCCAGCAGACCTGGAAGGCCTGGCAGAAGGAGAACGGCGGGGCGATCGTCAACATCGCCTCCGTCGCCGGCGTCGCCCCCTCGCCGTTCATCGGCGCGTACGGGATGTCGAAGGCGGCCATGATCAATCTGACCGCCCAGCTGGCGCACGAGTTCGCCCCGGTCGTCCGGGTCAACGCCATCGCCCCGGCCGTGGTCAAGACGAAGTTCGCCGAGGCGCTCTACGAGGGCCGCGAAGCGGAGGCTGCCGCCGCCTACCCGCTGGGCCGGCTCGGTGTGCCCGAGGACATCGGGGGTGCGGCGGCCTTCCTGACCTCCGCGCAGTCCGACTGGATCACCGGGCAGACCCTCGTGGTCGACGGAGGAATCTTCCTCAACGCGGGTGTGGGCTGAGAGCAGCCTGAACCGATTTGGCCCTGATTGAGTCAAGTGCCCCGCCGGGTCAGCGGATTGACCTGGTGGGGCGCTGCGGTATGGTCTGCCGACCCATGGCTGATCGAGGAGCGTGCACGTGTTCTACCGGGCCAGTCTGCAGGCTGCTGCAGCCCTAGCTTCCCTTTCTCTGCTGGCCGGCTGCGGTCTCCTTTCCGACAGCGGATCGGAAAAGGACCAGAAGATAACCGTCGGGACGACCAGCTCCCCGTCCACACTCGATCCGGCGGCGGCCTGGGACGGTTCCTGGGAATTGATGCGGAACGTTTACCAGACCCTGGTGAGCTTCCCCACCGGCAGCACGAGCCCGGAGCCGGACGCGGCGGAATCCTGCAAGTTCACCGACGCCACCAGCATGGCCTACCGGTGCACGCTCAAGAAGAACCTCAAGTTCTCCAACGGCGAGAAGCTCGACGCCGAGGCCGTGAAGTACTCCATCGACCGCATCGTGGACATTCACTTCAAGGGCGGTCCGGCCGGGATGCTCGACTCCCTGGACCGGATCGAGACCAAGGGCGACGACACGGTCGTCTTCCACCTGAACAAGTCCGACGCCACGTTCCCGTTCATCCTGGCCACGCCCGCCATGTCGCTCGTCGCCCCCGGCGACTACCGCAAGGACAAGATCCGCGAGGACGGCAAGGTCACCGGCTCCGGCCCGTACCTCCTGGAGTCCTACGAGGACGGGGCCACGGCCGAGCTGAAGAAGAACCCGGACTACAAGGGCTTCGCCAACCGGAAGAACAACGCGGTCACCATCCGCTACTTCGAGAAGTCCGGCGACATGGTGAGCGCGCTCAAGGCGAACGAGATCGACGCCACCTACCGGGGTCTGACCGCCGAGGAGGTCGTCAGCCTGGAGGACAACAAGGCCGACAACGCCGGCCTCCAGATCGTCGAGAGCACCGGCGCGGACATCCGCTTCCTGGTCTTCAACCCGAAGGACCCGGCCTCCGCGAACCCCGCCGTCCGCAAGGCCATCGCCCATGTCGTGGACCGTGACGCCCTGGTCGCCAAGGTCTACCGGGGAACCGCCGAGCCCCTCTACTCCATGATCCCCAAGGGCATCGCCGGACACACCACGAGCTTCTTCGACACCTTCGGCGACCCGGACGTGAAGAAGGCGAAGGACATCCTCACGGGGGCCGGTATCACCGAGCCCGTGAAGATGAGCTTCTGGTACACCACCGACCGGTACGGCTCCTCCACGGAGCCCGAGTTCGAAGAGCTCAAGCGGCAGCTGGAAGGCTCCGGACTGTTCGAGATCAAGCTGCAGGGCGAGCCCTGGCAGAAGTTCCAGGAAGGCTTCAACAAGGGCGAGTACCCGGTCTTCGGCCGTGGCTGGTTCCCGGACTTCCCGGACCCCGACAACTTCATCGCCCCGTTCGTGGGCAAGGAGAGCGTCACGGGTACCCCGTACATCAACAAGGAGATCACCCAGCAGCTGATCCCCGCCTCGCGCCAGGAGAGCGACCGGGGTGCGGTGAGCAAGCAGTTCGAGCGGGCCCAGGAGATCCTCGTCGACGACGTCCGGCTGCTGCCGTTGTGGCAGGGCAAGCTGTACGTCGCCGCGGGCGAGGACATCGGCGGCGGCGAGCGCGCACTCGACCCGCAGACCGTCATGCAGATGTGGGAGCTGTACCGCAAGGCCAGCTGGTAGGAACGTGACGACGGGCCTCCTCGGAGGCCCGTTGTCAGTGGTGACCGGTAGGTTCTGGGATCAAGAACCTGTTGCTCACCGGAGGTTGTGGACGTGACCGATATCGACCTGCTGCCCGATTCCTGGCGCGCCGTTCTCGGCGAAGAACTCCAGAAGCCGTACGTCAAGGAACTGGCGGACTTCGTCGAGGAGGAGCGGGCGAAGGGCCCGGTGTATCCGCCGCGCGAGCAGGTCTTCGCCGCCCTGGACGCCACGCCCTACGACAAGGTGAAGGTCCTCGTCCTCGGCCAGGACCCGTATCACGGCGAGGGCCAGGGACACGGGCTGTGCTTCTCCGTGCGCCCGGGCGTGAAGACGCCCCCGTCCCTGCGCAACATCTACAAGGAGATGCAGCAGGAGCTCGGCCTGCCGATCCCGGACAACGGCTATCTGATGCCCTGGGCCGAGCAGGGCGTCCTCCTGCTCAACGCCGTGCTCACCGTGCGGGGCGGCGAGGCCAACTCCCACAAGAACAAGGGCTGGGAGAAGATCACCGACGCCGTGATCCGTGCCGTCGCCGACCGGCCCGACCCGGCGGTCTTCGTGCTCTGGGGCAACTACGCGCAGAAGAAGCTGCCGCTGATCGACGAGGGGCGCCATGTGGTGGTGAAGGGCGCCCACCCCTCGCCGCTGTCCGCCAAGAAGTTCTTCGGCTCCCGCCCCTTCACGCAGATCAACGAGGCCGTGGCCGCCCAGGGGCACCAGCCGATCGACTGGCGGATCCCCGTCCTCGGCTGACCCCTGCCCGGTCGGTGGGACGACCCCTGAGACCTCCGAGCCCGTGTCTGACCGGTTATGCGGAAGTCCGGCGTTAGCGTCGGACGGACGGGCAACCGGCTGGACGGGCGACGAGGAGACCGCAGTGGTGGAGCAGCAGGAGGCGTCCGACGACGCCGTCATGACCAGGATCGGCCAGGCGATCATGCTGCTCCACGGAGGTGACCGGGAGGAGGCCCGTAACCGCTTCGGTGCGCTCTGGTCGGAGCTCGGGGCGGACGGCGACGCCCTGCACCGCTGCACCCTGGCGCACTACATGGCCGACACCCAGGACGACCCCGGCGACGAGCTGGCCTGGGATCTGCGGGCCCTGACGGCTGCCGAGGGACTGAGAGCCGCCGAGGGGCCGGAGGACGCCGGGGGACCGGGCGATGCCGAGGGGGCGGGGGACCGCGAAGGGCCCGGTGCCGACGAGCGGCCGGGTGGGGTGCGGGCGGCGGAACACCGGGACACCCCGGCCGTCCGGGCGTTCTACCCCTCGCTGCACCTCAACCTCGCGGCGGACTACCTCAAGCTCCAGCGCCCCGACTCGGCCCGCATCCATCTCCAGCGGGCCCGTGCCGCGGCCGAATCGCTCGCGGACGACGGATACGGGGGTGGGGTGCGGGCCGCGATCGACCGGCTGGAGCTCCGCATGCGGGAGCAGTGACCCTCCGGGGGGACGGCTCCGGCGGGGTTTCCGCGTCAGCGGCCGTACGCCTCCTCGCAGATGCGGGCCTCCTGGCTGCCGGCGGGCCAGCCGCCGTACCCCCGGCCGAGGGCGCAGATGTCCGCACCGCCGCCGGGGGCGCGCGGCACGGCGGGCACGGTCGCGGACGGGACGTCCGGGATCCGGTGAGGCGTCCGGGGCCTCGGCGGATCCGCGCGCTCCCGGGGGCGGGCGGCCCCCGCCGGTCCGGTGCGCCGGGCCTCCGCGGGAGCGTCGGCGGCCGGGGGCGCGGGGGAGGGCGGGCGGGCGGCCGGCGGGCTCGGATCCGGCACGACCTCCAGCGCCTCACGGGCGGGCGGCTGCACGATCTGCGGGGCCACGTCCTGGCCCGGCCCGGCGGCCCCGGGACGCGGGGAAGGAACGGCTCCGGGCTCCACCGAGACGCAGCCGGAGACGGCCGTGACCGCTAACCCGACCAGGAGTTTCGCGGTGATTCTGGTTCTCTGCACCCGGCAACTCTGCGGTGCGGCCCGGCCCCCGGGGGGCCCGGTGGGCGGGGATTGGCCCGCACGAGTGACCCGGTCAGCGGCGCGCACCGAACCGGACGCCGAATCGGACGCCGCGCCGGGTGCCCGACGTCACTTGCCGGTGGCGCCGTCGACGCGCTCGCGCACCAGGTCGGCGTGGCCGTTGTGCTGGGCGTACTCCTCGATCATGTGCAGATAGATCCAGCGGAGGCTGAACGGCTTGCCCGACGAGCTGAGGCCCTTGGAGAAGTCGTCCAGGCCGAACGCGGCGGCGCTCTCGCGGGCCGCCGCGATCTCCGCCCGCCAGACGGACTCCGTCCCGGCCCAGGTGGTGGACTCCGTCACCGTGAAGTCCGCGTCCGGGTCCTCCTCGGTGGAGTAGAGGTCCGGCAGCTCCGCGCCCGCCAGGATCTCGCGGAACCAGAAGCGCTCAACTTCGGCCAGGTGCTGTACGAGGCCGAGCAGGGTCAGCGCGGAGGGCGGGACGGACGCCTCGCGCAGCTGCGCGTCCGTGAGACCGGCGCACTTCATGGCGAGCGTCTCGCGGTGGTAGTCGAGCCAGCCCTCCAGCATGGGGCGTTCGGCCGCGTCGAAGGCGGGCTCGGAGCGTTCAGAGGTTCCGGAAGAAGTCATGGCGGCCATCCTCACTCATGATCATGTCTCTGGCCAGGGGTTTTGCGGGCGGAATCGAGATCCGGCCGACGGCGGCGACGTATGCTGCCGGGGGTGTGAACAGCCGCGATCAGCAGCGCACAGCGGCGCGGCGCGGCACGGCGACAGGGAGACCTCGTGAAGATCGGTTGCATCGGGCTCGGCGATATCGCGCAGAAGGCGTACCTGCCGGTGCTCACCGCCGTACCGGGGGTCGAACCGCATCTGCAGACCCGCACCCCCGCCACGCTCCACACGGTCGGCGACGCCCATCGCATCCCGGCCGAAAACCGCCACACGACCCTCGACTCCCTCATCGCCGAAGGGCTGGACGCGGCCTTCGTGCACGCCCCGACGGCCGTGCACCCGCAGATCGTGGAACGCCTCCTCGACGCCGGTGTCGCCACCTATGTCGACAAGCCGATCGCCTACGAGTTCGCCGAGTCCGAAAGGCTGGTGAACCTCGCCGAGGAGCGTGGCGTCAGTCTCGCCGTCGGCTTCAACCGCCGTTTCGCCCCGGGCTACTCGCAGTGCGCGGAGCACCCGCGCGAGCTGATCCTCATGCAGAAGAACCGGGTCGGACTGCCCGAGGACCCCCGGTCCATGATCCTCGACGACTTCATCCACGTCGTCGACACGCTGCGCTTCCTGGCCCCGGGCACCGTCGACCACACCACCGTCCGGGCGCGGATCGTGGACGGCCTGATGCACCACGTCGTCCTCCAGCTCTCCGGTGACGGATTCACCGCGATCGGCGTGATGAACCGGCTGAACGGGTCGACCGAGGAGATCCTCGAAGTCTCCGGCCAGGACTCCAAGCGACAGGTCCTCAACCTCGCGGACGTCATCGACCACAAGGGCCAGCCCAGTGTGCGGCGGCGCGGCGACTGGGTCCCCGTGGCCCGCCAGCGCGGCATCGAAGCCTGTGTGCACGCCTTCCTCGACGCCGTACGCCGGGGCGAGACGCTCAGCGCCCGGGATGCCCTGGCCACCCATGAGCTGTGCGAGCGCGTGGTCAGGGAGGCCCTGGAGCAGGCCTCCTGAGGGCCCGCAGTCCCTCCACGGCGCACAGCGCGGCGAGCGCCGCCAGCGCCCCGTACACCGGCCAGTCGCCGAGCCGGCCGTAGAGCGTCTGCCCGCGTGCCAGCGGCAGGTCGAACACCTCCGCCGCGCTCGCGTCCGTGCCGAGCGGGCGGCCCACCCGCTCGCCCCGGGGCCCGTACGCCGCACTGATCCCGGTGAGCGTCGCGTGGACCATCGGGCGGCCGTTCTCGGCCGCCCGCAGCGCCCCCAGCGACGCGTGCTGGGCCGGGGCCCAGCTGTCCTGGAACGTCGAGGTGGCCGACTGGGCGACGAGCACCTGCGCACCGTCGCGCACCAGCGTGCGGCTCATGTCGGGGAACGCCGACTCGAAGCAGACCAGCGGACCGACCCGCAGCCCCGGCGCCCCGTCCGGCAGGGTCATCACCACCTGGCGGTCGCCGCGCAGCCGGTCCTCGCCCGCCGCCCGGCCCACGGAGGTCGCCCACCCCAGCAGGGAGCGGGCCGGGACGTACTCGCCGAACGGGACCAGCCGCATCTTGTCGTAGCGGTCCCCGGTCGGCCCGTCAGGACCCACGAGCACCGCCGACTTGAAGATCCCCGACCGCCCCGAGCCGTCCGTCTGCCGGGCGTCCACATTGACCAGCAGATCCGCGCCGACCCGGCGGGACAGCTCCGCCAGCCGCCGCGCGGTCTCCGGGTTCTGCCACGCACCCGCCCCGATGCTGCTCTCGCCCCACACCACCAGGTCCACGCCCCGGCCGGCCAGCGAACGGGTCAGTTCCTCGCCCCGGTCGAAGCGGCGCGCGACACTTCCCGGCCCTTCCACGACGCCCGGCTGCACGACGGCGATCCTGACCGTCCCGGCGTTCGCGGGCCGGGGCGCCCAGGCCCACATCGCCGTGACGGACAGGGCGCACACCACCAGCAGGACCCCGGCGGTCGTACGGGCCGCACGGTCGGCGATCAGCAGGGCCGCGCCGGTGTTCACCGCGAGCACCAGCAGGCTCACCAGCCACACCCCGCCGACCGAGGCGACCCGCAGGGCGGGGGCGACCTCCCACTGACTCGCGCCGAGAAGCCCCCAGGGCCCGCCGAGCCCCTCCCAGGACCGGACCAGCTCGATCATCAGCCACCCGGAGGGCACGATGACCACGGCGGCCACGGCACGCGGCGCGGAAGGGGACCCGCCGAGCAGCCGGGACACCAGCAGTCCCCAGGGCGCCCAGAGCAGTCCGAGCAGGGCGGCCAGCAGCAGGATGAAGATGTGGAGGCTCGGCATCAGCCAGTGGTGCACGGCGATGACGAACCCGGTCCCGCCGATCCACCCGTCCAGCGCCGCCCGGCGCGGCGAGCGCGCCGTGCGGATCAGCAACAGCCAGGGGATCAGTGCCCCATAGGCGAACCACCAGAGACCGGGCGCGGGAAAGGCGAGCGCGGGCAGCGCCCCGGCGAGCAGCGCGGCCGCGCCCCGCGCCCAGGGGGACGCGAGCGGCCCCGCCCCGACGGAGCCCGGGCCGTCGGCCGCAGGACCGTCCCCGGATGAGCCGTCACCGGAGGAGCCGCCCCCGGAGGCGTCGGCCGCGTTCCGGCCGACCGGGAGACGCCCGCCCCGGATTCGCATGCCGTGCCCTCCTCGGTCGTGCGCGGGCAGCTGGTCGCCGTCACCGCGTCAACCCCTGGATACCCAGTGTGGGGGAGGTGATCCCCGCCGGACACAGGACGCGGCCGAGCGGGGGCGCGGCGGACCGCCCGGCCGCCGATCGGGCGGCGACGGCAGTGGGGCGGCAGGCCCTACGCGCCCGGCGTCCTGCGCCACTTCTCGTGGACGGTGACCGTACGGATCAGCCAGCCCGGTTCGGCGCGGTGCAGCTCGAAGGTGTAGCGGCCGCCGGTCACGAAATCGGGCGTGGCGCCCCGGGCCCGCCCGGAATCCGCCGAGCCCGGCGGGTCCGCGTCCGGGCCGCTCGCCGCCTGCCGGTCCAGGCACATCGGATTGAGGTAGTCGGCCCGCACCTCGGCCCGGTCGCCCGTGTAGCCGCCCAGGTCCTCCAGGTCGATCCGGCGGTTGACGATCAGGTGCTGGCGTACGGGGAAGAGGCGCATCGTCTCCTCGAGCCACCGGGCGATCTCGTCGGCCGGGCCCTCCACGCCGCCCGCGCCCCGGTAGTCCGCGCGGCCGTCGGGGGTGAACAGGGCGCCGTAGTCCGACCAGGCCCCGTCGTCGACGGCCACCGCGTACCCGGTGATCACCGCATCGATGGCAAGCCGGTCCATCACGGTCGCGAGCGCCACACGCTGTGTCATTGGTCAAGTCTCGGTCAAGCCGCCCGCCAGGCCAAGGGGCCTGCGTCAACGGGACGCGGGCGTGGGGCGACCCGGCAGGGCGCGGGAGGAGGGCTCAGCAGGGCACGACGGCGACCGGCCCCAGCGCGTGCGTGACCGTCGTCTGCGCCACCGGGGAGAGGCCGAGCCCGAGCGACTCGCCGCCCCTGCGACGGCCGATCACGGTCAGGGCCGCCGTCGCCGACGCGGTCACCAGGGTGCGCGCGGCGGATCCGTTGACCGGCTCCCGGACGATCTCCACCTGCGGATACTTCTCGTGCCGGCCCGAGGTCAGCTCGGCCAGGGTCCGGGCGGCCGAGCCCGCCGCCTCCTGCCGGTCCAGGACGGGGCCGCCCGCGAGCATGGAGGAGAACATCGTCCAGCCGTGCACGATCCGCAGCCGGGCGCCCGGCCGGGAGGCGGCGGTGGCGAAGGCGAACTCCAGGACTCCCTCGCTGCTCTCGTCGGCGGCCACCCCTGCCACGATGTCGGTGAAGGCCCCCGCGTCTCCGGCCCGGTCCTCGTCCCCCTCCGGGCGGTCTTCCTGCACGACGACGACGGGACAGCTCGCCATCGACGCGGTGGCGAGGCTGTTGGAGCCGATCATCAGCGAGCGGAAGCCCCCGAGCCCGCGCGATCCGATCACGATCATGGACGCGTCCCGGCCGAGCGAGACCAGGGCCGCCGATGGGAAGTCCAGCGGGGCGAGCGTCGAGGGCCGCAGCTCCGGAGCGATGAGGGCGCTCCGGCGTACGCACTCGGCCAGGAGTGTCTCCGCCTCGCGCCGCCCGGTCTCCTCGTCGACCTGCCGGGTGAGCGGGCGGACATGGACGATCAGCAGAGGCAGCCCGCGCCGCACGGCCTCGTGGGTGGCCCAGTCGAGCGCCTGCCGACTGTGCGTGGAGCCGTCGACGGCGGCGATCACGGGAAGATCGTTGGTGGTCATGCCTCCGAGCGTACGTCGCCGGACGGACGGCCTCCGGTCGTGGTGGCGGCCACCTCTCAGTCGTGGTTGTGGGTGGAGGAGGTGTCCTCCGGGGGTGCGCTGCGCCCGCCGTCGCTGCCGCTCGCCACGACGGCGATCAGGGCTGCCAGGACCGCCACCACCGCGAGCCGGCCACCCAGCCGCAGGGCCCATCCCGTGCGGGCCCCGGCGCTCGCTCCGGGCCGGCCGGGCAGCTTCTCGGAGCGGCGGGCGGGCCGCAGCAGACGCAGGAGCAGCAGCGCGGCGATCGGGAGCTGGAGCAGCCACACGCTGGTGCGGAACCAGCCGTCGTACCAGACGTTGGTCCCGTACAGCAGGGTGTGCCAGACGCTGAGGATGTAGACGACGATCACGCAACGGTGCAGGACCCGCCAGGTCTTGGGCCCGATGCGGTGGCGTACGTAGAAGAGCAGGCCGAGCGGGATCGCGAGGTACAGGGCGGCCTGGCCGATGGGCAGGGCGATCCGCCCGGTCCCCGAGTCGTAGCCGCCGGGGACGAGGGCCTCGACGAAGGCGGTGGCCACCGCGGAGTTCCAGGACGCCGTGTCGTGCCGGACCAGTTCGGCCCCGAACAGCAGGGCGTGGGCCGCGATCAGCGAGATGGTGTTGAGGCTCGTGGTGCGGTGGAGGCGTTCCAGCCGGGGGCCCGACAGCGGCAGGCGGCCCGGCCGTGGCCCCGACAGCATCAGCCCGAGGATGACGGTCCCCCAGGCCCAGAGCAGTGCGGACCAGCCGAACGCCTGGCTGAGGAAGTACATCCAGAAGCCGCCCGCGTCGGCCATGAACGGCATCACGGTGACCGTGGAGGAGGTCTTGTTGCGGATGCGTATATAGAGCAGGACGAAGATCGCAGCGGTGATGAGGAGTGCCACCAGACCGTCGGGCCACGAGGCCCGCAGGTCGGACCGGAGCGTCGGCCGTCTCGCCTCGCCCGGCGAACGGGGGGCGGGGACCCGGCCGTCGTCGCCGGACGCGGCCGCGCTGTCGGTGGGCGTCTCGGTGGCCGCTGCCGGTTCGGGGGTGGGGGGCTGGTTCGTCATGCGGCCTCTTCGGGGCGGGGGCATCGGGTGGCGGGGGCGGACGCGACGGCCCCGGGCCACGAGGCGTACGCAGACGCGTTGTTGGAGCAGTCGGACGTGAGGAGGGGAAAGTTCCCGACACGTCTCTGTGACATGGATCACACGGTGATGCTGGTGGGGCAAACGAGGTGAACTCCCGTTGTTTCGGCATCTGGTGCTCTTCACTCCGGGGTGGGTGCGGCTGGCACCATGGCTGCCATGGGAGCCGGAACCGCACTCCGACCCGTGCGCACCGCGCTGTTCGCGGTGGTGTGCGTCGCCGTGTCCGGACTGGGTCACGCGCTGATGTCCGGCGCGCCCCTGCCCCTTCTGGTCCAGGCCGCCGCGCTGCTTCCGGTAGGCGCGGCGGGGTGGTGGCTCGCCGCGCGGGAGCGCGGCGCCTCGGTGACCGTCGCGGCCCATGTGCTGGGCCAGTCGGGGCTGCACGCCTTCTTCTCCGTCGCCGGATCCTGGCTCCCGTCCGGTCCCGGCGGGCACCGTGCGGGCGGCGGGCACGGTGCGTCGGGCGCGATGAACCACTCCGCGCACGAGGTCCCGATCGGCGGTTCGTCGGATCTGATGGGGCTTCTGGCCGCCTTCGACGGCACGGTGTTCACGATCGGTATGGCCGCCGCCCACACGGTGGCCGGGATGATCTGCGGCTGGTGGCTGTGGCGCGGCGAGGTCGCCCTCGCCCGGCTGGGCCGCTGCCTGGTGCTGTTCGTCCGTGCCCCGCTGCGGACGGCCTGGCGTCTGTGGTCCGCTGCGCCGCCCGCCCCGGCGCCGCCCGCCCGGCGGCGCACCCGCCGCCGGCCCGGACGGCGCCCCCAGGACCTGCTGGCCCTGCACGGCATCTCGCGGCGCGGGCCACCGCTCTCCCTCCGCTTCCTCTGACCTCCATCCGCCCTCCGGCCTCTGTGCGCCGGAGGCGGTACGGGTGTGCGCCCCGCGCACACCCGTGACAGGCATGCCGGTTCTCCGGGCCGCCCCAGCGGCGCCCGGGACCGGTCACCGGAGCCGGGTGACCGCTGCCACGGCTCCGCCAGGACGCGAAGGACCGCTGTGACACTTCCTGCTACCGCACTTCCTGCTCCCGTACTTCCTGCTCCCGCACTACGGGGCCCCGCGCTGCCGGGCCCCGTGCGACCGGCCGCCGTACGGCCGGTCACCGCGCCACCGGCCACCCGGCCGCCCGTCCTCCGGGTGTCCGCCACCCGTCCGTCCCGGCACCGGGTCCCGGGGGCCCGGCAGAACGACGGGCAGATCACCGACTGGGCGCTGGCCGCGGGCGGCGGCGACCGGGAGGCCGCCGACCGCTTCGTCCGGGCGACCTACGAGGACGTCCGCAGATTCGTCGCCTACCTCAGCGCCGATGTCCCGGGGGCCGACGACCTGGCCCAGGAGACCTACCTCCGGGCGATGAGCGGGCTGGCCCGGTTCGCGGGGCGTTCCTGCGCCCGGACCTGGCTGATGTCGATCGCGCGGCGCGTCGTCATCGACCGGCACCGGGCCGCGGCCGTACGCCCCCGGACCGCCGACCTCGCGGACTGGCAGACCGCCGCGGAACGCGCCCAGCCCCGCGACCTGCCCGGATTCGACGAGTCCGCCGCGGTGCTGGACGCCCTGCGGAGGCTGGACCCGGCGCGCCGCCAGGCCTTCGTCCTCACCCAACTGCTGGGCGCGTCCTACGAGGAGGCCGCGGCCGCCGCCGGCTGCCCGATCGGCACGGTGCGCTCCCGCGTGGCGCGCGCCCGCCGCGAGCTCGCCGGTCAGTGGCGCACGGAACCGGCCGAACCCGCACCCGACGCCGCCTAGTCGGCGGCCGCCCGGGATCCTTCGGGGTCCCGGGCGGTACGCCGGCGGGCCCGCGCCCTCGTACGCCGGTGGAGCAGGAACACCGGCAGCAGCAGGCACTGGAGGCAGACCGCCGCCCAGAACCACCGCGCCGAGCCCGCCGACTCCGCCGCCCCGTACAGCTGACCGCCCACCACCCCGCTGGCGAACGCGCCGATGCCCGCCGCCAGCCGCTGCCGCCCGAACACGCTCGCCGGGGCGGCCGCCGAACGGGCCAGCGCCTCCAGGTCGTTCTTGAGGAAGAGCACGATCTCCCCGAGACACAGCAGCGCCCCGCCCACCGCGATCCCCGCGTGCCCCCCGGCGCCGATCGCCGCCATGCCCACCGCCATCGCACCGAAGCCCCACCGCAGCGCGGCCGGGTAGCTCAGCGCGGCGACCCGTTCCGCCAGCAGCGGCTGGGCGACGACGAGGAGGGCCGCGTACCCCGTCAGGACGGCCCCGTAGAAGGCCGCCGACGTACGGGGGACCGCGTACAGGGCCAGATAGTGCTGGAAGAACATGAACGCGTACACGCTCAGCACGGTCACCACGAACGGCGAAGGCCCCGGGCGCGCCGCGTCGGAAGCCCGGACCGGGGCGGCGGCGGGTGTGTCGTCGCCCCGGTCCGCCGCGCCCGGCGGCAACAGCGCGTGCCCGGCCCCGACGAGCGCGAACAGCACGGTGACGCAGGAGAACAGCACGCCGGGGGAGCCCATGACGAGCGGCGCGGCGGCCGGCGGGCCCAGCGCCATCCCCGCGTTGAACGCCGAACCGCTCGCCGCCAGCAGCCGGGGCCGCTGCTCCTCGGACGCCCCGTCCACCAGATACGCCTTGTTCGCGGGCAGATACAGCGCCGCGCCCGCCGACACCAGCAGCAGCGCCCCGACCGCGAGGACCGGACTGGTCAGCCCGGGGACGAACGCGGCGAAGCCCGCCGTACGCAGCGCCAGCGCCAGCAGCATCGCGCGCCGCAGCCCGATCCGCCCGGTCACGGGCCCCGCGACCACGCCCCCGGCGAACTGGATCAGCGAGGCGACGGCCAGTACGAGGCCGACCGTGCCGAGTCCGAGTCCGAGCCGCTGGTGTAGCAGAACGGACATGTAGGGCAGCACGGCGAAGCTGCCCAGCGTGATCAGGAACGAGCCCGCCAGCAGGAACCGTTGGGGGCCGGTGAGCGGCAGCGGCGGCCGGGCCGCGCGCGCACGGGCCGTCCGCCCGACGGTCACCCCGCCGGGCTCACGCCGTACCGACGGCGACGACCGGGCGGACCCGGACGGCCGCGCTCCACGCCCGGTGCTGGGCCAGCTCCGCCGTCGGCCCCTCGGCCAGCACCATGCCCGTACAGCCCCGCTGATCGCCGACGTGGACCACGCTCTCGCCGGGCTCGCGGACGGGGAACCACTCCACCGCCCCCGGGAACGCCCCGAGTTCGTCGAGGCCGAGCCAGCCCTTCAGCACCCCGGGCCGTTCCGCGTACACCAGGACGAAGCCGTACGCGGGTCCTGAGGCGTCGGGTGGGGTGTCCAGCAGCGCCGGGCGGCGGCCGAGCGCCTCGTCCATCATCGCCGTGTAGACATTGGTCCGCAGCGTCCGGCACAGCACCTCGCCGACCAGCGCGCCGCCGATCCTGCGGTTGATCTCCACCAGCTCGGGCCCGTCGGCCGTCAGGACGAACTCCACATGGGCGAAGCCGCGGGTGTGTCCGGCCGCCGCCAGGACCCGGCCCACCCACGCCTCGATCCCGGCCCGCTCCTCCTCGGGCAGCGCCACCGGGAACGCCGCCGCCTCCTCCCGTACGACCGCCGCCCGGGACGTCTGCCGGCTCAGCACCCCGAGCAGCCGGGTCGTCCCGTCCCAGCCGAGGGTCTCCGCGCTGTACAGCGGACCGGCCAGGAACGCCTCGGCGAACAGGGCGCCGGTCAGGCGCTGCCGACCCGCCTCCGCCAGCGCCCCGTGCAGGGCCTCCTCGTCGTGCACGATCCACACATGACGGGAAGAGGTGCCCGCCGAGTCCTTCAGGACCGCGGGCAGCCCCACTGCCCGCAGCACCTCCCCGGCGCCTTCGGGACCCGGCGGGACGGTTACGGCCGTACTGCGGCTCAGCCCGTGCGCGTGCAGCGTCTCCCGGACCCGGCGCTTGTCCCGCAGCAGCCGTACGGCCTCCGGGTCCGGCCCCGGGAGGCCGAGTCCGGCGGCCAGCTCGGCGGCCGGCAGGCTCCAGGTGTCCGTCGTGTTGATCAGCCCGGCCAGGTCCGGCACGGCGGCCAGCGCCCGGCGGACGGCCTCCTGGTCCCCGGTGTCGACATCGACGACGTCCAGCGCGTCCGGCGGCAGGACCGCCAGTTCGTGCCGGTAGACCGAGCGGTCGCCGGTCAGCAGGCACAGCCGGTGCCCTGCGTCGGCGGCGGCCTCCGCCATCCGCCCCAGACCGAAGGACAGGGACTCCAGTGCGACGATCGTCATGGCAGCAGCTCCACGCTCGGTACGGGGGAATCTGAGGGGGAGGGGGAGGGGGAGGGGGAGGGGGAGGGGGAGGGGACATCGCCCTCGGTGGTCCTGGCGGCCTCCGGAGCGGCGCGCCCGGCCCACTCCATCACCGACCACGGCGGCCGCAGCTCGGCCGGCGATGCGATGGTCCGGGGCCGCAGCCCGGCCGGGTCCAGGGCCTCGGCATGCCGGGCGAACACCCGCTCCGCGTACCGGTGTCCGGTGTCGGCGCCCAGCACCAGATGCAGCCGCCCGGGGGCGCGGGCCGCCTCCCAGGCCGCCGTCAGATGCGCCGCCCCGGTGGACAGGCCCGCGAACACCGCGTGCTCCCGCAGCAGCCCGACCGCCCCGGCCATCGCATGGCGGAAGTCCAGCCAGTGGACGGTGTCGTACAGCTCGTGGCGGACGTTCCCGAACGGGATCGAGCTGCCGATGCCCGCGATGATCGCCTCCGGGTCCTCGAACCGCTCGCTGCCGAAGGTCACACTGCCGAACGGCTGGATGCCCACCAGCCGCACCGACCGCCCCGACTCCCGCAGCGCGCTGGCCAGTCCACCGGTCGACGCGCCCGTGCCCACCGCGCCCACCACGGTCAGCGGCCCCTGGGGCAGCGCCCCGGCCAGCAGCTCCGCGAACTCCCGGTAGCCCTCGTGGTGGATGCCGTCGTGGTACTGCCGCATCCAGTGGAAGTCCGGTCGCTCGGCCAGCAGCCGGCGCACATGGCGCACCCGCAGCTCCTGGTCCAGGCGCAGGCTCTGGGAGGGCGGCATCGCGTCGACCGTCGCGCCGAGGATCTCCAACTGGGCCCGCATGGTGGCGTCCACGGTGGTGGAGGCGACGATGTGGCAGCGCAGCCCGTAGCGGTGGCAGGCCATGGCGAGCGCCAGCGCGTAGATCCCGCTGGAGCTGTCGACCAGGGTCTGCCCGGGGACCACCCGGCCCCGGCGCAGCAGCGAGCGGACCGCGCCGAGCGCCGCGTACACCTTCATCGTCTCGAAGCGGGCGAGGACGACGTCGCCGGTCAGCCGGATCAGGTCCGGGGTCTTCACCGCGTCCGTGATGTGCTCGTGGACCGTCGCGACGGCCTGGAGCGGGCGGTTCCCGGGCCCGGCCGTGGTGCGCGGACGGGCGTCCGCCCCGGCCCTCACGTGCGCCGCCCGCGCACGATCAGCCGGTCCGAGCGCTGGTCGTAGCCGGACGCGTCGAACCCGCCGAAGCACTCCACCTCGGTGAAGCCCGCGGCTTCGAAGAGGGCGTGCAGCTCGGCCGCCGAATAGAGCCAGGAGGTGATGGAGGCGGTGCGCGCCGTCGTGCCGCGCACCAGCGTCCAGTCCGTGCGCAGCCGCCGCCAGCTGTCCAGGACGGTGTCGCGCTGGACGACATAGGCGCCGTCGGGCAGGTCGACCGCCTTCGGCCGCCCGATCCAGCCGGCCAGCACCTCCTTGCCCATCACGTCCACCAGGAGCTGCCCGCCCGGCGCGAGGCTCTCGTACGCGTTGCGCAGCACCCGGAGGTTGTCCTCGGCCTCGTCGAAGTAGCCGAAGGAGGTGAAGACGTTCAGCACCACGTCGAAGGCGCCCGGTTCCCGGTACGTGAGCATGTCGGCGCGCTCCAGCCGGACCTCGGCGCCCGCCGCTTCGCAGGCGGCACGGGCGCTCTCCAGCATCGAGGGCGACAGATCGACGCCTGTCACCTCGTGTCCGCGCCCCGCCAGCGGCACCACGAAGAGACCCGGCCCGCAGCACAGGTCCAGGACTCTCGCGCCCGGTGGGAAGTCGAGCAGCGGGGAGGACGCGACCAGGGCGGCGGCGGACTCGGCCCGCGCCGGCGGGAACATCGTCGGGGCGAAATCGGACCAGAGCGCATCGTCCTCGTACCAGTGCATGTCTCGCGGCCTCCTCCCGGGCCCGGGGCCCATGGGTGTCCTGCTGACGTCCTGCTTGCCGTCGCCCCGGCGGCCGTGTCGCGTCACCGGCCGCCGCTTCCGCCACCGGGCGGGCCTCCCGCCCCCGGCGTCTCTCCAGTAGTCGGCCGCCCCGGCCGGGAAGTTCCCGAACGATCACGGACGGTCGGCGCGGAAGCCTCACCGGCGGCCTCCGGGCGGTGTGCAGGCGACGTAACCGGCGTTGTTCGCCCGGTGTCATCCCCGGGTAACGGGCCCTTCCTAGATTCGGGGGTGACCGCCCCCCCCGCGTCCTTCCAGGTACGCCCGCCCCCGAAGGGTTCCCATGACCGTGCCGACCCCGCCGCCGGACGCACCCGCCACCGACCGGGTGCGCACGGTCTGCTCGTACTGCGGTGTCGGCTGCGGGATCGTCCTGGACATCGCCACCGGCCCCGACGGCCGCCGCACCGTCGTGAAGGCCTCGGGGGACAAGGAGCACCCGTCGAACGCCGGCCGGCTGTGCACCAAGGGCGCGACCGGCGCGGACCTCCTCGC
This sequence comes from Streptomyces sp. NPDC091289, assembly GCF_044757365.1. NCBI lineage: Bacteria > Bacillati > Actinomycetota > Actinomycetes > Kitasatosporales > Streptomycetaceae > Streptomyces > Streptomyces sp. NPDC091289. The sequence continues at coordinate 85,239 of NZ_JBIVUT010000003.1, forward strand.
CGCGCCCGGCCGGCTGACCACCGCCCTGGCCCGGCCCGACCGCAGCGAGCAGCCCGCCCCGCTCGCCCGGGACGCCGCCATCGCGGAGACCGCGCGCCGGCTGCGGGCCGTGCTGGACACCCATGGCCCGGACGCGGTCGCCCTCTACGTCTCCGGCCAGATGACGCTGGAGGCGCAGTACCTCGCCAACAAGCTGGCCAAGGGCTTCATCGGGACCAACACCATCGAGTCCAACTCCCGGCTCTGTATGGCGAGCGCGGGCAGCGGCTACAAGCTGTCCCTCGGCGCGGACGGGCCGCCCGGCTCCTACGAGGACTTCGCCCACGCCGACGTCTTCCTCGTCACCGGCGCCAACATGGCCGACTGCCACCCGATCCTCTTCCTGCGGATGATGGAGCGGGTCAAGGCGGGCGCGAAGCTGATCGTCGTCGACCCGCGGCGCAACGCCACCGCCGCCAAGGCCGACCTGTACCTCCGGATCCGGCCCGGCACCGACCTGGCGCTCCTCAACGGCCTGCTGCACCTCCTCGTCGAGAACGGGCACACCGACCCGGAGTTCATCGCGGAGCACACGGACGGCTGGGAGGCGATGCCCGCCTTCCTCCGCGACTACCCGCCCGCCGCGGTCGCGGAGATCACCGGCATCCCGGAGGACGACATCCGGCAGGCGGCCCGCTGGATCGGCGAGGCGGGCGAGTGGACGAGCTGCTGGACCATGGGCCTCAACCAGTCCACCCACGGCACCTGGAACACCAACGCGATCGTCAACCTGCACCTGGCGACCGGAGCGATCTGCCGCCCCGGCAGCGGCCCGTTCTCGCTCACCGGTCAGCCCAACGCCATGGGCGGACGCGAGATGGGCTACATGGGCCCCGGACTGCCCGGCCAGCGATCGGTCCTCGTCGACGAGGAGCGTGCCTTCACCGAGGAGTTGTGGGGCATCGAGCCCGGCACCCTGCGCGCGGACGGCTCGGGCAGCGGCACCGTCGACATGTTCCGGCGGATGGCCGAGGGCGAGATCAAGGCCTGCTGGATCATCTGCACCAACCCGGTCGCCTCGGTCGCCAACCGCCGGACCGTCATCGAGGGCCTGGAGGCCGCCGAATTCGTCGTCACCCAGGACGTGTTCGCCGACACCGAGACCAACGCGTACGCCGATGTCGTCCTGCCCGCCGCGCTCTGGGCCGAGTCCGAGGGCGTGATGATCAACTCCGAGCGCACCCTCACCCTCTCCCGCCGCGCCACCGACCCGCCGGGGGAGGCCTGGCCGGACTGGCGGATTATCGCGGCGGTCGCCTGCGCCATGGGGTACGAGGACGCCTTCGGCTACACGAGCGCCGAGGAGATCTTCGCGGAGATCACCCGGGCCTGGAACCCCCGCACCGGTTACGACCTGCGCGGCGTGACGTACGAGCGGCTGCGCGAAACGCCGGTCCAGTGGCCGAGCGCGGACGTCGAAGGCCCGGCCCGCAACCCCGTGCGCTACCTCAACGACGGCGTCAGCCAGGAGCTGACCGTACGACCCGATGGAACGGTCCCGAGGCTCGCCTTCCCCCTGCCCGACGGCCGGGCCGTCTTCCACGCCCGCTCGCACCTGCCGCCGGCCGAGATGCCCGACGAGGACTTCCCGCATCTCCTCAACACCGGGCGGCTCCAGCACCAGTGGCACACGCTCACCAAGACCGCGAAGATCACCAAGCTGAACCGGCTGGACCCCGGCCCGTTCGTGGAGATCCACCCCGACGACGCGGCGGCCCTGGGCGTCGCCGAGGACGACGGCGTCGAGGTCGCCTCGCGGCGCGGCCGGGCGGTGCTCCCGGCCCGGATCACGGACCGGGTCCGGGCGGGGGAGTGCTTCGCCCCGTTCCACTGGAACGACCTGTTCGGCGAGTACCTCGGCGTGAACGCCGTGACCAACGACGCGGTCGACCCGGTCTCGTTCCAGCCCGAGTTCAAGGTGTGCGCGGTCCGGCTGGCGAAGGTCGCCGCACCCGCGGTGCGCCGGGATCCCCCGGACGGCCTCGGCCTCGCGGACCCCTCGGACCTGGTGGGCACCTCGGGCCTCGCGGGCACCTTGGGTCTCGGCGACACCTTGGGGCACGCCGACACCTTGGGTCTCGCCGACACCTTGGGTCTCGGCGATACCGCCCCGCCCGTCCTCACCGACGCGGAGCGCCGCTATCTGGCCGGATTCCTGGCGGGCCTCGGCACCCGCCCGGACGGCACCCCGGTGCTTCCGGCGGGCGCCCCGTTCGCCCCGGACCACGCCCTGTGGGTCAACGGAGTGCTGGCCGGCGCCTACTCCCGGCTCCCGGCGGCCCAGGGCCCCGGGGCCGCGCCCGCCCCACCGGAGAGCACCCCGGCGGAACAGGGCGGCCGGCCGGTCGTCGTGCTGTGGGCCTCGCAGACCGGCAACGCCGAGGAGGTCGCCGCGGAGGCCGCCCGGACACTGACCGCCGAGGGGTACCGCACCACGCTCCTCGGCATGGACGACGGGACGCCGGACGCCCTGCCGAGCCCGGCCGACCTCCTCGTCGTCACCAGCACCTTCGGCGACGGCGACGCCCCCGACAACGGCTCCGGCTTCTGGGAGTCGCTGAACGCCCCCGGAACCCCGCGCCTGGAGGGCGTCCGCTACGCCGTCCTCGCGCTCGGCGACTCCACGTACGACGACTTCTGCGGCCACGGCCGCCGGCTGGACGAACGGTTCGGCGAACTGGGCGCGGAGCGGCTGGTCCCGCGCACCGACTGCGAACCGGAGTACGAACAGCCCTTCGGCCAGTGGCTCAAGGAGGTCCGGGCGGCACTGGAGACGACGACACCGGAAGGGCTGCCGGGGGCAGCGGCCACGCCGACCGTGTCAACCACGGGGACCACGGGGACCACGGGGACACCGGGAGAGAAGACGGCCGCGCGCCCCTCCAGGGCCGCGCCCGTCACCGCCCTCCTCACCGGGAACCGCCTCCTGAGCCTGCCCGGCGCGACGAAGGAGGTACGCGCCTTCACGATCGACACGCGGGGCGCCGACACCCCCCTGACGTACACGGCCGGCGACGCCCTCGGCGTACAGCCCCTCAACTCCCCGGACCTGGTGGCCGAATGGCTCGCCGTCACCGGACTCGACGCCGCCGCCGAAGTGGACGTCCCCGGACATGGACCGGTCGCCCTGGACGAAGCCCTGCACCGCCACCTCGACATCACCCGCATCACCCCGGACCTGCTGCGCCTGGTCGCCGACCACACGGGGGACCGGACCCTGAAGAAGCTGCTGCGCCCCGACAACAAGGGCGAGCGCGACCGGTGGACCTGGGGGCGGCAGGCCGTCGACGTCCTCGCCGAACACCCGGTGCGGGCCACGGCCGCCGCGTGGGCCGACGTACTGGGACCGCTCCGCCCCCGCCTCTACTCCATCGCCTCCAGCCCGCTCGCGGACCCGCACCGGATGCGGCTGACCGTCTCCGTGATCCGTTACGAGAGCCACCGCGGCCGGATGCGCAAGGGCGTCGCCTCCACGTTCCTCGCCGACGCCGAACCGGACAGCCCCGTCCCGGTGTTCGTCCAGCGCAACGACCGCTTCCGCCCGCCGGCCGACCCGGCCACCCCGATGATCATGGTCGGGCCCGGTACGGGAGTCGCCCCGTTCCTGGGCTTCCTGGAGGAACGCCGGGCGCTCGGACACTCCGGCGCGAACTGGCTGTTCTTCGGCGAGCAGCACCGTGCCACGGACTTCTACTACCGCGAGGAACTCGACACCCTGAGCCGCTCGGGCACCCTCACCCGGCTCGACACCGCCTTCTCCCGCGACCAGCGCGCCAAGGTCTACGTCCAGGACCGGATGCGCGAACACGGAGCCCAGCTCTGGTCCTGGCTCCGGGACGGCGCCCACCTCTATGTCTGCGGCGACGCCTCCCGGATGGCCAAGGACGTCGACCGCGCCCTGCGCGACATCGCCGTCGCCCACGGGGGCCTCGACCCCGACACCGCGGCCGCCCAGGTGAAACAACTAACCTCGGACCGCAGATACGTACGTGACGTGTACTGAACGAGGGAGTACGGGGATGGCCTGGGCGGAAGTACCGGTGGACACTGGATCACCGGCGGCGGGCGCGGTCCTGCTGATCGGCATTCCCGGCAGCGGCAAGAGCACGGTGGCCGCGGCGCTCGCGGCCCGGTTCGCGGCCTCCGCGCACATCGAGGTGGACGCCCTCCAGGAACTCATCGTCTCCGGCGGCCGGTGGCCCTCGCCCGAGCGGGACGAGGAGGCGGACCGGCAGATCTTCCTCCGGGCCCGCAACGCCTGCCTGCTGGCGGACAGTTTCCTCGCCGCGGGCTTCCTCCCGGTCATCGACGACGTCGTCGTACGCCGCGCCCACCTCGACTTCTACCGCGCCACGCTCACCGGCGGACCGCTGCACTGCGTGGTCCTGGCCCCGGGCGCGGCGAAGGCCCAGGAGCGCAACCTCGCCCGGGACAAGACGTTGACGACGGACTGGTCCCCGCTGGACGCGGCGATGCGCGTCGAACTGGCCGACGAGAAGATCTGGATCGACAGCGCGGAGCTGACCGTGGACGAAACGGTCGACGAGGTGCTGTCCGCCACCGGTCTGACGCCCCGGCAGCCCTGACCACGCGCCCGGCGTTGTCAGACCCCCGCCGTACGGTGAGGACATCTATCCGCGCTGCTGGCTGCTGCGCTGCTGGATCGCCCCGCCCGGCTGCTCCCGGGCGGGGCGCACACACCGGGGCTAGCCCGCCGACTCACCCGCGTGCGGGCTCAGCGCCCCGGACCAGATCAGCGCGAAGATGACGATGCCGAGCGCGATGCGGTAGATGACGAAGGGCATGAAGCTCTTGGTGGTGATGAACTTCATGAACCACGCGATGACGGCGTATCCGACGAAGAACGCCACCAGCGTCGCGAAGATCGTCGGGCCCCAGGAGACATGTCCCTCGCCCACGTCCTTGAGCTCGTAGGCACCCGAGGCGAGCACCGCGGGGATCGCCAGGAGGAAGGAGTAGCGGGCGGCCGACTCGCGGGTGTAGCCCATCAGTAGACCACCGCTGATCGTCGCGCCCGATCGGGAGACCCCGGGGATCAGCGCCATCGCCTGGCAGAAACCGAAGATCAGGCCGTCCCGGACGCCCAGATCCTTCAGCGTCTTGCGCTCCTTCACCGCGCGGTGCTTGCCGCCCGTCTCGTCGCGCGCGGCCAGCCGGTCGGCGATGCCCAGCACGATGCCCATGACGATCAGCGTTGTCGCGATCAGTCGCAGATCGCGGAACGGCCCCTCGATCTGGTCCTTGAGCGTGAGGCCCAGCACGCCGATGGGGATCGAGCCGACGATGACCAACCAGCCCATCTGCGCGTCGTGGTCGCCGCGCATCGAACGGTCCGTCAGCGAGCGGAACCAGGACGACAGGATCCGCGCGATGTCCTTCCGGAAGTAGATGAGCACCGCCGCCTCCGTGCCGATCTGGCTGATGGCGGTGAAGGCGGCCCCCGGGTCGTGCCAGCCGGCGAACGCGGCGGTCAGCCGCAGATGGGCGCTGGAGGAGATCGGCAGGAACTCGGTCAGTCCCTGAACGAGTCCCAGGACGAATGATTCGAACCAGCTCATGGGGCTTTGGCCATCCCGGAGGTGATCGTGCATCGGCCACGGACGACTGGGCCCGTCGGCTGCGTGCGGTGTGCGGTGTGCGGTGTGCGGTGTGCGGTGTGCGGTGTGCGGTGTGCGGTGTGCGGTCAAGGACATCGAGGTCGCGGGCAGCGTATCGCCTGAAAGTGAACGCCAGGCCGACCCCACCGGTCATCCACGTGCCGCCGTACGCTCAGCTCTTCGGCGTGTCCCGGCCGAGCCGGTGGCGCTTGCGCCAGGCCACCAGCGCGCCGCCGAGACCGGACACCACGATGAACCCCATCGCCGCCAGGAACAGGGGCGAGGTCGGCGAGGCGGCCTCGCTGCCGGCTATGACGTACGCCGCCGTGTTCGGGATGGAGCCGAGTCCGGTGGCCAGGAGGAAGGGCGGGTAGCCCATGCGGGAGGTCGCCGCGCAGTAGTTGGCGGCGGCGAACGGGATCCCGGGGAAGAGCCGCAGCGCCAGGACGGACCGGAAGCCGTGCCGGCTCAGCACCCCGTCCGCGGCGGTGAGCAGCCTCCCGCGCAGCAGGGTCCGCAGCGCGTCCTGACCCAACACCCGGCCCAGCATGAACGACACGCCCGCGCCCAGCACCGTGCCCGCCAGCGCCGCCGCCAGACCCGTCTGCGCGCCGAACAGCGCGCCCGCGGTGATGTTGAGCAGCGGTCGCGGCACGAACGCCACCGTCAGCGCCCCGTACGCGAGCCCGAAGAGCATCGCGGCCGTGCCCCCGGTCAGCTGGGGCGGCCAGCCCGACGCCACCAGCCGCTGTGGTTCGAACAGCAGCATCGTCGACGCGGCCCCGAGCAGGACCACCACGAGCAGCGAGAACCGGGACCACGGAGACAGCAGCGCCCGGGAGAGGCGCAGAGCCGGACCGGTGGCGGGCCGGGCGGTGGGGACGGGGTCGAACATTCGGGGAGAGTAACCGAAAACGCCATGTGATCGCCGTAATGTGCGTCGCGTGAACCCTGCCGCCGACGCCTCCGTCCCGCCGGACAGTGCCCTCGCCGACACCGTTCTGGAGCGGCTCGTCGACGCCTATGCCCCGGCCGCCGACCCCGTACGGGCGGAGGCGGCCGCCGCGTACATGAAGCACGTCGCCCCCTTCCTCGGGATCCCCACCCCCGAGCGCCGGGCCCTGTCGCGGACCGTGCAGGCGGGCACCGGGCGGCCGGACGAGCGGGACTGCGCGGCGATCGCGCTGCGCTGCTGGCGGCTGCCGGAGCGGGAGTACCAGTACTTCGCCGTCGACTACCTGCGCCGGCACGCGGGCCGCTGCACCTCCGGCTTCCTGCCCGTCCTGCATCACCTGGTGACCACCGTCCCCTGGTGGGACACGGTCGACCTGCTCGCCGCGCATGTCGCGGGACCTCTGGTCGCCGCCGACCCGGCGCTCGCCCGGGACATGGACCGGTGGATCGACGACCCCAGCCTCTGGGCCGCCCGGACCGCCCTGCTCCACCAATTGCGCTACAAGGAAGCCACCGACACCGACCGGCTCTTCGGCTACTGCCTGCGCCGCGCGGACCACCCCGACTTCTTCATCCGCAAGGCGATCGGCTGGGCGCTGCGCGAGTACGCCAAGACCGATCCCACCGCCGTACGCGACTTCGTCGAGGGAGCCGGGGCCCGTCTGTCGCCGCTCTCCGTGCGCGAGGCGCTCAAGAACCTCTGAGAGGCGTCCAGAAAACCGGTCGGGAAAACCATTCGACGCGGCGGCCCGGCCCGGCCATGATCAGGGGCATGTTCCGGTACGCCTTCCTCGCAGCGCGGTCCGCAGTCGCGGACGCGCCGAAGGCTGCCATGAACGACGCGGTCGCCGAGGCAGTCGCCCCGACCGCAGCAGCAGCTCTCGCAGCAGTGTTCACCGCTGCCGCAGCGCCCATCGGCGGCGCCCGAAGCTGACCCTCCCCCGACAGTCCGGCGGACCCCGTAAGGGGAGGGTCGGCGGGGCCCTGGGGTCTTCTTTCTTCTCAGCTTCGAGCTTTCCGAGGAACACATCATGTCCAAGACGGCTTACGTGCGCACCAAGCCGCACCTCAACATCGGCACCATGGGCCACGTCGACCACGGCAAGACCACCCTCACCGCCGCCATCACCAAGGTCCTCAGCGAGCGCGGCTCCGGCTCCACCTCCTACGTGTCCTTCGACCGGATCGACCGGGCCCCCGAGGAGGCCCAGCGCGGCATCACCATCAACATCGCGCACGTCGAGTACGAGACCGACACCCGCCACTACGCGCACGTCGACATGCCGGGCCACGCCGACTACATCAAGAACATGGTCACGGGAGCGGCGCAGCTCGACGGGGCGATCCTCGTCGTCTCCGCCCTCGACGGGATCATGCCGCAGACCGCCGAGCACGTCCTGCTGGCCCGTCAAGTGGGCGTCGACCACATCGTCGTCGCCCTCAACAAGGCCGACGCGGGCGACCCCGAGCTGACCGACCTGGTCGAGCTGGAGGTCCGCGAGCTGCTCTCCGCGCACGGGTACGGCGGTGACACCGTCCCCGTGGTCCGGGTCTCCGGGCTCAAGGCGCTGGAGGGCGACCCGCGCTGGACGGCGGCGATCGAGGGACTGCTGGACGCCGTCGACACGTACGTACCGATGCCGGTGCGCTACACCGACGCGCCGTTCCTGCTGTCCGTCGAGAACGTCCTGACCATCACCGGCCGGGGCACCGTCGTCACCGGCGCCGTCGAGCGCGGCACCGTCCGCGTCGGTGACCGGGTCGCGGTGCTGGGCGCGGACATCGAGACGGTCGTCACCGGCCTGGAGACCTTCGGCAAGCCGATGGAGTCCGCCGAGGCCGGGGACAACGTGGCGCTGCTGCTGCGCGGGGTGGAGCGCGACCGGGTCCGCCGCGGCCATGTCGTGGCAGCGCCGGGCAGTGTGGTGCCGAGCCGCCGGTTCACCGCGCAGGTGTACGTCCTGTCGACGAAGGAGGGCGGCCGGTCGACCCCGGTCACCACCGGCTACCGGCCGCAGTTCTACATCCGTACGGCGGACGTCGTCGGCGATGTCGACCTCGGCGAGGCGGCCGTCGCGCGCCCCGGCGACACGGTCACGATGACCGTGGAGCTGGGCCGTGACGTGCCGCTGGAGTCCGGTCTCGGCTTCGCGATCCGCGAGGGCGGCCGCACGGTCGGCGCGGGCACGGTCACCGCGCTGCTCTGAGCACCACGACGGCCCGCCACCCCTGCTCCCGGGGTGGCGGGCCGTCGTGCGGGGGAGGCGACAATGGAGAGGTGAACGAGCCGATACCCGTCATCCGCGAGGTCGATCACGGCACCGCCCGGCTGCTGCCCGACGTGGACCGCGACCGGGCCTGGCTGCTCACGGTCGACGACGCGCCCCAGTCCTACGTGGACCTCGACGACCCGGCCCACCTGGAGTTCGAGTACGTACGCCGGCTCGCCCACGCCGTGGACGGCGCGGCGGAGCCCGGCGCGCCCCTGGACGTCCTGCACCTGGGCGGCGGGGCGCTGACCCTGCCCCGCTATGTGGCGGTGACCCGACCCGGCTCCCGGCAGGACGTCGTGGAGGCGGACCGCGAGCTGCTGCGGCTGGTCCGGGAGCATCTGCCGCTGCCCGACGGGAGCGGCATCTCCCTGCACGCGGCCGACGCCCGGGAACGGCTCGAAGCAAGGGCCCCCGCCTCCGTCGACCTGCTGATCGCGGATGTCTTCGGCGGCTCCCGCGTTCCGGCGCACCTCACCTCCGTCGAGTACGCGCGGGCCGCGGGCCGGGCGCTGCGCGGGGACGGGATCTACGCGGCCAACCTGGCCGACAGCGCGCCGTTCGTCTTCCTCCGCTCCCAGCTGGCGAACTTCGCCGCGGTCTTCCCGGAACTCGCGCTCATCGGGGAACCGGCGGTGCTGCGCGGGCGGCGCTTCGGCAACGTGGTGCTCCTCGCCTCGCACGCGCCGATCGACGTGGCCCCGCTCGTCCGCAGGTGCGCCGCCGACGCGTTTCCGGCCCGGGTCACGCACGGCGGCGCGCTGACCCGCTTCCTGGGCGGGGCCGGCCCGGTGGCCGACGCGGACGCGGTCGCCTCGCCCGAACCGCCCGACGGGGCCTTCAGCGTCGGCTGAGGGCTCCCGGCGGCCGGGCGGGTCGGTGCGGGGGCAGGGCGGGAACGCGATGCGGAGCGGGGGTCAGCCGGTGGGGTCACCCGCGAGGCGGACCGTGCTCAGGATCTTCTGGATGGTCGTGTCCGGAAGCTCGTCCTTGACGCCCGTGGCGGCGTAGAGCACCCAGGTCGAGAAATCGCCCTTGCTGTTCTTGAAGGAGAAGGCGATCGACTTCCCGTCGCTGTCGCACTTGTCCTTGTTGGCCAACTCCAGGGCGGTGGCCTGGACAACACTGCCGGAGAGACCCGACTCGGTGGTGAAGGGCTTGGCCTTGCCGATCTTGACCTTGGACTTCGGGTCGAGCTGGGCGTAGGCGGCCCACACCCAGTTGGCGGCCTCGTTCGTCGCGGCCTCGTCGGTGTTCTTGGCGCCCTGGGCGCCCTTCGTCCCGACGCCGGCGAGCCCGGTGTCCTCCTTGGAGCCGTCTCCGTCGGAGTCGTCCACACACCACTTGCTCTTGTAGTACGCGGGCGCGGAGAAGCCGGCGGCCGGCTTGCCGGTGGGATCCTTGGCGTCCTCGAAGCCGGAGAACATTCCCGAGCTCGCGACCTCCCAGTCACCGGGAACGTCGAACTGCGTGCCCCACTTGGGGTTGGTGACGACCTTCCAGCCCGGAATGACCGGCTTGGGGTCGCTGTCGGAACCCCGCGGGTTCTCCGCGGGCGGTGCGGGTTCGCCGGCCGATTCGCTGGGCTTGGCGCTCGGCGACGCGGACTTCTTGTCGTCGGCGACGGTCTTGCCGCCCTCGTCGTCGTCCTTGCCGAGCACGAGGAAACCGGTGACGCCCGCCGCGATCACGACCGCGGTCGCCGCGACGATCGCCACGATCGTCGTCTTCTTCTTGTCGTCGCCGGGCTTCGGCCCGACGGGCCCCTGGACGGCGTACTGCGGCACTGTCGGCTGCTGGTAGGGATTGGGCTGCTGATAGCCCGGCTGACCGCCGGGCGGTGGGCTCTGCTGCCCACCGGGCGGCGGGCCCTGCGGGTATCCGTACCCCGGCTCAGCGGGCTGCCCCGGCTGACCCTGCGGCGGATATCCCGGTTGCTGATAGGGATTCGGCTGCTGGTACCCCGGCTGCTGGTACGGGTTCTGGTTCTGGTCCTGCGGGTTCTGCTCGCCCCCGGGCGGCTGCGTTCCTGGCCACATGGCCAGTAACCATAGACGGGGCCGTGCACCCACTTCTACGGCCGCCCTGTCCCAGAGCCGTCACAAGGGGATGGCCAAACAGTTCTACTGGTGAGTAACCTTCGGGTATGAGCGCTGAACAGATGACCGTCGGCGAGATGCTCGTCGCGACGGTCCCGATGGCCCGGACCCTCAACCTCGATTTCCTGGAGACCACCCCGGAGCGCGCCGTCGTCCGGCTGCCCGACCAGGCGGAGTACCACAATCACGTCGGCGGACCCCACGCCGGAGCGATGTTCACGCTCGCCGAGTCCGCCAGCGGCGCGATCGTCATCGCCGCCTTCGGCGACCAGATGTCGCGCGCCGTGCCGCTCGCGGTGAAGGCCGAGATCGGCTACAAGAAGCTCGCCATGGGCGAGGTCACGGCGACCGCGACCCTCGGCCGCCCCATCGCCGACGTCGTCGCCGAGCTGGACGCCGGACAGCGGCCGGAATTCCCCGTCGCCATCGAGATCCGGCGCGCCGACGGCGCGGTCACCGGCGAGATGACCGTCGTGTGGACCCTGCGCCCCAACGGCTGACCACCGCCGTACGCAAAACGAGGACCGGGCCGCCGCGCCTCCCGGAGGGGGAGGGGCGGCGGCCCGGTCGCGTTACTCGCCGAGCGCGTCCGTCAGCCCCCGTGCGCCTCGCGGTGGGCCTTCGCCAGCTCCACGTAACCGGCGGCGTTGAAGCGGATGCCCTCCAGCTCCTCGGCGGTCAGCGGCCGCTTCACCTTCGCGGGCACCCCGGCGACGAGCGAGCCCGGCGGCACCCGCATCCCCTGCGGGACGAGGGCCTGCGCCGCGACCAGCGAACCCGCCCCGATGTGCGCGCCGTTGAGCACCGTGGCGCCCATCCCGACCAGCACGTCGTCCTCGATCACACAGCCGTGCAGCACCGCGTTGTGGCCGACCGAGACCCGCGACCCCACGGTGAGGGGGAACCCGGGGTCGGTGTGCACACTGCAGTTGTCCTGGATGTTGCTGTCGGGGCCGATCGCGATGGGACCGCAGTCGGCGCGCAGCACGGCCTGGTACCAGACGCTGGAGCCCGGGGCGAGTGTCACCTCGCCGATCACCACGGAGGTGGGGGCCACGAACGCGTCCACGTCGATGTCCGGCTCCTTGCCGCCCATGCCCGTGATCAACGCCTGCTCCGCCATCGCCTGCTCCTTCGCGCCGGTGTGGTACTCCGCCCCACGGTAGGCGACGGCTCCCGGCGCACACCGCGCAGTGGGGCGAACATCACAGGTCACCGCACGGATCGCCCACCGCGCCGCCGACTACCGTGAGCGCGTGCCGAAGAACCGAAACACGTTCTCCTTCCTCGCCCGCTGGCCGCGCCGCGCCGCCTCCCGCGCGGTCCACCGCGGCTGGTCCTGGGCGCAGCGGGCGGGCGCGGTCACCGCCGAGCACCCCGGGCGGCTGCGGTTCGGCGCGATCGGCACGGGCACCCGGCTCGCCTTCCCGCAGGGGACCGTGTTCGGGGAGCCGTGGATCGAGCTCGGCGCGCACTGCGTCATCGGCGAGCAGGTCACGCTCACCGCCGGAATGATGCCGGACCTGGACCTGGGGCCCGACACCGTCCTCACCCTGGGCGACGGCGTGGTGCTGGGGCGCGGCAGCCATGTGATCGCGGACACGACGGTGACGATCGGCTCGGACACGTACTGCGGCCCGTACGTCTACATCACCTCCACCAACCACAGCTACGACGACCCGCACGAGCCCGTGGGCAAGCAGTGGCCCCGGATGGAACCGGTGGCGATCGGCCCCGGCTGCTGGATAGGCACCGGTGCGGTGATCCTGCCCGGGGCCCGGCTCGGCCGGAACGTGGTGGTCGCGGCGGGCGCGGTCGTCCGGGGCGAGGTCCCCGACCACGCGGTGGTCGCGGGCGCCCCCGCCCGTGTCGTACGCAGCTGGGACCCGGAGAAGGGCTGGCAGCCGCCCCTGCGCACGCCCGCGCCCGTGCCGATCCCCGAGGGCGTCACCCCCGACCAGCTGCTGGCCCTCGCCGACCTGGACGAGGCGCACGAGACCTCGTAGCGCGGTGGCGGCGGTACAACGAGGTACCGCGCGGTACAACCGGCTGAACGCGGGAGTGCACCGTACGGCAGTGCAATATTCTTGACCACGGCATCCGCCGTACACGACTCAGCCACCCGCACCCAGCCACTCCATACCTGGCCACCCGCACCGCCATCCACCGCAGGGACGGTACGTGTCCGACCTCGACCAGCTCACCCAGTCGCTGGCCCGCAACCTCAAGCGCCGGCGGGGGGAGCGCGGCTTCACCCTCGACGCCCTCGCGGCCCGCTCCGGAGTCAGCCGGGGGATGATCATCCAGATCGAGCAGGCGCGGACGAACCCGAGCGTCGGCACCACGGTCAAACTGGCCGACGCGCTCGGCGTCAGCATCACCGCCCTGCTCGACCACGAGCAGGGCACTCAGGTCCGGCTGATCCCGGAGAGCCGGGCCGTCCGCATGTGGTCCACCGAAGCGGGCAGCTCCACCACCCTGCTCGTCGGTGCGGAGGCCCGCGGCCCGCTCGAACTGTGGACCTGCCGGCTGATGCCCGGGGAGGGCACCACATCCGACCCGCACCCCGAGGGCACGGTCGAACTCCTCCACATCACCGAGGGCGAACTGACCCTCCTCGTCGACGGCAGCACCCACTCCGTCCCGGCCGGAACCTCCGCCGCCTTCGAGGCGCACGTACCGCACGGCTACCACAACGAGGGCGGCGAGCCGACCGTGTTCACCATGGCCGTCGCCATCCCGCCCGTCCGCTGAGACGTCCGGACGCACCCGCACCGGCCGCTGTTAGCGTGACCGCCATGCGCGCACCCATCGGCACCTTCGAGGACGCCGCTCCCGCTGCGGAACGGCTCGGCCTGCTCCCCGCCCCCGTCGTCGCGGCCCTGACCGCCGGCTGGGGCGAGTTCCCCGCCGGACAGGTCGTCCACGTCGACAGCGACCCGGCCGTCGCCGACACCGCGGTCTTCGTCGAGCACTACGGCGCCGACCTGCTGGACACCTCCGCCAACTGCGTCGTCGTGGCGGGCAAGCGCGGCCAGGACGTCACCCTCGCCGCCTGCGTGGTGCTCTCCCGCACCCGGGTCGACGTCAACGGCGCGGTCCGCAAGCACCTCGGCGCCCGCAAGGCCTCCTTCGCGCCGATGGACACGGCGGTCGGCGAGAGCGGCATGGAGTACGGCGGCATCACCCCGATCGGCCTGCCCGCCGCCTGGCCCCTCCTGCTGGACCCCGCCGTGGTGGACCAGGAATGGGTCCTGATCGGCAGCGGCAGCCGGCGCGGCAAGCTCATCGTCCCCGGCAAGGCGCTCGCCGCCCTTCCCGGCGCCGTTCTCGTCGAGGGTCTCGGCGTCTGACCTCCGCCATCGCCGCCTCGGTGAACCAGCCGATCAGCATCATCCCCTGGGCGGGAAGGGGCCTGCCGACCGTCGCGGTGGTGGCGCTCTGGACATCCAGCGGCCGGAGCTTCCAGGGCCAGGATTCCGTGAGCGTGTCCGGAGCGTTCTCGCGCCATACGCCGTAGGCGAGCAGCAGCAGCGACACATGGACGAGGCAGGTCAGCAGGCCGGAGAGGACACGATTTCTCCGCACCACCCGCTGCGACGTGTTCGCGCTCGGGACCCCCCAGCCGGCCGCTGCTCGAACAGCGTCACTCCAGGGACTCCGAAGAGCGCGCGACAGAGCGCGTGTTCGAGCGCCCGCTCCCTCTCTCAGCCGCCGTCGCCGGGCGGCCGGTGGTCCGTGAGCCAGCCGGTGGCGAAGTCGACGGCCGCCCGCAGCCGGACGAGTCGGCACGGTGCGGATCCGAGCAGGGCCGTACGTACGTCACCGGGGGCGGCGGTCTCCTCGAACGCGACGCCCAGAGCCGCGAAGTCGCTGTCGTCCAGTGCGACATCCTCGTACTCCCACCACTGCCGCACGCCCCGTGGGGCCACCACACAGCGGTAGTGGCGGAGCGGCGGGCCGGGTCTGCGGTACTCGCCGAGGTGGAAGGCGGTGCAGGTGCTGTAGCCGGTGCCGAGCAGGAGGATCCTGGCGTCGGCTTCGTACAGCCGGGCGAGCGGGGAGTCCTCGCCGAGGTGACAGTCCGGCCGGTGCCCGGCGAGGAGCTTTCCGGCAGCGGGCCCGATCGCGGCGAAGGAGGTCTGCGGATGGCCGCTGCGCTTTGCCCCCGCCGCCGTCCGTACGGTCTCGGCCAGAGCGCCCATCGACGGTGCGGGGGTGTGCGCCGGGTCGAACGGTTCCATCGACGAGCGGACGGCCTCGCGCGCCTCGGCGTCCAGGCCCCGCACACGGGCGCGATAGTGCGGCGAGGTGTCCGAGTTCTCCGGCGTGAATGAGGGGACCACGACGGTCCCGTCCCGACCCACCGCCCGACGCAGGGCCGCCAGCACGGCATCGGGACCGCCGACGGCGGGCCCCACCGAACGCATCGAGGCATGCACCAGCAGCACGGCGCCAGGCCGCACGCCCAGCGCGGACAGTGCGGCGGCCACCCCTTCGCCGTCCGCCCGCACAGCCCTCGGCGTCGATGTCCCGGCCGTTCCCACGTCGTCGAAAGGATCGTTCACGGCGGGGATCCTTCCCGTCCGGGGAGGGGCCCCACACCCGCGGCCTCCTCAGCGCAGGGACCCGCGGCCTCAGCTCTGAGGCGGCAGTCCCGGGATCTCGATCGCGGGGCACCGGTCCATGATCATGTCCAGTCCCGCCGCGCGCGTCCGCTCGAAAGCGTCCGGGTCCACGACGCCGAGCTGGAACCACACCGCCTTCGCGCCCACCGCCACCGCCTCGTCCGCGACCCCGCCCGCCAGCTCGCTGTTGACGAACACGTCCACCACATCGACCGGGAAGGGGATGTCCGCGAGCGAGGCGTACCCCTGCTCCCCGTGCACCGTCTCGGCCTTCGGGTGCACCGGCACCACCCGCTTGCCGAACCGCTGGAGGACCTGCGCCACCCCGTAGGCCGCCCGGGAACGGTTGCCGGACAGGCCCACCACCGCCCAGGTGTCGCCCGAGTCCCGAAGAATCCGCCGGATCGTCGCGGCGTCCGCGTAGGTGGGGCCGCTGCCCGTGTGCGTGTCGTCCGGGTGCGTGCCGTCCGTGTACGTGCCGTCTGCGCTCATGCCGGGACAACCGACGGCCCCACCTCGCCATTCCCGCCGGAACGCGCTGTCCCCGGCGGCGCATAGGGTGGACGGATGCAGGAGCAGTACCGGACCGTCGCCCGCGCGGGTGTGCACGAGAGCGAGATCAACCGATCCCGTTTCCTCTGCTCCCTCGCCCCCGCCGCCACCGAACAGGAGGCGCAGGACTTCGTCGCCCGCGTCCGCAAGGAACACCCGACCGCCTCCCACAACTGCTTCGCGTACGTGATCGGCGCCGACGCCTCCGTGCAGAAGGCGAGCGACGACGGCGAACCCGGCGGCACCGCGGGCGTCCCGATGCTCCAGATGCTCATGCGGCGTGAGGTGCGGTACGCCGTGGCGGTCGTCACCCGCTACTACGGCGGGGTCAAACTCGGGGCGGGCGGGCTGATCCGGGCGTACGGGGGAGTGGTCGGCGAAGCCCTCGACGCGCTCGGCACCCTCACCCGGCAGCGCTTCCGGCTCGCCACGGTCCACGTCGACCACCAGCGGGCCGGAAAGCTGGAGAACGACCTGCGGGCCACCGGGCGGGACGTCCGCGAGGTGCGGTACGCCGAGGCCGTCACCATCGACATCGGGCTGCCGGACGCCGACGTAGAGGCGTTCACCGCCTGGCTGGCCGACGCCACCGCCGGGACCGCCACACTGGAACTGGGCGGCGAGGCGTACGGCGACGTGTGACCGGGTGTGAAAGTGGCGTGAGGGCAATCCCACGGGGGCCAAAATCATGATCGATGCGGGTTCGGCGGCCCGGCGGCGTTAGCGTGGTCGGTGCCGAGCGGGATCACGGACCGCCGGTGCGCGGCCCACGGGGTGGAGGACGACGACGATGCAGGCCGGAACCGGCGGAGTGATGGCGTGAGGATCCTGCACACCTCGGACTGGCACCTGGGCCGGTCCTTCCACCGCGTCTCCCTGCTGGAGGCCCAGGCCGCCTACCTCGACCATCTCGTGGCGACCGTCCGGGAACGCGAGGTGGACGTCGTCCTCGTCGCGGGCGACGTCTACGACCGGGCCGTCCCGCCGCTCACCGCCGTCGAGCTGTTCGACCGCGCGCTGCACCGGCTCGCCGACGCCGGCGTCCCGACCGTCATGATCTCCGGCAACCACGACTCGGCCCGCCGGCTCGGCGTCGGCGCCGGGCTCCTCGACCGGGCCGGGATCCATCTGCGGACCGACCCCGAGGGCTGCGCCACCCCCGTCGTGCTCGCCGACGCCCACGGCGACGTGGTGTTCTACGGGCTGCCCTATCTGGAACCGGCCCTGGTCAAGGACACCCTCCGGGCCGCCAAGGCCGGCCACGAGGCGGTGCTCACCGCCGCCATGGACCGGGTCCGCGCCGACCTCGCCGGCCGCCCCGCCGCCACCCGCTCCGTCGTCCTCGCGCACGCCTTCGTGGCGGGCGGCGAGCCCAGCGACAGCGAACGCGACATCACCGTCGGCGGGGTCGCCGCCGTCCCCGCCGGGGTCTTCGACGGCGTCGACTACGTGGCCCTCGGCCATCTCCACGGCTCCCAGCGGGTCACCGGCCGGGTCCGCTACTCCGGCTCGCCGCTCGCCTACTCCTTCTCCGAGTCCGACCACCGCAAGACCATGTGGCTCATCGACCTCGACGCCGAAGGGGACATCGCCGCCGAGGAACGGATCGACTGCCCCGTGGAGCGCCCCCTCGCCCGGCTCCGCGGCCGGCTCGACACCCTCCTGGAGGACCCCGCCCTGGACCGCCACGAGCACGCCTGGGTCGAGGCCACCCTCACCGACCCGGTGCGCCCCGCCGAACCCATGGCCCGCCTCGCCCGGCGCTTCCCGCACACCCTCAGCCTCGTCTTCGACCCCGAGCGGCCGCCCGACGACCCGGCGGCGTCCTACGCCCAGCGTCTCAAGGGCCGCGACGACCACCAGATCGCCGAGGACTTCGTCGCCCACGTCCGCGGCGGCAGCGGCCCCAGCGACCTCGAACGCACCGTGCTGCGCGCCGCGTTCGACGACGTACGGGTGGACGACACCGTGCGCGAGGTGCCCCGGTGAGACTGCACCGCCTCAGCATCACCGCCTTCGGCCCGTTCGGCGCCACCCAGGAAGTCGACTTCGACGCCCTCTCCTCCGCCGGGCTCTTCCTGCTCCACGGACCCACCGGCGCGGGGAAGACCTCCGTCCTGGACGCGGTCTGCTTCGCCCTGTACGGAGCCGTCCCCGGCGCCCGCCAGAGCCCCGGGGCCTCCCTCCGCAGCGACCACGCCCCCGCCGGTCTGCCCACCGAGGTCCAGCTGGAACTGACCGTCGGCGGCCGACGCCTCGAAGTCACCCGCAGCCCCGCCCAGCCCCGCCCCAAGAAGCGGGGCGACGGCTTCACCCAGGAGAAGGCCCAGAGCCGGCTGCGCGGTTACGACCCCGAGCGCGGCTGGCAGGCCCTCAGCAAGTCGCACCAGGAGATCGGCGAGGAGCTGACCCAGCTCATCGGCATGAGCCGGGACCAGTTCTGCCAGGTCGTGCTGTTGCCGCAGGGTGACTTCGCCCGCTTCCTGCGCTCGGACGCCGAAGCCCGCGGCAAGCTCCTCGGCCGGCTCTTCGACACCCGCCGCTTCGCCGCCGTCGAGGACCGCCTCGCCGAACTGCGCCGGGGCGCGGAGGCCAAGGTCACCGCCGCCGACGAACGGATCCTCGCCCTCGCCCAGCGCATCGCGCAGGCGGCCGGACCTGTCGGGGCCGAGGCCACGCCGGTCGCCGCCCGGCCCGGCGAACCGGGCCTCGCCGAAGCCGTGCTGGAGTGGGCCGCGATCGCCCGGTCCACGGCCCGCGAACGGCTCGACATCGCCCACGGAGTCGTCACCGCCGCCGAGGGCCGGCAGCGCACGGCCCGCCAGGCCCTGGACGCCGAACGCGAACGGGACCGCCTTCAGCAGCGGTACGAGGAGACCCGGCGACGCTCGGCGGCGCTGGAGGAGCGGCGCCCCGAACACGACCGGTGCCAGGAGCAGTTGGAGCGCGCCCGCAAGGCGGACCGGGTCGCCCCCGCACTGGACCTGCGCGAGGAGGCGGAGCGCGCCCACCGCCGGGCGGCCGACGCCCTCGACCGGGCCAGGGCGCAACTGCCGCCCGACCTCGCCGACGCCGGACCCGGCCAACTCGCCGATCTGGAGCGCCGGTTCAGGCAGGAGCTGGGCGGCCTGGAGTCGGCCCGCCGGGCCGAGACGCGCAGCGCGGAGATCGACGAGGAACGGGACCGGCTGGAGCGGGAGTCCCGCGCCGACGACGCGACCGTCCGGGACGCGGACGCCTGGCTGGCGGGCTGGGACACCGTCCACACCGCACTCCGGGAACGCATCGCGACGGCGCAGGAGGCCGCGACCCGCGCCGAACAGCTCGCCGGACTCCTCGCCCCGGCCCGCCGCAGACTGGAGGCCGCCCGCCGTCGCGACGCACTGGCCGCCGAGGCCGAAACCGCCCGGGAGACGCTCGCCGGGGCCCGTGAACGCGCCCTCGACGCCCACGAGACCTGGCTCGGGCTGCGGGAGCGGCGGCTGCGCGACATCGCGGCGGAGCTGGCCGCCGGACTCGTCGACGGCGCGCCCTGCACCGTCTGCGGCTCCGCCGAGCACCCGGCTCCCGCAGCCGAGGGCGACGGCCACGTCGACCGGGCCACCGAGGAGGCCGCGCTCACCGCCCACCGCCGCGCGGAGGAGATCCGCACCCGCGCGGAGCAGGCCCTCGGGCTCGTCCACGAACGCCACGCCGCCGCACAGGCGGAGGCCCGCGACGCTGATCCCGAAGACCTCATCGTCGGGGCAGGGACAGGGGCAGGGGCAGAAGCCGGGACAGGAACCGGGGCCGGGACAGGGACCGGGTCAGAGATGGGCACCGCGGGGCCGGACCCCGGCCCGTCCGTCGGTGAACTCCGTGACACCGTCGAGCGGTTGACCGCCGAGCACGCCGGGGCGCACCGCCTCGCCGCCGGGACGCACGCCGCCCGCGAGGCCCTCGACGCCGCCGAGCGCGAACACCTCGGGCGTCTCGAACTCCGGCAGGAGGCCGAGCGCCGGGCCGCCGCCCGCACCTCCCGGCGGGAGGCGCTCGACCGTGAGCAGACCGTCCTGCGGGACGAACTCGCCGTCGTCCGGGGCGAGTCCGGGTCCGTCGCCGCGTACGCCGAACGTCTCACCCGCCGGGTCGCGCTGCTCGCGGAGGCCGCCGATGCCGTACGCGCCGAACAGGACGCGGCCCACCGGCGCAAGGAGGCCGACGACCGGCTCTCCGACGCGGCGTTCCGGGCCGGCTTCGACACCCCGGAGGCCGCCGCGGCGACCCTCCTCGACGCCGCCGCCCAACGCGACCTCCAGCACCGGGTCGACGCCTGGCAGGCCGAGGCCGCGGCGGTCGCCGACCGCCGCGCGGAACGCGACGCCCGCGAGGCCGCCGAACAGCCCCCTGCCCGACCGGCCGCCGCCCAGGCCGCGTTCGACGCGGCGGAACGGCTGCTGCGCGAGGCGACCTCCGCACGCGCCGCCGCCGATGAGCGCTGCGGGGAGCTGACCCGGCTGTCCCGGCAGGCCGCCGACGAGGTGCGCCGGCTGGGCCCGGTGCGCCAGGAGTACGAGCGGATCGCCCGGCTCGCGGGTCTGGCGGCCGGCACCTCCGCCGACAACGAACGCAAGATGCGCCTGGAGGCATACGTCCTGGCCGCCCGCCTCGAACAGGTCGCGGCGGCCGCCACCGCACGGCTGCAGCGGATGTCATCGGGCCGCTACACCCTGGTCCACTCCGACGCCCGCACCGGCGGCCGCCGGGCCGGGCTCGGGCTGCATGTCGTCGACGCCTGGACCGGCAGCGAACGGGACACCGCGACGCTTTCCGGCGGGGAGACGTTCTTCGCCTCACTGGCCCTCGCGCTGGGCCTCGCCGACGTCGTGACCGAGGAGGCCGGTGGCGTACGCCTGGACACCCTCTTCATCGACGAGGGCTTCGGCAGCCTCGACGACCAGACCCTGGACGAGGTGCTCGACGTACTGGACTCCCTGCGGGAGCGGGACCGCAGCGTCGGCATCGTCAGCCATGTCGCCGACCTGCGCCGCCGGATCCCCGTACGGCTCGAAGTGGTGAAGGAGCGCCAGGGATCATCGGTCCACCACCGCCTGTGACCACCGGCCCGGCCGCGCGGCAGCCCCGCCGGTCAGCGGCCGATCGCGCGGCGGGGGAGCGGTGAGGAGTACACGATGCTCGTGGTGACGGAGCCCAGCGCGCCGATCCGGCCGGTGGTCTCCTCCAGATGCCTCATCGAACGGGCCGTGACCTTGAGGACGAAGCAGTCGTCGCCGGTCACGTGGTGGGCCTCGATGATCTCCGGGGTGGTCTCCAGAAGATCGTGGAAGGGTTTGTAGTTCCCGTTCGGGTAGCGCAGGCGCACCAGGGCGAGGAGGGGCAGCCCGAGCCGCTCGGCGTCCACCACCGCCGCATATCCGCTGATCACGCCCAGCTCCTCCAGCCGCCGAACCCGCTCCGTCACCGCGCTCGGGGACATGGCGACAGCGCGCGCGAGCTCGGCGAAGGTGGCGCGGCCGTCGCGCTGGAGGACATCGAGGATGCGCCAGTCGGTGGCGTCCGGGGAATAGTCGGTCACCCCACAGAGACAACAGGGAAATCCCCGGCGAATCAACGGGAGAGCCGGGGAACGCCACTTCTCGGTCCCGTTCCGCCGCCATAGATTCAGGGTCATGACCTCGCACACCACGGCCATGGCCGACCACCCCGTCCTGCGCGTCGCGCCCGCTTCTCCCGCTGTCGCGGCGGCCTACTTCGGCGCTTCGCTCGCCTTCCACGCGGACGTCTCCGACGTCGCCTCCGCGCTCGCCGCCGACGGCGATCCCGGGTTCGTCCTCCTGGACAGCCGCTCCACCGCTTCCTGGGACCAGGGGCACATCCCCGGGGCGGTGCACCTGCCCACCGCGCTGATCCCCGAGCAGGCGGCGGCGCTGCTGGACCCGGCCGTCCCCGTGGTCACGTACTGCTGGGGTCCTGGCTGCGACGGCGCGACCCGCGCGGCCCTGGCCCTCGCCCAACGGGGTTACCGGGTCAAGGAGATGCTCGGCGGATTCGAGTACTGGGCACGCGAGGGATTCGCCTTCGAGACCTGGGAGGGACCCGACCGGCGCGGAGCCGACCCGCTCACCGCACCGGTCGACGCGGCCGACTGCGGCTGCTGAGACGGCGGTTCCGGGCGCAGGCCGGAACGGTCCGGCGGCGGCCGGCCCGGGCGGAGGTCACCGCGCCCCGGCGGCGGCGAGCGCGGCGAACAGCTCTCCGGCCTCCGCCCCGGCGGGCAGCCCGCTGACCTGGCCGTCGCCGACCTCCACCACCCGCCACACCCCGTCCTCGCGCAACGCCAGGTCGGTGGTGACCCAGCGCAGCCCGAGACGGCCCACCGCCGCCCGCAGGGAAGGGAGTTCGGGCACGGGCGTCGAGTCGGGGGTGTCCGGGTGGGCGGTGACGAGCACCGCCTCCCCGTCCACCCACCACACCCGCGCCTCGCCACCCGCGACGAACGGTTCGAAGGACCGCAGCACCAGGCCGCCCGCGAGGAACGGGCCCTGCAGCTCCATGAACCGTCCTGCCACGGCGGCCAGTTGCTCCCGGTCCGCGAGCTCCGGGACGTAACAGGCCTCGTGCCACTCGTGCTTGCGGGACTTCACGAAGTCCTTCACGATGCCGGGCCCCGGCCCCAGCGGCGCCGCGAGTCCGGCCAGCTCATCGCCGCCGGGCGGCGGCGCCCCCGCAGTCAGGGCGCACCAGACGCTGCGTGGCGTGAGCCCGTCGAACACCTCGTACCAGCCGGGGAGTTCATGCGCCCGCCGGTATCCGACGGCACCGGTGAGCAGGGCGCAGCCCCGTTCGGCGAGCGCCGCCTCCAGCTCCGCGTACCGGCCGGAGGGGATCATCCAGCCGCGGTACCAGTACGGTCCGGAGTCCCGCGCGACCCGGGCCACCGACCCGGCCGCGTCGCCCGCGAGCAGCGCGTCATGGTCGAGCAGCGCGGTCCGCCCGCCGGCCGCGCGTACTGCCGCCACCTCGCCGCCGAACTGCGGATCGGGCCGGGAGATCCGCAACGGGTCGGCACAGAACAGAAAGCCGTTCCGCTCGCTCATGACAGGCCGCCTCACTTCCACGGACGGGGACTTCGGACCGTAGGACGGGGACTTCGGACCGTACACACCACGGTCCGGATCAGAGCCGGGACAGCTCGTCCACCAGATCGTCCAGGCCCAGCGACCCCTGGGAGAGCGCCGCCATGTGCCAGGTCTTCAGATCGAACGCGTCGCCGTGCGCGGCCCGCGCGTTCTCCCGGCCGAGCAGCCAGGCGCGCTCCCCGAGCTTGTAGCCGATGGCCTGCCCCGGCATCGACAGATAGCGGGTCAGCTCGCTCTCCACGAAGTCGGCGGGACGGCCGCTGTGGTTGCCGAAGAACTCCTGGGCCAGTGCGGGCGTCCAGCGCTCGCCCGGGTGGAACGGGGAGTCCGCCGGAATCTCCAGCTCCAGGTGCATGCCGATGTCGACGATCACCCGGCAGGCGCGCATCATCTGTGCGTCCAGGTAGCCGAGCCGCCGTTCCGCGTCGGGCAGGAAGCCCAGCTCGTCCATCAGCCGTTCCGCGTACAGCGCCCAGCCCTCGGCGTTGGCGCTGACCATGCCGACCGACGCCTGGTAGCGGGAGAGGCTGTCGGCGACGTGCGTCCACTGGGCGATCTGCAGATGGTGGCCGGGAACGCCCTCGTGGTACCAGGTGGAGACCAGGTCGTACACCGGGAAACGCGTCTCGCCCATCGTCGGCAGCCAGGTGCGACCGGGGCGGGAGAAGTCCTCGGAGGGACCGGTGTAGTACGGCGCGGCGGCCCCGCCGGGCGGCGCGATGCGGGACTCCACCTTCCGTACCCGCTCGGCGAGGTCGAAGTGGGTGCCGTCCAGCGCCTCGATCGCCTCGTCCATCAGACCCTGCAGCCACGCACGGACCTCGTCGACGCCCTCGATGTGCTTGCCGTGCACATCGAGGTGGGCGAGCGCCTCCCAGGGCCCCGCGCCGGGCAGGATCTTCTCGGCCTCGGTCTTCATCTCGGTGAGCAGCCGGTGGTACTCCGACCAGCCGTACGCGTACGCCTCGTCGAGATCCAGGTCGGTGCCGTTGTACAGCCGTGACCAGCGGGCGTAGCGCTCCCGGCCGACCGGGTCCGGGGCGCCCTCGATGGCCGGGGCGTACACGTCGCGCACCCAGTCCCGGAGCGCGAGCACCGAGGCCGTCGCCAGCCGGGCGGCCTCGTCCAGCTCCGCCCGCAGGGACGCGGGGCCGGGGGCGACGAACTCCGCGAAGAACGCCGCGCCCTCACCCTCCCCGCCCCACTCGGTGAGCTGTCCGATGAACGTGGCGGTCGCACGGGGGCCGCCGTACAGCTTGCGCTCCAGACCGAGCGCGAGCGAGGCGCGGTACCCCTCGTGCGCGGCGGGCACGGCGCGCAGCCGTTCCACGACCGCCGCCCAGTCCTCGTCCGTCGCGGTCGGCGTGAGGGTGAAGACCTCGGTGATGCTGTGGGCGGGCGACTGCAGGTTGGAGACGGTCCGCAGGCCCTCCTCGGCCTCGTGCACGGCGAGTTCCGCCGTCAGACGCTCCCGCAGGAGCCGTCCGCAGCGCCGCTCGGCGTCGCTGTCCGCACCGGGCCGCCCCTCCGCCGCGTCCAGCTCCCGCAACGTCGCGCGGATGAGGTCGGCGGCCGCGGCCTGACCGGCCGGTGAGAAGTCGGGCAGCCTGCGCGAGCTTTCGGACACACCCAGATAGGTGCCCGTGATGGGGTCGAGTTCGATGAGTGCGTCGACGTAGGCGTCGGCGACCTGACGGGGCAGTGCGCTGCTGGAAGTGTCTGACATGCGGACATCCTCGTACGGCGGCACGCGTTCCGTCACCATCCTTGTCCTGCCGGCGCCCGAAAAACGATCACATCCGGTACGCCCGCGGGAACATGTTCGGTGCGTCAGCCTCCGGCGGGAGGCAGCAGCGGCCCGCAGTCCCACTGCTGGAAGATCAGCCGGGTGTCCACCCGGGCCACCTCCCGGCGCGAGGTGAACTCGTCCAGGACCAGCCGCTGCAGATCCGCCGCGTCGGCCACCGCGACCTGCACGAGATAGTCGTCGGGGCCGGTGAGGTGGAACAGCGCCCGTGACTCCGGCAGGGACCGGATCCGGTCGACGAACGGCCCGATGAGCTCCCGGCGGTGCGGTCTGACCTGCACCAGGAGCAGCGCCTGGAGTCCCCGGCCGAGCTTCGCCGGATCGAGGCGCAGCTGATCCCCGAGGATCACCCCGGAACGGCGCAGCCGGGCCACCCGGTCCAGACAGGTCGAAGCGGCCACACCGACCTCGGCCGCCAGCTCGCGGTACGTGGTCCGCGCATCGTTCTGCAGCAGCCGCAGAATCTGCAGATCCACCGGATCGAGAGCGACAGAATCAGCCATGCGGCGAACGTAGCACGGGGTTTTCTCGCTACGAACCGGTAACTGTTCAGAGTGACGGCATGGACAACGAAGTCTCGATGACGCCCCCTGCTCCCACCCCGTCCAGGGCTCTCGCCACCGAAGCCGTGCACGCCGGACGCGACGACCTCGCCTCCCTCGGCGTGCACGCCCCGCCGATCGATCTGTCCACCACCTACCCCTCCTACGACTCGCGCGGCGAGGCGATGCGGATCGACGCCTTCGCCACCACCGGGGCCCGGCCCGACGGGCCGCCCGTCTACGCCCGGCTGGACAACCCGACCACCGGCCGCTTCGAGACGGCGCTCGCCCGGCTGGAGGGCACGGAGAGCGCGGTCGCCTTCGCCAGCGGGATGGCGGCGCTCACGGCGGTGCTACTGGCCCGCGCGAGCCAGGGGCTGCGCCATGTCGTCGCGGTCCGCCCGCTCTACGGGTGCAGCGACCATCTGCTCGGCGCCGGGCTGCTGGGCACCGAGGTGACCTGGACCGATCCGGCGGGCATCGCCGACGCCATCCGCCCGGACACCGGGCTCGTGATGGTCGAGACGCCGGCCAACCCGACGCTGGCCGAGATCGACATCCGGGCCGTCGCCCATGCCTGCGGATCCGTACCGCTGCTGGTCGACAACACCTTCGCCACCCCCGTCCTGCAGCGCCCCGTCGAGCACGGCGCGCGGATCGTCCTGCACAGCGCCACCAAGTACCTCGGCGGCCACGGGGACGTCATGGGTGGCGTCGTCGCCTGCGACGAGGAGTTCGCCGCCACTCTGCGCCAGGTGCGGTTCGCCACCGGCGGAGTGCTGCACCCGCTGGCCGGCTACCTGCTGCTGCGCGGCCTGTCCACGCTGCCGGTACGCGTACGGGCGGCCTCGGCGAGCGCCGTCGAGCTCGTCCGCAGGCTCACCGCCGACCCGCGGATCGCCCGGGTGCACTACCCGCGGATCGGCGGCGCGATGATCTCCTTCGAGGTGTACGGGGACCCGCACCGGGTGATCGCCGGGGTGCGGCTCATCACGCCCGCCGTCAGCCTTGGCAGCGTGGACTCGCTGATCCAGCACCCGGCCTCCATCAGCCACCGCATTGTGGAGGAGGGAGACCGGCGGGCGTCCGGTGTCGGCGACCGGCTGCTGCGGATGTCGGTCGGCCTGGAAGACGTCGAGGACCTGTGGGCGGATCTGTGCCAGGCGCTCAGCGACGGGCCCGTTCCGCCGGCGCGGAAGGCCGAGCGGCCCCTTCAGTCGTCAGTCCAGTAGTCAGCTCGGTCGTCAGCCCAGTGGTCAACCCGGATGTCAGCTCGGTTGTCGGCTCGGTCGTCAGCCGGGCGGTGATGACGAGCGTGCCCTCCTCGATCTGGTAGTCGAGGGGCAGCTCGAGCGCGCGCATCGCCGCCACCATGCCGGTGTTGTGGGACTGCGTCACCGCGTACACGCTGTCGCAGCCCGCTTCCACGGCGAGGGCCACCAGACGGCCGAGCAGCTCGGAGCCGATGCCCCGGCGCTGCCAGTCGTCCTCGACGAGAAGGGCGACCTCGGTCTCGTCGCCGTCCCAGAGGAGGTGGCCCAGCGCCACCAGCTTGCCGGAGGCCGTCTGCACCGCCAGGGTGCGGCCGAAGCGGGGGCTCAGCAGATGGTCGAGGTAGCGGTCCGCGTCCTGGACGGGACCGTGGTAGCGCAGCCCCAGGGTGCGCTGCGAGCAGCGGTCGTGCATGGCGCGGGCGGCGACGAGATCGGCGCGGTCCGCGCGGCGCACGGTGATCTCGTTGCCCTCGGGCAGGGTGAGGACGTCCTCGCTGCGCGGCACCCGCGGGCCGAGCCGGGCGTCGAGCTCGACCAGCGCACGGGCCCGCGCGAACTCCGTCGGCGTGAACGGCAGATAGGGCCGCTCGATGGAGATCACCCCGCCGGACGGGTCCCGCAGCCGCATCACCGTCTCCTCCAGCACGCCCTCGACCGGGGCGCTCTCCCCGGTCGCGCGGCCGGTGACGGTGACGGCGGGCAGCGAGTGGATGGTGCACCGGCCGAGCAGCTGGCGCAGGGCGAGCGGCAGCTCGGCCGCGTCGAGCGCCGTCCGGGTGGCCAGCGACAGCACCCGGGTCGGGGTGTCGACCAGATCGTGGGCGTCCGCCCGCTCGATCCAGGTGGACGCGCCGCCGGCGGCCGAGACCTCCCGGGACAGCTCCTGCGCCTGGAGCGAGGCCGGGGCCCGCAGCAGGAACTCGTCGACGGTCCCCTGCGCGAGCGGGTGGGTCTGCAGGGTGAGGATGTCCACCCGCAGCCCGGAGAGGGTCACGCACAGCGCGGCCAGACTGCCCGGGGCGTCGCGCACCGTCGTCCGCATCCGCCACAGCACGGTCTCCTCGGCCCCGGAGATCCCGCCCGCACCGCTGCTCACGGCCGCACCGCCGGTCCCGGCCTCGCCCGCTTCACCCGCCGCACCGCCCGCCTCTCCGGACGGGGGAGCATGACTGTGCCGTCGTGCCCACCAGGTGTGGAACGCCGCGGTGGCCACCAGCGCCACCGCCGAGGCCATGAGCAGATAGGGCCCGTCCGGCTGGTGTCCGATCAGGTTGGCGATGGCGTCGGCCACGGCCACGGCGGTGAACAGGGCGGCCAGTTCGATCAGGTCCCGTCGCCAGTGGTGCGGACGGCGGGCGCTCTTCGCGGAGGTCACATCAGTCATATCCTCACTGTGAACGAACGGTGTTGCCTGATCACGAACGCCTTGTGACTGATGGGTTACGTGTTGATCTGGTCGCCTATCGTCGTCTTTCGGTCAGATTTTGAGACCGGCCGCTCCTTGATCCGGACCGAGGGCGTCCGGTGTGGACTCCTCCACCCCGGCAGGGAACGCGGCGAGCAGCCGGGCGGCCTGGCGGACCGTCTGGGAAGCGCCCTTGCGCCCGGCTGTCGCCGCCAGCCCCGCTATCGGCGGGATCCCGCCCGTACCGCAGCGCTCGGCGCACCCGGCCGCCACGGACAGCAGGTCGCCGAGCCCCCGGGGCGTCTTCTCGTACGCCAGGAGGCCGGGCAGCATCGCCGCCAGCACGGTCAGCACCGTCCGGTACGCGCCGGTGGCGGCCGCCGTGCCGAGCGCGTCGGCCGTGCGGTTCACCTTCACCAGGTCGCGGTCGACCAGGATCGCCAGCTCCCGCCCGAGCGACGCACCGTCCAGCAGGCCCCGCGTGGCCAGCACGAGCAGGGCGTCCACCGCCGCCGTCCGGTCCTCGGGATGCCGGGCGCCGAGCCCGTAGGCCAGCGCGAGATGCATCGCCCCACCCACCTCGCCCGCGCTCTCCGCCAGCGCCGGCAGGAACCCGACGGCCCCCCGCTGCCCCTGGTCGGCGGCGAACAGCAGATCCGGCATCAGCCAGGCGGCCAGCGTCTCCGGATCCCCGGGCAGCGTGGCCGTCCAGTGCGACGACCGATCGGGCCCCCAGTGGTAGCACTCCCGGGCATGGGGAAGCTGCGCCTGGCCCAGCCAGTGGAAGGCTTGCGGGAACTCGCGCTGGATCACCGGCCGCTCCCGGGTCGCCAACAGCACTTGACGGACCCCGGTCGTCGTCCGCTGCCACCAATTGCCCGCCGACGGGCGGGAGACGGCGGTCGCCGGATGCCGCAGCACCGGGGCCACCGGCTCGTCGGCGCGGATCCAGGCGGCCAGCCGGTCGCCCTCGCCGGTGCCCAGCGCCTCGGCCGCAGCCGCCGCGTCCGCCCCCTCGGGCCCGTTGCTCCGGTGGACCCGCAGCAGGGCCTGGGCGAAGTCGGTCGGACCGGGACGGACCCCCAGCTCCCGGTAGGTCCGCAGCCGCTCCACGAGCTCGGCCGCCTCGATCGCCCCGGTGTGCCAGGTCGGCGTGGCCAGCAGGAACGGCACCCGTCCGGCCGCCATCGCCTCCGCCGCCTCCCACACCCGGTCGAGCAGCACCCCGTTCAGCGCGGCGTGGGCACAGGCGTCCGCACCCGGGACGACCGTCTTCGCCCGCCACGCGGACCTGTCCCGCTCGGACACCAGACCCAACAGCGAGGCCACCACGACGGAGATCCCGTGCGAGGTCGAGATGTACCGCGGGTCGACCATGTACGGGCCCAGGCCGTGCTCGACGAAATACACACCGGCCAGCGCTTCCCGCAGGGACTCCGACAGCTCCTCCCGGTGGGTCCGGGCCAGCCGGACGAGCCCGTCGAGGGTGCGCTCGAAGCCGGTGACCCCGGACGAGAGATCCGTGCCGCCCGACGAGGGGGCCCAGCGCTCCGACGCGTGCGACTTCACCCGGGCGGCCACCTCCTCGACGAGCTCCGCCACGGTCTCCGGCGCGGGATCGTGACGCCGCAGCACCGGCACGGGCGGCAGGAACTCCTCGTACGCCTCCTGCGGCTCCTCCTCCACCGGACCGCCGAACAGAGCGGCGACCGTCTCCCGGTGCAGAGGGCCCAACTGTGCGGCGCTGGAGGCCAACCGCTCCCGCACCTGCGTGCCGGAGACACCGGGGAGATACCGCGCGACCAGCTTCAGGGCCCGCTCCTGGACGTCGATGCCCTCGTGGCCGAACGCCTCGGCCACCGCCGGAAGAAGCGCGTCCGCCGTCGATGGGTCCCGGCGCAGCGCCGTGCCCAGCAGGCTCAACTGGGCGCGCACCAGCTTCTTCTCCTGGCGGAAGAGCACCGCCCCCGACACCTCCGCCAGCTCCCGGGTGGAAAGCTCGCCCCGAGCGTCCAGGCGCCCGAGCACCTGCTGGGCATGCGCGGCGACCGGACCGATCCCGTCCGCCGCCATCACTGTCCAGTCCCGCAGATGCCTGCTCTCCTCTTCCTCCGTCGCCTCCAGCCGCTGGAGGACGGCGAGGAAGAACCGCTGGTCGACAGATTTCCCGCCGCGCATCAGACGGCTCACGCACCGCTCCACCAGATGCGGCCGGTCCAGCAGCCCGTCGTCGGCCAGTGCGCACAGCGCCCCGGGCCAGTGGTCCCGCGAGTCCGCCGCGTCGTGGAAGTCGATCTGCGGCGGCAGCTCCGGCATCTCGAACAACCGGGGCGCCAGCACGGCGGTGTGCGGGTCGTCCCGCAGGATGTCGGTCAGCGGACGCCGGGTCCGGCCGCGCCAACGCGCCGCGCCCACCAGCTCCGTCCAGCCCACCACCAGGTTGTCCGTGACGGGGAGCGGAACCCGGGCGATCCGCGTCAGCTCGCCGACGAAGGTGTACTCCGCGTCGGAGAGGGCCGCGCGCCCCGCGAACCGGTGGGCGAGATCGCCGAGCCACTCCGGATCACGGTCCTTGAGCGAAGCGAGGATCAACGGATACGGAGAACGGGTCCAGTCGCGCAGATCCCGGCCCCCGATCCAGGAGGCGCACCCCGCCGCACCGGTGTGACAGCCCGCGCCGGCCACCAGCAGCGCCTTGCGGATCCTGTCCCGGCGCTGCCAGTCCCAGCCCCGCACCTCCTTGCGCAGCTCCTTCAACTCGGCGAGCGCGGCCCGGCGTCCGGGCCGGTCCAGGGCGAGCACCAGTGGAGGCACCTCGTGGTGGCGCCCCGCCCGTACAGCGGTGAGCAGCTCGTTCATCGCACGCCTCCCGCGACCGTCGCACCCCGGCGGACCATGCGTACGGCGAGCGCGTGTTTGCAGGGCCCTCGACGCCCCCGGTAGTCCGCCCACCACTGACAGGTGCAGGTGAACGCCGAACCGCTCTCGCGCACCTGGTAGCGGCGGTCACCGGAAGCGACCGTCGCCCGCGCACCGTCGAGGGACACCGCGCCCGCACGGGCCAGCCCGCGGGCGGCCACGAGACGCGGATTGTGCCGCTCCGCCCGGTCCGCGTCGTACGGCAGCTCCCGGTGGAAGTACGCCGCGTCCGCCAGGTCGTAACCGACGCGCCCCGCCGTGCCGAGCCGGGTGAGCGCGGCCCGCACCCGCTCCACGCTCAGCCCCGACTGCTCGGCCAGCGACGCCGGTTCGATCCGGGGCTCCCAGGCGAGCAGCACGGACACCAGCTCGGCGTCGGCCGCCGCGTCATCCGTGGCCAGCGCCTCCAGGACGCCGCCCTCGCCCGAGAACCCCCGCGAGGAGTCGGGGGAGAGCGTCAGCGTGAGCCGCATCCCCGGCAGGACCACCTCCCAGGCGCTCGCCGCCGCCGCACCGTCGGCCACCGGCCCGTACACCCGCAGGGCCGTCGCGTCGCGCAGCACCCGCTGCAACGCCACCAGCCGCTCCGGGCCCGGCAGACACACCGCGCCCGGCACCGGCCGGGTCGTCGGCCGCAGGGACCCGCCCGCCGCCACCACCCACCGGGCGCCCCGTGTCGCACGGCCCGAGGCCGGGGAGCGGGGCAGTGAACGCAGGAACGCCACCGCCTGCGCCGCCGTCAGCTCGGCCCGCAGATCGAAACCGGCCGACGCGACCTGTGCCTCGGCGAAACCGCGCAGCCACCGGTCGGGCAACGGCACCTTCTTCTCCACCACCGGACCGTCGAGCGTGGTCACCGCCAACTCCTCCGGGCCCACCCGCAGATGCAGCGGATCATCCGCCGTGATCCGCGAAAGCGCCTCCCGCAGCGGAGGGTTCACGTCCACGTTCGTCGTTCCGTGGCCGGTCTCCCGGCCGTCCAGCCCCTCCTGGAGCACATCGAGACGTGCGTACACCCCGCAGCAGCCGGAGAACGACTCGAAGCGCAGCCGGTCGCCGTTCCCCGTCACCACCGGGTCCAGCGAGGCGGGCAGCGTGCGCTGGTAATAGCGGGCGGCGGCCACGTCCGCGACCGCCAGCAGCCCGCGCGCCGCTATGCGCGGAGCGGAGAGGAAACCCGCGAAGAACCGCGGGTGCGCCTCCGCCCCGCGCGGCGTGAGCCCTCCCGCGGTCTCCAGACCGAGGGAGGGCCCCACCTGCGAGGACTCCAGGGATGACGGGCGTGCGTAGGCCAAGGCCTGAACGGATCGGGTCATGAAAAAAAGCGTAGGACCCACCACTGACAACGGCCCTCGGGACAGCGACAACGGCCCTCGGCACAGCCGCCCGCCGCCCGGGGACCGCCGTTCACTGGCCGGTGCGACCGGGCCGGAGCACCTTGGTGAACAGCACCGATCCGCCCTCGGCCCGCAGACGCACCGTCAGCTCCGCACTGTCGCCGTCGATCTCCACCTCGCCGAAATACTGCGGGGTCTCCATCGGCGAGACATTGGCCCGCTCGGGGGCCCGTACGAAGACCCGGTCCGGGCCGAACGTGCCGTCCAGTGCGTTGGCCGGGAAGCCGCCCGCCGCCAGCGGGCCCGACACGAACTCCCAGAACGGGGCGAAGTCCTTGAACGCCGCCCGCTCCGGCGCGTAGTGCTGGGCCGATGTGTAGTGCACATCGGCCGTCAGCCACACGGTGCCGGTGATCCCGCGGTGCTTGATGAACCGCAGCAGTTCGGCGATCTGGAGCTCCCGCCCGAGCGGCGCCCCGGGATCGCCCTGCGCCACCGCCTCGAAGTCCGTCGCACCGTCCGGGACCACCAGGCCGAGCGGCATGTCGGCGGCGATCACCTTCCACTCCGCCCGGGAGGCGGCGAGCGAGCGCTTCAGCCACCGCAACTGCTCCGCGCCCAGGATCCCCGTCGTGTCGTCGGCCTGCCGGTTCGGGGAGTTGGCGTTGCGGTACGAACGCATGTCGAGCACGAACACATCCAGCAGCGGCCCGTGGTGGACGACCCGGTACATACGGGAACGGCGCCCGGCACCGTACGAGGGCGCGAGCGGCACGTACTCGTGGAAGGCCCGCACGGAGCGCGCCGCGAGGACGTCCACGTTCTTCTCGGTGTAGCGCGCGTCGTCCAGGATCTGGCCGGGATACCAGTTGTTGCGCACCTCGTGGTCGTCCCACTGCACGACGGAGGGCACCTGTGCGTTGAAGCGGCGGACGTTCCGGTCGAGCAGGTTGTAGCGGAAGTTGCCCCGGTACTCGTCCAGCGTCTCGGCGACCTTCGCCTTCTCCTCGGTCATGACATTGCGCCAGACCCGGCCGTCCGGCAGCGTCACGCTCGGCTCCAGCGGACCGTCCGCGTAGATGCTGTCGCCGCTGCACAGGAAGAAGTCCGGGTCCAGACGGCGCATCTCCTCGTACACCCGGTAGCCGCCGATGTCCGGATTGATGCCCCAGCCCTGCCCCGCGATGTCGCCCGACCACAGGAACCGCACCCCGGCCCGGCGCCGGGCCGGAGCGGTGCGGAACGTCCCGTACACCGGTGTGCCTGTACGGCGCGGATCGACCGGGTCGGCGAGGGTCACGCGGTAGTGCACCTGCTCGCCCGCGGGCAGGCCGTACAGCGGTGTGGTGCCGGTGAAGTCCGTTCCGGGGCCGATCGACGGCCCGTGCCACCTGCGGACCCGCCGGAACGACTCGGTCGCCGAGGTCTCCACCAGCATCCGGGCCGGCCGGTCCGAGCGCACCCACAGGAGAGCCGACGAGGCGGTGACACTGCCCACCTGCACACCCCAGGACGCTTCGGGCCGCCCCGCCAGGTGCAGCGCGGGCGCCGACGAGGCGGTGGCGGGCGAGAGGGCGACCGCCGCCGGGGCGATCAGCGAGCCGCGCAGGACGGCCCGGCGGCCGGGCGAGGGAACACGCGGACGGTGCGGACGGTAGGGCATCGAAGCGCCTCCGGGGAGGTGTGCGGGCGGTGCGCCGTTCGCGAGAAATCGTGGACCGGCGCCGGTCTGTGCCCATGACTAGTGCCCTGCGGCGGCCGGAGCCCCAACCCCGGGTGAACGGCGCCCGTCAGCCGGGCCGCACGGTCAGCCGGGTCCGGCCCGGCAGGAACGCCACGCGCCCGCCAGCGCGGCGACCCCCCGGGCGATGTCGCCGGGGGCGAGATGGGCGTAGCCCAGCACGAGGGGCACGCTGCCGTCGTCGGAGCCGGCCGTTCCGCAGTCGCGCAGCGGCCGCAGCGCGATGCCCGCCGCGGCCGCCCGGTCCAGGAAGACGTCCTCGGGGCCGTACCGCGCGGGCAGCCGGGCGATGATGTGCAGGCCCGCCGCGATGCCGCTGACCTCCGTGCCGGGGAAGTGCTCGGCGAGCGCGGACACCAGGACGTCCCGGCGTTCCCGGTAGGCCCGTTGGCAGCGCCGCAACTGCCGGTCGTAGCCGCCGCGTACGACGAAGTCGGCCAGTACGGCCTGATCGATCACCGGGTTGCCCAGATCCATGGTCCGTTTGCGGGCGACGATCCGCTCGGTGAGCGCGGCGGGGGCGATCAGCCAGCCGAGCCGCAGACCGGGAGCGAGCGACTTGCTCACGGATCCGGTGTACACGACCCGCTCGGGATCCAGCCCCTGCAAGGCTCCCACCGGAGCTCTGTCATACCGGAAGTCCCCGTCGTAGTCGTCCTCCATGATCACGCCGTCCACGTCCCGCGCCCATGCGAGCAGCTCACCGCGGCGCTGCGCGGAGTATCCGATTCCGGTGGGGAACTGGTGCGCGGGCGTGGTCACCACCGCGCGTACGCCGGAGCGTTTCAGGGGCGCGAGGGCGAGCCCGTCGCCGTCGAGGGGCAGCGGTACCGTGCCCAGACCGGTCGCCGCGAACAGCGACGCGTGTTCCGGACTGCCCGGATCCTCCACCCCGACCGAGATCACGCCCTCGTCCCGGAGCACGAAACCGAGCAGCGTCGTCGCCTGGGCGACCCCCGAACAGACCACCAGACGCTCCGGATCGGCCACCACGCCCCGACGCCGGGCGAGCAGCCCGGCCAGGGCCTCGCGCAGCTCCGGCAGACCGCGCGGATCGGGGTAGCCCAGCGCGCCGTGCGGCAGCCGGCCGAACACCGTCCGCTGGGCGGCACTCCACGCGCCGCGCGGGAAGAGGGACAGATCGGGGGTGCCGGGCCGGAAGTCCACCCGCGCGCCCGGCGCGCGCGGCGCATGGTCGCGTACGGGCCGCTCCGCCGCGCGTACGCCCTCGCTCACCCAGGTGCCCGCGCCCCGCCCGCTGCGCAGATAGCTCTCCGCGGTGAGCTGCTCGTACGCCTCGGTGACCAGCCCGCGCGACACCCCCAGATCGGCCGCGAGTTCACGGCTGGAGGGCAGCCTCGTGCCGGCCGCGAGACGGCCGGAGCGAACCGCCTCCCGGAGCGCGGACCGCAGTGCGCGTCCCCGCCCGCGCGCCGGCGCGGCAGCGGCGGGCAGCAGCAACTCCCAGGCCGGAGAGAGGGATTCCACCGGCGGGCGATGCGGATTGGTCCCCGAAGACGTCATGGAAGTGGACCTTAAACCGGTCCGTCGCCGACCCTAGCGTCGGCCCCATGAACGCAACCTCTCTGCGCGGGGCCCTCCTCGCGGCCCTCGCGTGCGTGCTGGTGGGGGCATCCTTCACGGCCAACAGCGTCCTCGGCGACTACCCGTTCGCAGGTGGCCAGGCCCTCCGCTACGGTCTCGCCGCGCTCCTGCTCGTCCCGTTCCTGCGGCGCGACCCCGAATCGGCGACGGCCCGGCTCCGGCGCCTCACCCGCCGTCAGTGGGGGCGGATCGCGCTGCTCGCCGCCGTGGGCATGGTCGGGTTCAACCTGGCGGTCCTGGCGGCCGAACAGTCGGCGGAACCGGCTGTTCCGGGCGTCTTCGTGGGCTGTGCGCCGATCGTGGTCGGCGTGCTCGTTCCGCTGCTGGACGGCCGTCGTCCGTCCCGCGTCACGCTGTACGCGGCCGGGCTCGTCGCCGTCGGGGCGTTCGCCGTCCAGGGCTGGGGGCGCACCGACCTGGCGGGGGTGCTGTTCTCGGTGGGCGCGCTCGCGGGCGAGGTCGGCTTCGCGGTCCTCGCCGTTCCCGTGCTGCGGCCGCTCGGCCCGAAGCTGCTCTCCGCGACGGCATGCGGCCTCGCCGCCGTCGAGTCGGCGCTACTCGGTCTGCTGATGGACGGCGGCTCGTTCCTGCGGCTCCCGACGGGCGGCGAGGCGACGGCCCTGCTGTGGCAGGCCGTCGTCGTCACCGTGATCGGATTCGTCTGCTGGTACAGCGGGATGCAGCGCATCGGCGCCGAACGCGCCACGCTCTTCTCCGGCCTGATCCCGGTCTCCGCCGCCCTGACCGCACCGCTGGTCGGAGCCGGGACGTACGGTCTCGCCCAGGGTGCGGGAAGCCTCCTGGTCGGCGCCGGTGTGGCGTACGGCTCCGGTGTCGTCGGGCGGCGCGGGACCGCCGGCGCGCGGCACTCCGGCCGGGCGCCGGCGGCCCGACCGGACGGCTCAGCGGCTGGTGTCCAGGATGACGCGGGCCACGAGCGCCGGGTCGTCGTTCATCGGGACGTGCCCGCAGCCGGGCAGCCGCACGAGCCGGGCGTCGGGGATCACCCGCTTGGCGCGGACTCCCTGCCTGCGCAGCAGGATCCGGTCGCGGGTGCCCCAGGCGACGGTCACGGGTATGCCCTTGACGTCCTCGCCGAAGGAGGCGCCCCGGCCGACCTCCAGCGTCTGGTGAAAGCCGGTCGCCCCGCGCAGGGCGAGCGTCTCGGCGACGACGGCCTCCGGTGAACGCCTCCCGGGCCGGGCGTAGATGGTGCTGGTGAGAGCAGTCCGGCCGGCCGCGCTGTGCGACAGACGCTCTATCAGCGGCACGGGCAGGGCGAGCGCGCTCCGGCGCATCGTCCGCAGGGTGCCGAAGGCGTAGCGCCGTTCCGCCTCGGTCCAGAAGCCCGCCGGGGACAGCGCGGTCACCGACCGCACCAGCCCGGTGCGGCCCAGCTCCAGTGCGAGCAGCCCGCCCAGCGAGTTCCCGGCCACATGGGGGCGGTCCAGGCCGAGTTCGGCGCAGAAGGCTCCGAGCACCGGGCCGAAGGTCGCGAGATCGTACGGAACTCCGTCCGGCAGCGCGGGCGAGGTGCCGAAGCCGGGCAGGTCCACGGCGATCACCTCACGCTCGGCGGCCAGGATCCGTGTCACCGGGTCCCAGGCCCTCAGGTGGTGCCCGATGCCGTGCAGGAGCAGCAACGGTTCGCCCGAGCCGGTCCGTTCGTACGCGACCGAGACCGGACGGGGGCCGTCGGCCGTCGCGACGGTGAAGGAGGCCGTGGTGGTCATGCTGCCGCTCCCTGCATTGGGTAGACATCTCGTCAACAACAATTACCGTCGGGTAGCTTGGAGTTCAAGGGGCCCGGCGATTCCCGCTGGACAGCGAGTGACCCGTGGGCTGGGATGGACCGATGACCGCCGACGCCGCGACCGAGCTCTTCGAAGAACACCGGCCCGTTCTCACCGGTGTCGCCTATCGGATGCTCGGACGCGTCGCCGACGCCGAGGACGTGGTCCAGGAAGCGTGGCTGAGGTGGTCGGCGGCGGCGCGCGAGGACATCCGGGAGCCACGGGCCTTCCTGGTGCGGATCACCACCCGGCTGGCCATCGACCGGCTCCGGCATCTGCGGTCGCGCCGGGAGGCGTACCTGGGGCCCTGGCTGCCGGAGCCGGTGGTCACGGACTTCGGCCCCGCCCTGCCCGACACCGCGGAACGCGCCGTCCTCGCCGATACCGTCTCGCTCGCCGTGCTGGTCGTCCTCGAATCGCTCTCGCCGCTGGAGCGCGCGGTGTTCGTGCTCCGTGAGGCCTTCGGATTCCCGTACGCCGAGATCGCCACCGCCCTGGACCGCACCGAGGCGGCCGTCCGGCAGCTCGCAGGCCGTGCCAGGCGCCATGTGGAGGAACGCAAGCCGCGCTACGACGTGGACCCGGCCGAGCGGCGCGACCTCACCGAACGCTTCCTGGCCGCCGCCTCCGGGGGTGGTATCGAGCAGCTGCTCGCGCTGCTGGCCCCGGACGTCCGGCTCGTCAGCGACAGCGGGGGGAAGGCGAAGGCGCCGCGGCGGATCATCGAGACCGCCGACAAGGTCGGCCGCTTCCTCTTCGCCGTGGCCCCGGACCTCGGCCCGGACGGGGAGATCCGCATCGTGGAGCTCAACGGCGGACCCGCCGTCGTCTACTTCGTCGGCGGTAAGCCCGACGCCGTTTTTCAGATCGAAGTCAGCCAAGGTGTCATTCAATGCGCCTATATCATTCGTAATCCGGACAAGCTCTCCGGACTGCCCGTCGCATAGCCATACGCACCACCGGCCCGCCCCGGCCCTCGTGGCCCCGCGGGTTCGCCGCAGGCCTGGTCAGAGCCCTGCCGTCCCCCGTGATGGCGGGGCTCTGTGCTGCGCGCGCCTCACAGCACCGCGAACGTCGTGTGAACGCTCTGCGCCAGAGTCCCGTTTCGCTCCGTTACGGAATAAGTATTGGTCTTGACCAAGGGGGTATGCCGTCCTAGGGTCTCCACTTAAGGCAGGAACCTTTAATAAATAACGTCGCGGAAAACAAGACGCTTGGGCGATTGCGGAGGACAGGGTGGGGACCACGCAGCTGGAATCGGTTCAGGAGCCGAAGTACTGGCACCTCAAGACCGTGCTCAGTGAGGCACTCGACTCGGACTTTGCGGTGGGGGAGATCCTGCCCAACGAGCGGGACCTCGCGGCGCGGTTCGGTGTCGCGCGAGCCACGCTCCGGCAGGCTCTGGAGCAGCTCGAACTCGAAGGCAGGCTGCAGCGCCGTCGTGGTGTCGGGACGACCGTCGCCCCGCCGCGCGTGGGCATCGCCGTCTCCACCGCGCAGCACGAATGGACGGGCGGCGTCAGCGGCGAGGCCTGGCAGCCGGTCGAGAGCACCATGGACAAGGCCCCGGCGGCGGTGGCCGTCATGCTCGGAACGGACCCTGCCGAACCGGTGCACGTGGTGCGCCGTATCCGTGACACCCAGGGACAGGCCGTAGCGGCGGAGCTCCTCTACATCCCCGCCTCCTCGGTGCCCGACCTCTCGGCCATCGAGGCCCCGTCCGGTACCGTCCGCGCCCGCAGTGTGCTGCGCGAGCTGCACCGGCTCGGACTGCAGGGCCAGGACCGCTCGGTGGAGCTCGGCTCCGCGCGGGCGGACGACGCCAAGGAACTGGACCGGCTCCCCGGCGCCCCCGTCCTCGTCGTCACCACCCGCTACTTCACCGTGGACGGCACGGCTGCCGTGTCCGTCGCCACCTACCGCGCGGACACCTGCCGGCTCACCTTCGGGGACTCCGGCGCGCTGGAGATCAGCCACGACGATCAGCCGGAGCGCCAGGCCTCCTGACGCCCGGCCCGCTCGGCCCCCGCCCGCCGTTCTCCGAGGACTCCGGTCCTCGGGAAGCGGCGGGTGCGTGCTTTCCGGGGCCGTGGTCCGCGACCCGACGCTCTCACCGCGGCGGGCGGCCGGCGGCCGGCGGTCAGCGGCGGGCGGTCACGGCCCCCTCGACGGCGAACAGCTGCTCCTCGACGTGGTCCAGGGCGAGCCGCAGAGCCCCTGTCGCGACGGCGGCCTCCCCGAGCAGCGACAGGGTCACCCGGGGCGGGCGCAGACAGTAGCGGGCCAGCTCCTCGCGGAGAGGCTCCAGCACCCCGTCCAGTCCGGCGGCCCAGCCCCCGACCACGACCAGCTCCGGATCGAGCGCCAGCACCAGCGCCGCCACATCGTGCACCAGCCGCTGGAGGAACCGCTCGACCGCGGCCTGGGCCCCCGCATCGCCCTCCCGGGCCTTGGCGAACACCGCGGCCACCGCATGCTCGTCCAGCGGGTCCAGCGGTGTGTCCGTCGTCGACAGCAGATGCTCCGGCGTCACGTCCCTGCCCAGCAGGTGCAGGGCGCCGATCTCCCCGGCGGCCCCGCCGAACCCCCGGTGCAGACGCCCGCCGATCAAGGACCCCGCTCCGGGGCTCAGCCCCGCCAGCACGAAGACCACGTCGTCGGAATCGGTGGCCGCGCCCTTCCAGTGCTCGGCCACCGCCGCGGCGTTGGCGTCGTTCTCGACGAGCACGGGGCAGCGGAACGAACGGCGGAGCCGCTCCCCGAGCGCGAGGCCGGTCCAGTCCGGCAACGCCGTACCCAGCCGCACGGTGCCGTCGGCCTCCACGATCCCGGGACTGCCCACACCCACGGCACGCAGACTGCTCCGGGCCACCCCGGTGCGCCGCAGCACGTCCGCGATGACGGCCCGGACCTGGTCGAGCCGGTCGTCCGCGCCGGCGGTCTCCGACACCGCGCGGGAGCCCGCCCCGACGATCCGGCCGTCGAGCCCGGAGATGAGCGCCGACACCCGGTGCGGACCAATCTCCACCCCGAGGAGGTGCCCCGCCTCGGCCCGGAAACGGAACCTGCGGGCAGGACGCCCCTGGCGTCGGGCCTCACTCTCGTCGGGCACGGCCTCGACCACGAGGCCCGCTTCGAACAGCCCCTCGACGACCCCTTCGACCGTCGGCCGGGACAGCCCCGTGATCCGTGTCAGGTCCGTCAGCGTCGGCGCGCCGGCGCCCCTCAGGGCGTGCAGCACTACCGCGGAATTGATCCGCCGCAACAGCGACGGGTCCCCACCGGTCAGCCGGCCCACGGTATGTCCTCCCAGCTCGTGCGCATGTCTGCCGGATCGTACTCGTTGGCCGCGACCCCTGCGACCAGCGAGGAAAGCCGGTATCGAGCCGCAACCTGAGTCACCCCGGAGCGACGAATCCGGACTCGTAGGCGGCGATGACCGCCTGCGTACGGTCCCGCGCTCCCAACTTCGCCAGGACCGAGCTGACATGGGACTTCACCGTCTGGATCCCGACGACGAGGTCGGCCGCGATCTCCGCGTTCGACAGCCCTCGGGCCATCAACCGGAGCACCGCCGCCTCCCGGTCGGTGAGCGCCGCCCGGTCGAGGGCGGCCCGCGCCTTGTCCGTCCCGTACTCGGCGGCGAGCTGCCGGACCGCCGCCGGGAACAACAGCGATTCCCCCTCGGCCACCAGACGCACGGCGTGCACGATTTCCGCGGGCCTGGCTCGCTTGAGCAGAAAACCGTCGGCCCCCGCCCTCAACGCCTCGTACACGTACTCGTCGTTCTCGAACGTCGTCACCACCAGGATCTTCGGGGGATCCGGCACCGTACGCAGCACCAGCCGGGTCGCCTCGATCCCGTCCATCAGCGGCATCCGCACATCCATCGCCACCACGTCGGGCCGCAACCGGTTCACCAGGGGGATGACCGCGGCGCCGTCCGCCGCCTCGCCCACCACCTCGATATCGGGCTGGGCTTCCAGCACGGCACGCAGACCGGCGCGCACCAAGGGCTCGTCATCGACCAGAAGAACGGTGAAGGGCATCCGACCAGCGTATGCCGTCCAGAGGAAGGCTCACACGTACCCGCCACTCACCCTCCCGCGACTCCATCCGCGCCTTCCCGCCCAGCAGCGCCGCCCGCTCCCGCATCCCGCGCAGCCCGCTGCCGCTTCCCTGCGGACCGGCCACCCCGGACAGCGGGTTGACCACTTCCAGCTCCAGCCGCCCGCCGGCCACCCTGATGCTCACCCGGACGGGGACCGGCCCCGCATGACGGAGCACGTTGGTCAGGCTCTCCTGAAGAATCCGATACCCCTCCCGCGAAACCGGCGCAGGGACCAGGCCGAGATCCCCGGACACCCGCGCATCCACCTCCGCCCCGGAACTCCTCGCCGAGTCCAGCAGCCGCTCCGCCTCTCCCAGCGTCGGCCGTCGGCTCACGGGGGTGCCGGATTCCCGCAGCACCTTCAGCACCCGCTCCAGATCCTCCAGCGCGTCGCGCCCGGTCTCCTCGATGGCGGCCAGTGCCCGCTCCGTGAACGCCGGATCGTTCGCCGCCCGCGCCGCACCGGCCTGCACCACCGCCACCGTCAGCGCATGGCCGATGGAATCGTGCAGCTCCCGGGCCATCCGATTGCGCTCCAACAACTGCTCGGTCAGCTCCTCCAGCACACTCAGCCGGTCCGTCGGCGAAGGGCCCAGCAGCCACCGGGCGGC
The DNA here is from genome assembly GCF_044757365.1 of Streptomyces sp. NPDC091289. Lineage (NCBI taxonomy): Bacteria > Bacillati > Actinomycetota > Actinomycetes > Kitasatosporales > Streptomycetaceae > Streptomyces > Streptomyces sp. NPDC091289. The sequence goes on from NZ_JBIVUT010000003.1 coordinate 127,683, forward strand.
CGCCGTGCTGAGCCGGCCCCCGAGCACCACCAGAACGAGCAGCGGAACGATCGGCAGCGGTGCGAGCAGCGCGTTCCACCAGTGCGGGCTCATCCCCTCGACCAGCCCGCCCGGAGGCCTGCCCGCCGCCGACAGGACGAGCTCGATCGAGGCGACGGGCAGCCAGAGGGCCAGGATCGCGGCGCCCGATATCAGGAGCCGCACCTCCAGCCAGAGCACGGTCCGCCACCGCTCCGCCCAACTCGCCGAGGACGCCACCGCGATCGAGGCATCGGGCTGCCCACGCTCGGACGGAGTCAGCAGCAACTGCGCCTGCAGGCCCTCCTCGAGCCGCATCGCGGGTATGAGGCCGACCGGCACCGCGAAGAGCAGGGGCGCCCAGAGCTCGTCGGAGATGAAGAACCACACGCTGGCCGCGGCAGCCGGAATGAACATGTGCAACCAGCGGCTGTACGTGACCGCGCTGGTCAGCGGGGCGAGGATGCGGTGCATGTCCTCATCGTCCCAGCGGGCCTGGCGCACCGGCTCCCCCATGAGAGGGAGACGAACCCCGCCGGCGGGGGAAGCGGGCCGCCCGGCGCACCGGCCAGGCTGGACGACATGACCAGCATCGACGTCCACGAGCTCACCAAGGAGTACGGAACCACCCGTGCGGTGGACCGCCTCAGCTTTCGCGTGCAACCGGGCAGGGTCACCGGATTCCTCGGCCCCAACGGCGCCGGCAAGTCCACGACCATGCGCCTGGTTCTCGGCCTGGACCGGCCGACCGGCGGTTCGGCCACCATCGCCGGGCGGCCCTACGCAGAGCTCCCCGATCCGCTGTGCACCGTCGGTGCCCTGCTCGACGCCCGGGCCGCCCACGGCGCACGCACACCGCGCAGCCACTTGTCGGCGCTGGCCGCGAGCAACGGGATATCCATGTCGCGGGTGAAGGCCGTGCTGGAGGAGACCGGGCTCGGCGACGTGAGCACACGGCGAATCAAGTCCTTCTCCCTCGGGATGCGCCAGCGGCTCGGCATCGCGGCCGCCCTGCTCGGAGACCCGCGGGTGATCATGCTCGACGAGCCGTCGAACGGGCTGGACCCCGAAGGCATCATCTGGATCCGCGAACTTATGAAGAGGCTCGCCCGCGAGGGCCGGACGGTGCTGGTCTCCAGCCACCTCATGAACGAGACCGCCTCCTTCGCCGACCACCTGGTGGTGCTCGGCCGGGGCCGCCTGCTCGCTGATATGTCGATGAAGGAGTTTCTCGACTCACGCAGTCAACCCCGCGTACGTCTGCGAACGACCGAACCAGGCAGGCTCCACTCGGCGCTGACCTCCCGGGGCCTGACCGGGGTACAGGCCGAGGACGGAGGCTGGGCGATCGACGGCGTCACGGCGGAAGAGATCGGTGCGATCGCCGTCGACGAAGCCATTCCCCTGCTCGAACTCCGCGATGAACGCGCCACGTTGGAGCAGGCCTACCTCGACCTCACGGCGGACGACACACCTTTCGCCGCATCGACCGCCAGCAACCGCCAGGAGGCGTGACCATGACCCTGACGGCAGTACTCCACTCCGAGTGGATCAAGATCAGGTCGATACGGTCGATCTACGGCTCCCTGATGGCCGTCCTCGCCACCACGCTCGCCATCACGGTGCTCGTCCTCGGGAGCGTCGGCCAGGACCAGGCGGAGCGGGCCGGGTCCGATGCGCTGCTCAACGCCTTCTTCGCGCTGAACTTCGGGCAGATCGCGGCCATCGCGTTCGGCGCGACCGCGATGTCCTCGGAGTTCATCGACGGAGCCCTGCGGATATCACTTGCCGCGGTTCCCCGCCGCTCCCTCTTCTATACGGCGAAGATGACGGCGATCGGCGGGTCGGTGCTCGTCGTCGGACTGGTGACCAGCTTCGCGGCGTTCCTGGTCGGTCAGCTCTTCCTGGGGGAGCACGCGATCGGCCTGGGGCACCCCGGTGCGCTGCGTGCCGCCTTCGGAGGGGGGATCTATCTCGCGCTGATGGCGCTGCTCGCGGCGGGTCTCACGGCGCTTCTGCGCAGCGCGGTCGCGGTGCTCAGCCTGCTCATACCCCTTCTTCTGATCGTCCCCTTCGTGTTCGTGGACGTCGCCGGCGCGGTGGTGCGGTATCTGCCCGACCGTGCGGGGCAGGCGGTGCTTCACCAGAATCCGGAGGGCGGACTGGGGCCGTGGACCGGCCTGGCGGTGGCAGCCGTGTGGGCGGCGGCAGCGCTTCTGGCGGGCTGGTGGGCGGTCCGCAACCGGGACGCGTGAGGCTGGGGGAGGAGCGGTTCAGCCGGTCGGGGCGGGACCGGCCGGGGGCCGCCGGTCGGCCGGGGGGCGGGTGAGTACGGCGTCCCGGAGGCGGGCGTACTCCTCGGCCATGCTCTGGACCGTCCAGTGGGCGTTGAGGCCGCTGGGGTTGGGGAGAGCCCACACACGGGCGGCGCCGACCGTGCGGTCCTGGGGGCCGATGCGGGCCCTGGGCTCCCCGAAGGCCGTGCGGTAGGCGGTGATGCCGACCACCGCGAGCCACTGGGGCGCGAGCCGCTCGACCTTCGCCGTCAGAGCGGCCCCGCCCTCCCGGAACTCTTCGGCGCCAAGCTCGTCGGCCCGTGCGGTGGCCCGCGCCACCACGTTGGTGATGCCGAGCCCGAGGCCGAGCAGCTCGGCCTGTTCCGAGGGGTGCAGCTGACGGGGCGTGAAACCCGAGCGGTGCAGGACCGGCCAGAACCGGTTGCCGGGGTGGGCGAAATGGTGGCCCGTCGCCGCGGTCGTCAGGCTCGGATTGATACCGCAGAAGAGCACACGCAGACCGCCCGCGGCCACATCGGGGACGATGCGGTCACGGGCGGCGCTCAGCTCTTCGGGTGTCATGCGGTGAGGGCGGTGCCGGTCAGAGGATCGAGCCGGGGGCGTAGTTCGCAGCCTCGGGGTGCTGCTTGGTGATCTCCTCGATCCGGGCGACCAGCGACGAGACCTGGTCGCCGGCGGCACCCGTGAACGAGAGCTTGTCGGCCATCAGCTCGTCCAACTGCGCGCGGTCCAGCGGGATCCGCTCGTCCGCGGCGAGCTTGTCGAGCAGCTCGTTGCGCTCGGCGCCCTGCTCCCGCATCGCGAGGGCGGAGGCGACCGCGTTCTCCTTGATCGCCTCGTGGGCCACCTCGCGGCCCACCCCGGCCCGTACGGCGCCCATCAGGACCTTGGTGGTGGCCAGGAAGGGAAGGTAGCGGTCCAGCTCGCGCGCCACGACCGCGGGGAACGCACCGAACTCGTCCAGCACCGTCAGGAAGGTCTCCAGGAGGCCGTCGAACGCGAAGAACGCGTCCGGGAGCGCCACCCGGCGGACCACGGAACAGGACACGTCGCCCTCGTTCCACTGGTCGCCCGCCAGCTCACCCGTCATCGAGGCATAGCCGCGCAGGATCACCATCAGACCGTTCACCCGCTCGCAGGAGCGCGTGTTCATCTTGTGCGGCATCGCCGACGAGCCGACCTGGCCGGGCTTGAAGCCCTCGGTCACCAGCTCGTGGCCGGCCATCAGCCGGATGGTCTTCGCCACCGAGGAAGGAGCAGCGGCGAGCTGGACCAGAGCGGTGACCACGTCGTAGTCGAGCGATCGGGGGTAGACCTGACCGACCGAGGTGAAGGCCTCGGCGAAGCCGAGGTGTCCGGCGATGCGCTGTTCCAGGTCGGCGAGCTTGCCCGCGTCGCCGCCGAGCAGGTCCAGCATGTCCTGCGCCGTGCCGACCGGGCCCTTGATCCCCCGCAGCGGATAGCGGGAGAGCAGGTCCTCCAGGCGGCCGTAAGCGACCAGCAACTCGTCGGCCGCGGTCGCGAAGCGCTTGCCCAGGGTCGTCGCCTGCGCGGCGACATTGTGCGAGCGTCCGGCGATGACCAGCTCGCGGTACTCCGCCGCGAGCTTGCCGAGCCGGGCCAGCACGGCCACGGTGCGGTCGCGCATCAGCTCCAGCGAAAGGCGGATCTGAAGCTGCTCGACGTTCTCCGTCAGGTCCCGGGAGGTCATGCCCTTGTGGACCTGCTCATGACCGGCGAGGGCGTTGAACTCCTCGATCCGGGCCTTCACGTCATGCCGGGTGATCTTCTCGCGCTCGGCGATCGAGACCAGGTCGACCTGGTCCAGCACACGCTCGTAGTCGGCCAACGCGGCGTCGGGCACCTCGATCCCGAGGTCCTTCTGAGCGCGCAGCACCGCCAGCCACAGCTGACGCTCCAGCTTCACCTTCTGCTCGGGGGACCAGAGGACGGCCAGCTCCGCAGAGGCGTAGCGGCCGGCCAGGACATTGGGGATGCGAGGCTTCGCAGACACAGCAGTCACGTAGACAGATTCTACTGGCGATTTATGCAGGCCAGCGACGCGCCCTGGTTTGTGGCTTGCTACGAAGGCCAGGTTGCTCGGTCGGCGGCTCAGTCGGCTTCGGGGGTGCTCGCCGTGGCGTCCGGGGAGACGGCGCGGCTCCACCCCGTCACCGGGCCGGGGGTCTCGGCGTCCGCGGGCGTGATCCAGAAGGCCCTGCCCGTCGCGGCGTCGAACTGTGCGCCCGAGCGGCCGTCGCCGGAGGATCGGCCGGTGAGCCGTCGCCCGATCCAGGGGGCCAGATGCTGACGGGCGAAGCGGATGTCCTCGGACCGCCGGGACGCCCAGCGCGGCGGCGCCGTCGGGGGGACGGGCGTCCGCCAGTCGAGCTCGGCCGGAAGCCCCAGCGTCTGCCAGACGGCCTCGGCGACGCGCCGGTGTCCTTCGGCGGTGAGGTGCAACCGGTCGACGTCCCACATCCGGGGGTCCGCGAGCGACGGAGCCCCGTAGAGATCGACCACCGAGGCCCCGTGCCGGCCGGCCAGGTCGTCGATCAGGGTGAACAGCTCCTCCATGCGGGGGCGGAACCGCTCCAGCACCGGTCCGTTGCGGGCGGGGCTGCGCATCAGGATGAGTTGCTTGCAGGACGGGGCCAGGCGTTCCACGGCTTCTTCCAGCCGCCCCTTGACCAGTCCCATGTCGCACTTCGGGCGCAGGGTGTCGTTGAGCCCGCCGACGAGCGTGACCACATCGGCCTGGAGCGCGGCCGCCGCCCCCACCTGCTCGTCGACGATCTGGCCGATGAGCTTTCCGCGTACGGCGAGATTGGCGTACCGGAAGCTGGGGGAGCGGCTCGCCAGCCGGGAGGCGAGGACGTCGGCCCAGCCCCGGTACGTGCCGTCGGCGAGCAGGTCCGACATGCCCTCGGTGAACGAGTCGCCGACCGCGACGAGACTGGTGTATGAGGCATTCAATTCCATGGCCCCGCAATCTTACCGGTCGGTAGGCCAGTGGGCCAGCAAACCAGTGGACCAGCAGGCCGGTAGGCCGGTAGGTCAGCGGGACTGCGGGCGTCCGACGAGTTCGCGGAGCACGTCCTCCATCGTGACCATGCCCGCCAGCCGGTCGTCCTCGTCGAGGACGGCCGCCAGGTGGGTCCGGCTGCGCCGCAGAGCGGTGAGCACGTCGTCCAACGGAGTCGCCGCCCGGACGCGGGCGATCGGCCGCATCGCCGTCACCGGGAAGGGGACGTCGCGGGGCATCGCGTCCAGAGCGTCCTTCACATGGAGGTAGCCGAGGATGCGCTGCTCGCTGTCCATCACCGGGAAGCGGGAGAACCCGGACTCGGACGAGAGCCGCTCCAGCTCCTCCGGAGTGGTGCCGACCCTGGCGTACAGCACCCGGTCGACCGGCATCACCACGTCCCGTACCGGCCGGCGGCCCAGCTCCAGAGCGTGGTGGAGCCGTTGCGCCGAGCGGTCGTCGACCAGTCCGGCATCCCCAGCGTCCTGCACCAGCCGGGCCAGTTCGTCGTCCGAGAACGTCGCGGAGACCTCGTCCTTCGTCTCCACCCGCAACAGCTTGAGCAGGGCGTTGGCGAACGCGTTGATCGTGAAGATCACCGGGCGCAGGCCGCGGGCCATCGCGACCAGCGGCGGGCCCAGCAGCAGGGCGCTCCGCGCCGGTTCGGCCAGCGCGATGTTCTTCGGGACCATCTCGCCCAGCAGCATGTGCAGATAGGTCGCCACACCCAGCGCGATGACGAACGACAGCGGGTGGACCAGCCCGTGCGGCACCCCCACCGCGTCGAAGACCGGCTCCAGCAGATGGGCGATGGCCGGTTCGGCGACGATGCCCAGCACCAGCGTGCAGAGCGTGATGCCGAGCTGAGCGGCGGCGAGCAGCGCGGACACGTGCTCCAGGCCCCAGATGACGCTCCGCGCCCGCCGGTTGCCGGACTCCGCCTCCGGCTCGATCTGGCTGCGGCGCACGGAGATCAGGGCGAATTCGGCGCCGACGAAGAAGGCGTTGGCCACCAGCGTCAGCAGGCCGATGAAGAGCTGGAGAACGATCACCGTTCGTCCTCCGTACGGTCGTCCCCGGATCCGGGCAGCGGGGCGTGCAGCAGGGCCCGCGCGGCACGGCGGCCCGAGGCGTCCACCACGTCGATCCGCCACCCCGCCAGCTCGACGCTGTCGTCCACCGTCGGGATCCGTCCGATCTCGGCGGCGATCAGCCCCGCGAGCGTCTCGTAGGGCCCGTCCGGTACCCGCAGACCGATCCTGCTGAGCTGGTCGGTGCGCGCCGCCCCGTCGGCCGACCACAGGGTCCGCCCGTCGGCGTCCTCACCGGCGGCGGCGAGGTCGGGCGTCTCGTGCGGATCGTGCTCGTCCCGGACCTCGCCGACGACTTCCTCCACGATGTCCTCCAGCGTCGCGACCCCGGCCGTTCCGCCGTACTCGTCGATGATCACGGCCATGGCGAGCCGGCCGGACAACCGGTCCAGCAGCTTGTCCACGGTGAGTGTCTCCGGTACGAGAAGGGGCTCGCGCAGCAGGTCCGAGATACGGGTGCGGGGCCGCCGGTCGGCGGGGATCGCCAGTACGTCCTTGATGTGGGCCACGCCGACCACGGTGTCCAGGCTGCCCCGGTAGACGGGGAAGCGGGACAGACCGGTCGCCCGCGTGGCGTTGGCGACGTCCTCGGCCGTCGCGTGCAGGTCCAGCGCGGTCACCTGGACCCGCGGCGTCATCACGTTCTCCGCGGTCAGCTCCGAGAGGTTCAGGGTGCGGACGAAGAGCTCGGCCGTGTCCGCCTCCAGCGCCCCCGCCTTCGCGGAGTGCCGGGCCAATGCCACCAGCTCCTGCGGGCTGCGCGCGGAGGCCAGCTCCTCGGTCGGTTCCAGACCGAAGCGGCGCAGGATCCGGTTGGCCGTGTTGTTGAGATGGCTGATGAAGGGCCGGAACACCGCCGTGAACGCGCGCTGCGGTGTGGCCACCGCCTTGGCCACGGCCAGCGGGGAGGAGATCGCCCAGTTCTTCGGGACGAGTTCGCCGACCACCATCAGAACCACCGTGGACAGCGCCGTGCCGATGACGAGCGCCAGGGTGGAAGCGGCGGCGGGAGGCAGCCCCGCCGCCTCGACGGGGCTCCGGATCAGCTTGGCGATGGACGGTTCGGAGAGCATGCCGATCACCAGGTTGGTGACGGTGATGCCGAGCTGGGCCCCCGAGAGCTGGAAGGTGAGGCTTCGAACGGCCTTCAGCGCGCTCGCGGCGCCCCGTTCGCCCCGCTCGACGGCTCGTTCGAGCTCGCCGCGCTCCACCGTGGTCAGGGAGAACTCCGCCGCGACGAACGCGCCGCAGGCGACGCAGAGCAGCAGGGCGACGAGCAGCAGAAGTACTTCGATCATCGGTTCACCTCCGTCCCATGATCAGGCAGGGACGGGGGGACCGCGCGGTATCGGCGGAATCGGCGGAATCGACTGGCCATCGTAGGCGTCTGCCCGGCCGCGCCCCGTCCTACCGCGTCAGTCCGTCAGGTGCTTCACCCAGCGGCTCCACTGCGGCTCGGGCGCGTAGCCCGCCGCGCGCCAGGCGTGCTGGGCTTGCGTATTGCGGTCGAGCACCATGGCGTCGGCGCGCCGCCCGCCCAGCGCGATGAACCGTTCTTCCGCCGCCGCGAGGAGGGCACTGCCCACGCCCCGGCGCCGCTGGTCCGGGTGGACCGCGAGCCGGTAGAGATGGCAGCGCCAGCCGTCGAAGCCCACGATGACCGTGCCCGCCAGCGACCCCTCATGCTCCGCGAGGAGCAATGCGTCGGGGTCCCGTTCCACCAGACGTGCGACCCCGTCCCCGTCGTCGCTGATGCTGGTGCCCTCGGCGGCCACCTTCCAGAAGGCGAGGACCTCGTCCAGGTCGGCCGGGGTCGCGGACCGTATCGAAAGATCGTTCATGACGGCCACCCCACCATCCGTCGCGCCGGTGCGTCGATCGCGTTTCGCAGTGCGGACACCCGCTCCTCTTGCCGGTGCTAGCACGGTCGCGCTAGCGTGGTTGCGTGCCCAAGACTCAGCTGAACGTTCGAGTGGAAGAGGCCACCGCCGAGGCCGCGCGGCAGCGCGCGCTGCAGAGGGGGATGAGTGTGAACCGCTACATAGAGGAACTCGTCCAGCAGGACGCGGGCGAGGTGGGACACACCTTCGTGGAGGCCGCGGCCGATTTCATGAAGCAGTACGAGTCGGTGTTCGCCGAGGAGTTCGGCCCGGAGCGCGAAGGCACCCGTTGAACCTTCGGATCGACCTCTCCTGGCTGCTGATGGTCGCCGAGCACAAGACGCCCGGAGACCCGCAGGTCGTCGACTGGGGTGCGCTCGTCGCCGCCGTCGCACGGCACGACGCGGAGATCTTCGGCAGCGCCGTCTACAGCGACCCGCACACCCGCGCGGCCGCCCTGTTGCAGTTGCTGCTGCACGTGCCCGCACTCGAACGTTCCAACGCGATGTTCGCCTCGGCCGTCGCGTACGGCTATCTCGTCGCCTCCGGGCTCAAGGTCATCACCTCGCCCGAGCAGGTCCGCGATCTGGCGCTGCTGGTGAAGCAGGGCAAGGCGGACGTGCGGGCCATCGCCGACGAGCTGCGGCAGTGGAGCGTGTGAGCGCGCGCCGGGACTGAACCCTCCCGGCTGCCGGCTCAGTCCTCCGTGAACGGCTTGCGGGCCACGCCCAGGACGCAGGGGGAGGACGGCATCTGGATGCCCGTCTCCGGAATCCGCAGCCTGCGGTAGGTGCCCAGCTCGAAGCCCGCGGCCTCGATCGCGGCCAGCGGGTTCCGGGCGGTGTGACAGCCGCCGAAGAGCAGCGGCCACACGGTCCGGTCGGCCGCCCGCTGCGCCGTGGCCAGTGCCCCGCCGGGCGCGAGCCCGTGCTCGAAGAACCGCAGTTCGCCGCCGGGGCGCAGGACCCGCTTGATCTCGGCGAGCGCCCGGGGCAGATCCCGTACGGTGCACAGGACCAGGGACGCCACCGCCCCGTCGAAGGCCTCGCTCTTGACCGGCAGCGCTTCGGCCGCCCCCGGCACCACGTCCACCGGCACCTCGGCGCGCAGGGCGGCGCGGGCGGCGAGCTGCCGGAGCGAGCGTTCCGGCTCCAGCGCCACGACCTCCGAGACGGCGCCCGGGTAGTGGGCGAAGTTCAGCCCGTTTCCCGCACCGATCTCGATGACCCGGCCCGAGAGCCCCGCCAGCAGCTCCTCGCGGTACGCGGCGATGCCGCCCTTCAGATCGGCGGTCACGCTCACGCGTGCGTAGAAGCGGGCGAAGACCGGGTGGTGCACGGCGTCCCGGGGGAGCTTCCTGCTGCGCAGCTGCATGACGGACCTCCGCTGAGGAGTGGGCGTGACGCTCCTCCACGATTCTCCCCCGGATCGCCCCGGCGGGAATCCTCGAAGGAGCTGTCCGGCGGCCCGTGCGCCCGTCAGTGCGTGGTCCAGGTCCCTCCGAGCCCCGGGGCGAGCCAGCTCGACGCGCGAGCCGCGAACTCGGCGCCCGACAGGGAACCCGCGCCGGCCGGTACCGCGCCCAGCAGCGGTGCACCGGCCGCCACCGGCAGGTCCTCGATGTTGCAGCGGGCCGCGAGGTCCGGCTCCGCGGGCATGCTGCCGATCACGACGCCCCGGCAGCTCAGCCCCCGGCTCCGCAGCGCTTCGGCGGTCAGCGTGGTCGCGTTCAGCGTGCCCAGGCCCGCGGGGGCCACCACCAGCACCGGCGCGGACAGCAGCCGGGCCGCGTCCGCGAGCGTGCCGCCCTCGTCGTCGAACCGCACGAGCAGCCCGCCCGCGCCCTCCACCAGCACAAGGTCGTGCTCGGTGGCCAGCTTCTCCGCCGCCTCGGCCACCTCGAACGGCCGTACGGGAGCGAGCCCCGCCCGCCGGGCGGCCGTGGCCGGGGCCAACGGCTCGGGGAACCGGGCCAGTTCGACGGCGGTGACCTGACTGCCCGCCAGCCGCGCCACCTCGGCCGCGTCGCCCGGCTCCCCGGGGGCGAGCCCGGTCTGCGCGGGCTTGAGCACCGCGACCCGGCGGCCCCGCGCGGCGGCCGCCACCGCGGCGGTCACCACGGTCTTGCCGATCTCCGTGCCCGTGCCGGACACCACCAGAATCGTCGACATGTCGGCTCAGCCCTCCCGTACCGCGGCGCACACGGCCCGGCAGATCCGTGCCACGTCCTCGTCGCCCGTGACGTACGGCGGCATCGTGTAGACGAGGTCGCGGAACGGCCGCAGCCACACGCCCTCGCGCACGGCCGCACGCGTCGCGGCAGCCATGTCCACCTCGTGGTCGAGCTGGACCACCCCGATCGCGCCCAGGACGCGTACGTCCACCACTCCGGCGATGTCGGACGCGGGAGCGAGCCCGGCGCGCAGGCCCGCGCCGATCCGGGCCACCTCGCCCTCCCAGTCCTGCCCGAGCAGCAGGTCCACGGAGGCCGAGGCCACCGAGGCGGCCAGCGGATTGCCCATGAATGTCGGCCCGTGTGCCAGCACCGGCACCTCGCCGCTGGAGATGCCCTCGGCCACCCGCGTGGTGCACAGCGTCGCCGCCAGCGTGAGATAGCCGCCGGTCAGCGCCTTGCCGAGGCACATGACGTCCGGCGAGATCCCGGCGTGCCCGGCCGCGAACAGCGATCCCGTACGCCCGAAACCGGTCGCGATCTCGTCGAGGACCAGCAGGACGTCGTGCTCGTCGCACGCCTCGCGCAGCACGCGCAGATAGGCGGGGGAGTGGAACCGCATGCCACCGGCCCCCTGCACCACCGGCTCCACGATGACCGCCGCGAGCTCGTCGGCGTGCGCGGCGATCAGCTCCCGCAGATGCGTCACGTAGGCGGTGTCCGGCTCGGCGTCGAAGCCGTCCGGCGGGGGGTCGGCGAAGACCTGGCGGGGCAGGGAGCCCGACCACAGCTCGTGCATCCCGCCCTTCGGGTCGCACACGGACATCGGCTGCCAGGTGTCCCCGTGGTAGCCGCCGCGCCAGGTCAGCAGCCGGCGCTTCTCCGGCCGCCCGGCCGAACGCCAGAACTGGAGGCACATCTTGACCGCGACCTCCACGGAGACGGACCCCGAGTCGGCGAGGAAGACGTGCTGGAGCGGTCCGGGGGTGATCTCCACCAGCCGGGTCGCCAGCCGGACGGCGGGCTCATGGGTGAGCCCGCCGAACATCACATGGCTCATCCGGTCCAGCTGGCCGCGCGCCGCCTCGTTGAGGACCGGGTGGTTGTAGCCGTGCACCGCCGACCACCACGAGGACATGCCGTCCACCAACTCGCGCTGTCCCTCGACGGGTTCGGCGAGCCGGAGCCGTACACCGGAGGCCGACTCCACGATCAGCGGCTCCTGACGGCCCGGCATCGGACCGTACGGGTGCCAGACGTGCGCGCGGTCCAGCGCCCGCAGCTCGTCGGGCGTGTACGGCTTCGGCGCGGCGGGCCGGGCGAGTGCGGCGGGGGCGAGCTCAGGCATTGGGCGCCAGGTCCGTTCCCGCGCCGCGACGGCGGACCGCCACCAGATCCGTACGCGCCACACCGTTGGCGTCCGTACGCGCGACCGGGACGCTCTCACCGGAGCCGGAGCCGGAGCCGGAGCCGGAGCCGGAGCCGGTGTCGGTGTCGGTGCCGACGTCCGCGACGGCCGCCGGCTCCTGCTGGCCGTGGCCACCGCACGGCCCGCAGCCCCCGCCCCCACCGTGGGAACCGCAGCCCCCGGCTCCGGAAGCCTCGTGCGATCCGCAGCCGGTCCCCGCCGTGGCGTCCTGCGTTCCGCAGCCGCCGGCCAGGGCGTCGGCCCGGTGGCGCGGCAGCGTCGTCGTGCCCGCGCCCTCCACCTCGAAACCGGCGTCCGCGATCATGTCCAGGTCGGTCTGGCCCGCCTGGCCCTCACTCGTGAGGTAGTCGCCCAGGAAGATGGAGTTGACCAGGTGGAGTGCCAGCGGCTGCATCGAACGCAGATGCACCTCACGGCCGCCCGCGAGCCGCACCTCGACATCGGGGCAGACGAAGCGGACCATCGCCAGAATGCGCAGGCAGCGCTGCGGGGTGAGGTTCCACTCCTTGGCGAGCGGCGTTCCCTCGAACGGGATCAGGAAGTTCACCGGCACCGAGTCCGGGTCCAGGTCCCGCAGCGCGAAGACGACGTCGACCAGGTCCTTGTCGCTCTCGCCCATCCCGGCGATCAGCCCGGAACACGCCGAGAGCCCGGCCGCCTGGGCCTGCTGCACGGTCTCCACCCGGTCCGCGTACGTGTGCGTGGTGGTGATCGCCCCGTACGTCTCCTCGGACGTGTTGAGGTTGTGGTTGTACGCGTCGGCGCCCGCCGAACGCAGCCGGTCGGCCTGCCCGTCGGTGAGCAGACCGAGGCAGGCACAGACCTCGATGCCCTCGTTCTCGTCCTTGATCGCCTCGATGGTCTTCGAGACCCGGTCGACGTCCCGGTCCGTCGGGCCGCGCCCGCTCGCCACCAGGCAGACCCGCTTGGCGCCGCCCGCCACCCCGGCGGCGGCGGCCTTGGACGCCTCGTCCGGCTTCAGCCAGGTGTACTTGAGGATCCCGGCCTTCGAACCGAGCCGCTGCGAGCAGTAGGAGCAGTCCTCGGGGCAGAGCCCCGACTTCAGGTTGACCAGATAGTTGAGCTTGACGCGCCGCCCGAACCACTGACGGCGCACCTTCCCCGCGGCGGCCACCACGTCGAGCAGCTCGTCGTCGGAGGTCGCCAGAACGGCGAGCGCTTCTTCGCGGGTCGGCAGTTCGCGCCGCAGCCCCTTGTCCACCAGCGTGTTCAGCAGGTCCATGGAAGATGATCCTTGCTTACCGCACCGCCTCCAGCCAAGGAGGAACCAGACAGGAGACCCGGGCGAGGGTGTGTGTATTGCCACACCCTGACCTGCTGCGCACCCGGCTAGGGTCTGTTGGCTGCCTACAAAGGGGCCGTCCGCACCGGACCGTCCGCGCGGAGCCGCCCGCCCAGGGCCCGCCTACCCAAGGGACCGCCCCATGTCCTTCGCCCCGTTCGACTGGATCGACGCCGAGGCCCGCCGCCGGGCCGCCGCCGGACTCGTACGCACCCTGCGCCCGCGCGGCGCCGAGCCGGAGCTGCTGGACCTCGCGAGCAACGACTACCTGGGCCTCACCCGGCACCCGGAGGTCACCGCCGCCGCGGCCGGCGCCGCACAGCGGTGGGGCGCCGGAGCGACCGGGTCGCGCCTGGTCACCGGTACCACCGCCCTGCACGCCGAACTCGAACGGGACCTCGCCGCCTTCTGCGGTTTCGAGGCGGCCCTCGTGCTCTCCTCCGGGTACGCGGCCAATCTCGCCGCGCTGACCGCCCTGTCCGGGCGCGGCTCGCTCATCGTCTCCGACGCGGGTAACCACGCCTCGATCGTGGACGGTTGCCGGCTCTCCCGCGCCGAGACCGCCGTCGTGCCCCATGCCGACCCGGACGCGGTCGCCAAGGCGCTGGGGGCACACGAGGGACGGGCGCTCGCCGTCACCGACTCGGTCTTCTCCGTCGACGGCGACGCCGCCCCGCTGCCCGCGCTGGCCGAGGTCTGCCGCTCCGCGAACGCGGCCCTGCTGGTCGACGACGCCCATGGCCTCGGCGTCCTGGGCGACGGTGGCCGCGGAGCGCTCGCCGCCGCCGGGCTGGCGGGCGGCGACGGGATCGTGGCGACGCTCACCCTGTCCAAGTCCCTGGGCAGCCAGGGCGGAGCGGTCCTGGGGCCCGCCCGGGTCATCGAGCACCTCGTCAACACCGCCCGTACGTTCATCTTCGACACCGGACTCGCCCCGGCGGCGGCCGGCGGCGCGCTCGGCGCCCTCGGTGTGCTGCGCCGGGAGCCCGAACGGGCGGCCCGCGCACGCGAGGTCGCCGCCTCGCTGTACGGAAAGCTCACCGCCGCCGGGCTGACCGCGGTCCGGCCCGAAGCGGCCGTCGTCTCCGTCCGCGCGCCCTCGGCGGACGCGGCGGTGCGCTGGGCGGCCGACTGCCGCGCGGCCGGGATGGCGGTGGGCTGCTTCCGCCCGCCGTCGGTGCCGGACGGCATCTCCCGGCTGCGGCTGACGGCACGGGCGGACCTGACCGAGGAGCAGATCACGACCGCGGTGGCCACGATCGTCGCCACCGCTCCCCGGCAGGCGGAAGCCCCGGTCGGCTGATCGGCCGATCAGCCGATCCGGTGAGAACCGGCTCCGTGCGGGGCGAGTCCCGTCACGAACGTGCTCCAGGCCGCCGCCGTGAAGCGCAGCGGCGGCCGGTCCACGTCCTTCGAGTCGCGTACGGCGAGCAGCGCGCTGCCGAGCGGCGCGGTCTCCACGCAGTTGTTCATTCCGGTCGAGCGGCTGCTGCGCCGCCAACGCGGAGCGGACGGATGCACGGACGGATGCACGGACGGAGCTACGGACGGTGACGGCGGTGCGACGGGCGGTGCGAGACGGTCGGTCATGGCGGCCCCCTAGCTGCGGCTGATCGCGGTGATGAGGTCCATCGAACGCTCGGGCGACAGCGCGTGCGCCTGCAAGGTACGGAAGGCCGAGCTGTATGCCTCGAGGTCTTCTTTCCGTTCCAGATAGAGGCTACTCGTCAAGTGGTCAAGAACGACCACATCCAGATCGGAAATGTTCGGAAAGGAGAAAATAACGAAAGGGGAGGTGAGTCCGACGTATCCACCGACCGAGAACGGCAGTAACTGCAGTTGCACATGCGGCAGTTGGGCCACCTGTCGCAGATGCTGCAACTGATCCCTCATCACCTCAGGCCCGCCCACCTGGCGATGGAGCACCGCCTCGTCCAGCACGGCGGTGAAGCGCAGCGGCGGACGCGCGCGCAGTACCCGCTGGCGGGTCAGCCGGACCTCGACCAGGGAGTCGAGCCGGCCGTCCGGTAAGCCGTCCAACGAGGCGCGGGTCACGGCCCGTGCGTATCCGGCGGTCTGGAGCAGCCCCGGCACCACCGAGGTCTCCAGTGTCCGGACCGTACTGGCCTGCGACTCCAGGCTGATGAAGTCGCGGTACTGCGGGGGGATCAGCCCCCGGTAGGCGTGCCACCAGCCCGAACCGCCGCCGCCCGCCGACCCCGCGAGGACTTCGAGCAGGGAGCGCAACTGGGTGTCGCGCACCGCGTAGACGTCCAGCAGCCGCGATACGTCGGCGGGCGTCACCCCGCTCGCGCCCGTTTCGATACGGCTCACCTTCGACTGGTGCCAGCCGAGCAGCCGCGCCGCGTCGCGGCTGGTCAGCCCGGAGGCGTGGCGCAGGCTCCGCAGCTCCTCACCGAGCTTGCGCCGCCGGACGACGGGGCCGTGCAGCATGCCGGTCTCCTTCTGCTTCCGCTTGTGCTGTCGGGGAGGGCCGGTCCGTCACCGGAGCCGGCCGCAGAGGGGCCAGTGTGCCGTCCGTCCACGCCGTACGGGTCCCGAATTCACCGCTTCGAGCGACAGATATATGCATATCTTGGCCGAACGTCGTTACAGGGAGCTGCATCAATGGCAATCTGGCGCGAAGCACAATCCTGGCCGACCGCCGGTCGTCCGGGGCGGGAAAGGGACGGCGTCGCCATGGCAGACCATCAGGAAGCAACCGTCACTCTGCCGAGCGATCCGGTCTCGGTCTCCTCGGCCCGCAGACATGTCGCCAGGACCCTGGCCCAATGGGGCCTGCCCGACGACACCGAGTTCGCCGACACCATCAGGCTGATCATCTCGGAGCTGGCCACCAACGCCGTCCAGCACACGTTCGGTCAGTCGCCCACCTTCACCGTGGACCTGCGCCTCGAACGCGACGAGGAGCTGTATCTCGGCGTCACGGACAGTCACCCCCGCTGGCCCCAGCGACTGCCCGCCGCCGTACGGCAGGACAACGGCCGGGGCATGGTCATCATCCGGGCGCTGGCCAAGGAGTGCGGCGGACGGCTCCAGGTCACCCCGACCGCCGAGGGCGGCAAGACGGTCTGGATCGCTCTGCCGTGGGTCGTTCCGGTCCAAGGATGACCACGGGCCGGCCGCGTAGGTGCGGGGCGGCCGGTCCGGAAGGAACGTGGGGCGTCAGCCTGCCGGGGGCCGGTTCGCCGCCGCGGCCGTGCTCCCTCGGCCGAATCCGCTGCGGAGCAGCGCCAGCAGCGTCGCGGCCGCGGCGGTCGACCGGTCGCCCCGGTGCACGACCGAGATGGTCCGGCGGAACGACGCGGGCTCCAGCCGCCGGACCGCCAGCGGGGCCGGCGCCATCGAGGCGACCATCTCCGGCACCACCGCCACGCCGAGCCCCGCGCTGACCAGCGCGCACACCAGCGCGTACCCCGGCGACTCGCAGACCACCGCGGGCGTCGCCCCGGCCTCGGCGAGCGCGTTCTCGACCCCGCGCCGGGGCGGATGCGTGGGCGCGCTGCTGATCAGCGGCCGCCCGGCCAGCTCGGTGACCGGCAGCCGGCCGGTGCCCTCGGAGAGCCGGTGGCCCACCGAGGTGACCAGCACCAGTTCCTCGACCAGCAGGGGTTCGACGAGCACGCCCACCGGCGGAGGGGCCGCCGTCGCCGGCTCGTAGGCGTGGGTCAGGGCGAGGTCCACCTCGCCCGCGACCACCGCGGCGACCCCGCCGGGCGGTTCGTGGTCGGCGACGGCCAGCTCGACCTCCGGATGCGCCCGCCGGAACGCGCTCAGGACCGGCGGCAGCAGATGGATCCCGGCCGTCGTGAACGTGCCCACCCGCAGCCGGCCGCCCGAGAGCCCGGCCAGTTGCGCCAGCTCGTGGCGTGCCTGGTCCAGTTCGTCCAGGACCCGCCGGGCCCGGCCCGCCAGCAGCTCGCCCGCCGCCGTCAGCCGTGCCCCGCGATGGTGGCGCACCAGGAGTGTCGCCCCGGCCTCCCGCTCCAGCTTGGCCAGCTGCTGGGAGAGCGCGGGCGCGGTGTAGCCCAGGCGGGCGGCGGCCCGGGTGATCGATCCCGCCTCCGCGACCGCCACGAGGGCCGCGAGCCGTGTCGGGTCGTACATGAAAGCGTTCCTTTAGGCAGACCCAGAAGATTGCAAGTACACGCTAAAGGCTCCGCCGGTCCAAGGTGGACCTCATGGACGCACAACTGATCGCCTTCACGGGGGTCGCCGCCGGTATGGTCGCGCTGCCCGGCGCCGACTTCACCGTCGTCGTACGGAACGCCCTGGCCTCGCGCACCGCCGGCCTGGCGACCGCGCTCGGCGTCGCCGGAGGGCTGCTGGTGCACACCGCGCTCGCGGTCGCCGGACTCGCCGCGGTGCTGGTGACGATGCCGGTGCTCTTCCGCACCGTCCAGCTGCTCGGCGGCGCGTACGTGCTCTACCTCGGGATCAGCGCGCTGTACGCGATCCGGCGTCGCGGCCGGGCGAGCGGCGACGGAACACCCGAGGGCGCGCCGGGGCGGCCCGTGCCCAGGCAGTTCGGACGGGCGCTGCGGCAGGGGTTCCTGACCAACGCGCTCAACCCGAAGGCCCCGGTCCTCTTCCTCAGCCTGCTGCCGCAGTTCGTGCCCCACGGGCAGTCGCCGCTGCCCCGGACGCTGTTGCTCGCGGCCATCGTGGTGGTGCTGGCGCTGATCTGGTTCCCGGCCGTGGCCCTGCTCGTGGACCGGCTGGGCCGGTGGCTGCGCCGCCCGCGTACCGCCCGCGCCATCGAGGGCGGCAGCGGCGTGGCGCTCACCGGTCTGGGACTCGCGCTGGTCACCGGCCCGCTGCTGCGCTGAGACCGGGTGCTCCTTCCGCGAGGAAGAGCGCCCGCACGGAAAGAGCGTCCGGCCGGTGGGTCAGCGGACCCGTCCGTACCAGACGCTCTTGGACCAGATTTTCGCCAGTCGCACCACGTCCCCCGATTTGGGGGAGTGCCAGATCTTCCCGGACCCGGCGTAGATGCCCACGTGGTAGACGCTGCGCCCCGAATGGAAGAAGACGAGGTCGCCGCGTTTGCGCTGGGACTTCGCGATATGGCGGGTCTTGTTGTACTGCTGTTGTGCCGTGCGGGGAAGTTTCTTCCCGACCTTCTTGAACGAATACAGCGTCAGCCCCGAACAGTCGAAGCGACTGGGGCCGGATGCTCCGTACTTGTAAGGAGACCCCTTCTTCGACGCGGCCACCTTCAGGGCCTTCGTCGAGTGGGTGGCGGCCTCGGCGTCGCTCACCAGACCGGGCGTCAGCATCGTGGACGTCACGGCCAGGGTGAGTACCGAGGCCGTGCCGACCCGGGCGAACAGAGACGGGACATGAACCTGCGCAGACATGCGCAACCCTTCGTCAGCCGCCTGTGAAGGATGACCTGTCGGGTTCGGGCTGGCGAAGTTGCCCGGCCGCATCGCGGCTTCACCCCGAGGGCTTCCCGGTCTCCCGGTCGGCCCGTTGTGCTCGGGTCCTCCACTCCTGCCGATCCACTTCTGTCGACCAGTCATCCGGGAGGCGGCAGGACTCGGCGTCCGCCCGGACCGCCCCGCCGCGGTGGCGGGGGCTTGTCGTCCCAGGGATCTTGACTCACTCGCTGCCGGATTTCCGAGCTGAAACGGTGGTTTGTGAGTCTCCTCACCACTGATCCATTCGGGTGGACAGGTCGGATTCGCGCTCGCCCACGAGCTGGGCGCGCACCCTCGTACCAGCGACGAAAGCGCACATTTCGAGTACGAACCGCGCGTCGAACGCAAGTTGAGCCGTCGCTCGCGCGGGTGATCGCCTACGCCGAACGAGCGAGGCAAATCGATCGCGGGACCGGGCGTGTCGTGCGCGGGACCGACCGGCCCGCTCCCGTAAGGCGCTCCTCGCGCGCCGAGCCGGTCAGTTCGCGGTCGGCGGCATCGCGACCCGGCCCGCCCTGCGCTCCCCGTCCAGGACGCGCAGGGCCCGCGCCAGGGTGGCGGCGTGGATCCGTGACTCGCCGCGCTCGTGCATCAGGGCCAGGGCGTCGCGCAGGGCCGCCGCCCCGGACGCCAGGGCCTGGGCGGCCCGCAGTGCGCTGTAGGTGTCGCTGCCGTGGGCCGGGTTGATCCGGCCCACCTGGTCGAGCACGGCCAGATAGCAGTCGACGAACTCGGCCTCGGCGCGGGTCAGTGCGGGCAGGGGCGGGAACTCGGGTGGCTTCATCGGCGGGTTCACCTCGCGTCGTACGGGCGGCCGGGAGAGTCAGCGGTTTCCCACGACGTGGTCGACCAGCCCGTAGGCGGCGGCGGCCTTCGCGTCGAGGATGGTGTCGCGCTCGATGTCGGCGGTGATGCGCTCCGCGGTCCGGCCCGTGTGCCGGACCAGCATGGCCGCGAACATCTCGCGGGTACGCACCAGTTCGCGCGCGTGGATCTCCAGGTCGGACGGCTGGCCCCGCATCGGCTCCTCCAGTGCGGGCTGCTGAATGACTACCCGCGCGCCGGGCAGCGCATGTCGACGCCCCTTCGCCCCGGCCGCCAGCAGGGCGGCCGCATACGAACCCGCCTGCCCCAGACAGAAGGTCTCCACCTCACAGGTCAGGAACTGCATCGTGTCGTAGACCGCCGCCATCGCCTGGAACGTGCCGCCGGGGGAGTTGATGTAGAGCGACAGCGGCCGGTCCGGATCGGCGTGCTCCAGATACATGAACTGGGCGATGAGGTCGCTCGCGGCGATGTCGTCGATCGGGGTCCCGAGGAAGACGATCCGCTCGGACAGCAGCTTGGAGTACGGGTCCATGGTCCGGGTTCCGGTCGCGGTGCGCTCGGTGAACTCGGGCAGTACGTAGCGGGCGGCGGGGCGGATCATGGCGTGCCTCTCTGCTGGAACTGACCATCCATCTGTCCGTCCGTCCGGCCATGCGTAAAAAATGTACAGGACGTACAGAAGGTTATGATGGGGACTATGGCCTACGAGATTCCGGTGACGCAAGCACGGGCGGAGCTAGCCGAACTGATCAACCGCGTTGTCTACGGCGGTGAACGCGTCGTCGTGACGCGGCACGGCAAGCCGCTCATCGCGCTGGTTTCCGCCGCTGACCTGCAACGACTTGAAGCGGAGGAAGCGGCTGCCGAGGAGCAGGTGATCAGCTCGGTCTCCTCGATCGGCTCCGCGTCATCCGCTCAGGGCGAACGGCGCAGGTTCGGCATCGCCGCCGAGCACCGCCCCCACGACGGCCGGGACGCCTGAAGCCCGACCGCACGGCGACAGCGCGAAGCCGGGTGCCCCTCCCGTAGGAGAGGGGCACCCGGCGCGGCTCGTGCGGATCCGGAGCTCAGCCGGTCAGGGCCGGCTCCCGGGCGGGCTCGGCCGGCTCGGCCGGTGCCGGGATCGGTGTCGGTGTGCGGCGGGCGAGCAGCACCGCCGCCAGGCCGAACAGCGACCACAGCGAGAGCGTCAGCACGGCGCCACCCGCCGCGCTGCCGTCGAAGAAGGCGACCGAGCGGAGCAGGGAGCCGCCCGCGCCCGGCGGGAGCCACTGGCCGATCATGCCGACCGGTTCGGGGAGCAGCTGCGGTGCGCTGGTGACGCCGGAGAAGGAGTTGCCCAGCAGGACCATCAGCAGCGCGCCGATGCCGATGCCGCGCGTCCCGAGCAGGGCGGCGAGCCCCGCCACCGCCGAACCGATGGCCAGTACGGTGAGCGCGAGCACGCCCGCCTCCGTCCACCAGGCGCCCGTGATCACACCGAGCCAGCTGTGCGCCACGGCCGTGGCGGCGAGGCCCACCAGTCCGGCCGACGCGACCAGGGTCAACGCGGCCCGCGTCCCGCGCAGCCCCATCAGGGTGACGACGGCTCCGGTGGCCATGCCCGCCAGGGCCAGCGGCAGGACGCTCGCGCCGAGCGCGCTGCCGCGGGGGTCGCCGGGCGGCGCGGCGACCACATCGGTGACCTGGACCTGCGTGCCCTCGGGAACGGACGCCGTCACGGCCTCGCGCAGCAGCTGGGAGACGACGGGACTCGCCGCCGACGCGGTGAGCAGGTGCGGCCCCTGCGGGGTGGCGACGACGGCTCCGTATACGACCCGGTCCTCGATCGCGGTGCGGGCGGCCGCCTCGTCGTCGAAGCGGTGCACCTCGAAGGCGCCGTCGCGCTGCTGGAGTCCCTGCTCCAGTTGCTGGGCGGCCGGCGCCGCGCCCGCCACCCCGACCGGGAGGTCGCGCGGCGCGATCCGGGCGGCGGGCCAGGCGAAGGCCCACAGGGCGAGCGTCACCACCAGCGGGATCAGCAGGACTACCGCCACCGCGCGGCGGTTGGGTGCGGTGGGCATGAGGGGCCTCGATTCGTGCGGCAGTGGCGAAATTCAAAGAGAAGGATCGTTCATTTTACGACCTGGTTCCACTGTCGGCAGGTTGCGCCCGATTGTCAAGAAGGAATGTTCGTTTTAGGTTGAGGGCATGGCTCGCGTATCCCAGGAACACCTCGACGCCCGCCGCCGTCAGATCCTCGACGGGGCGGCGCGCTGCTTCGCCCGCAACGGATTCCACGGCACGTCCATGCAGGACGTCCTCAAGGAGGTGGGCCTGTCCGCCGGAGCGGTCTACCGCTACTTCCCCGGCAAGGAGGACATCATCGCGGCCATCACCCAGGAGACCTTCGCCGTCATTCGCGGCGCCTTCGAGGAGGCGGCCCGAGCGACGCCGCCGCCCACCCCGGACGAGCTGCTCAGTCGCGTGCTCGGCGGGGTGCTCGCCGGTCAGGTGCACGGACTGGAGCGCCGCACCTTCGCCGCGCTCGTCGTCCAGCTCTGGTCCGAGACGCTGCGCGACGAACGGCTCGCCGAGCTGCTCGACGAGGGATACACCATCATGCGCGTCGCCTGGACGGGGCTCGTCGAGGCCTACCGCTCCGCCGGGATCCTGGCGAGCGATGTGCCCGGCGACCATGTGGCCCGCACGATGGTCGCCACGGCGCAGGGCTTCATCCTCCAGGAGGCGCTCTTCGGTGACGTACGCCCCGAAGTGCTGGAGAACGGGTTGCGCGGGCTGATGTCCATGAACCCCCCAAAGATCAGTTAACGCAACGGAAAAACTTCCGCCCTAACGTGCAATGCCTGGTCGCGAGGCCTCCTTTCGCGTTCAACGAACTGTTGAACGCGGATAGGGTCCCGCTGCGTCCGGACCCGGAGCCGGACGGAAGACGATGAGGTGGAAGCGTGCAACTGACCCCGCACGAGCAGGAACGTCTGCTCATCCATGTGGCCGCCGACGTGGCCGAGAAGCGCCGGGCACGCGGGCTGCGGCTCAATCACCCCGAGGCCGTCGCCCTGATCACCGCCCATCTGCTCGAAGGCGCCCGGGACGGCCGCACCGTCGCCGAACTCATGGCGTCCGGCCGTAAGTTGCTCACCCGGGACGAGGTCATGGACGGCATCCCCGAGATGCTCCACGACGTCCAGGTCGAGGCCACCTTCCCCGACGGCACGAAGCTCGTCACCGTCCACGACCCGATCGTCTGACGGGGGAGCGCCGATGATTCCCGGAGAGATCCTGTACGGGGACGGGGACATCCCCCTCAACGAGGGGCGGGCGGTCACCCGCCTCACCGTCCTCAACGCCGCCGACCGCCCCGTCCAGGTCGGCTCCCACTACCACTTCGCCGAGGCCAACCCCGGACTGCGCTTCGACCGCGCCGCCGCCCACGGCCTGCGGCTGAACATCGCCGCCGGCACGGCGGTCCGCTTCGAACCCGGCATCCCCGCCGACGTCGAACTCGTCCCCCTCGCCGGCCGCCGCGTCGTCCCCGGCCTGCGCGGCGAAACCGGAGGTGCCCTCGATGCCTGACCTCAGCAGAGCCGTGTACGCCGACCTGTTCGGCCCCACCACCGGCGACCGGATCCGGCTCGCCGACACCGATCTGCTCGTCGAGATCGAGGAGGACCGCTCGGGCGGCCCCGGACACGCGGGCGACGAGGCGGTGTTCGGCGGCGGCAAGGTGATCCGCGAGTCGATGGGCCAGGCCCGCACCACCCGTGCCGAGGGCGCACCCGACACCGTCATCACCGGGGCCGTCGTCATCGACCACTGGGGCATCATCAAGGCCGACATCGGCATCCGGGACGGCCGGATCACCGGCATCGGCAAGGCCGGCAACCCGGACACCATGGACGGCGTCCACCCCGACCTGGTGATCGGCCCCGAGACCGAGATCATCGCGGGCAACGGAAAGCTGCTCACCGCCGGAGCAGTCGACGCCCACGTCCACTTCATCTCACCGACCCTCGTCGACCAGGCGCTCTCCAGCGGCATCACCACCCTCGTCGGCGGCGGCACCGGCCCTGCCGAGGGCACCAAGGCCACCACCATCACCCCCGGCCCCTGGCACCTCGCCCGGATGTTCGAGGCGCTGGAGACCTTCCCCGTCAACATCGGGCTGCTCGGCAAGGGCAACACGATGTCGCAGGAGGCGATGCACTCCCAACTGCGCGGCGGTGCGCTGGGCTTCAAGATCCACGAGGACTGGGGCGCGACCCCCGCCGTCATCGACGCCTGCCTCACCGTCTGCGAGCGGACCGGCGCCCAGCTCGCCATCCACACGGACACCCTCAACGAGGCCGGGTTCGTCGCCGACACCCTTGCCGCCATCGCCGGCCGGACGATCCACGCGTACCACACCGAGGGCGCGGGCGGCGGGCACGCGCCGGACATCATCAGCGTGGTCTCCGAGCCGTACGTCCTGCCCAGCTCGACCAACCCCACCCGGCCGCACACCGTCAACACCATCGAGGAACACCTCGACATGCTGATGGTCTGCCACCACCTCAACCCCGCCGTCCCCGAGGACCTGGCGTTCGCGGAGTCCCGGATCCGGCCCTCCACCATCGCGGCCGAGGACATCCTGCACGACCTCGGCGCCATCTCGATCATCTCCTCCGACTCCCAGGCGATGGGCCGCATCGGCGAGGTGATCCTGCGGACCTGGCAGACCGCCCATGTGATGAAGAAGCGGCGCGGGGCCCTGCCCGGGGACGGCCGGGCCGACAACCACCGGGTCCGTCGCTATGTCGCCAAATACACCATCAACCCGGCCGTCGCACAGGGCCTGTACCGGGAGATCGGCTCCGTGGAGACCGGCAAGCTCGCCGACCTCGTCCTCTGGGACCCGGCGTTCTTCGGCGTCAAGCCGCAGACCGTCATCAAGGGCGGCCAGATCGCGTACGCGCAGATGGGCGACGCCAACGCCTCCATCCCGACGCCCCAGCCGGTCCTGCCCCGGCCGATGTTCGGCGCGCTCGGTCGGGCGGCCGCCCAGGGCTCGTTCAACTTCGTCTCCACCGCCGCCATCGAGGACGGGCTGCCCGAACGGCTCGCCCTGAACAAACGGTTCGTGCCGATCACCAGCACCCGAGGAGTCACCAAGGCGGACATGCGGGAGAACGACGCCGTGCCGCAGGTCCACGTCGACCCCGACAGCTTCGCCGTCACCATCGACGGCGACCCGGTCGAGCCCGCACCGGCGGCGGAACTGCCCATGGCCCAGCGCTACTTCCTCTTCTGAGCGGGCCGGTCATGTCACGCGCAGCACTGCTCGTCCTCGCCGACGGCCGGTTCCCCGCCGGAGGGCACGCCCACTCCGGTGGCGCCGAACCGGCCGTCGCCGAGGGCCGGATCCGCGACGCCGACTCCCTCGCCGACTTCTGCCGGGGCCGTCTGCACACCGCGGGCCTCACCGCCGCCGCCCTCGCCGCGGCGGCCGCCCACGGCCTGGACCCGCTCGCCCTCGACGAGGCCGCCGACGCCCGGACGCCCTCACCCGCCCTGCGGACCACCGCCCGCAAGCTGGGCCGCCAGATGATGCGGGCCGCCCGCGCCACCTGGCCGAGCCCCGAACTGGACGCGCTCGCGGCGGCCCGGCCGCGCGGCGCCCACCAGCCCGTCGTCCTCGGGCTCACCGCACGGGCGGCGGGCCTCGGACCCGAGGACGCCGCGCACTGTGTCGCGTACGAGACCGTCAGCGGCCCCGCCACCGCCGTCGTCCGCCTCCTCTCCCTCGACCCCTTCCACGCCACCGCCGTCCTGGCCCGGCTCGCCCCCGAGCTGGACCGGGTCGCCGAACAGGCCGCCGAGGCCGCCCGGCAGGGCATCGACGCCCTGCCCGCCGCCTCCGCCCCGCTCCTCGACATCACCGCCGAGGCGCACGCCGCCTGGCCGGTCCGCCTCTTCGCCTCGTAACGGACCCGCTCGGCCACCAGAGCCTCGTAGCCACCCGCTCGACCACCACAGGGAGTTCCCATGCACCTCGGCCACACCCACGACGGCCCCGCCGCCGTCAGCGCCGACGCCGCCCGCCCCGACGGCACCCGGCGCGCCCTGCGCATCGGCCTCGGCGGCCCCGTCGGCTCCGGTAAGACGGCCACCGTCGCCGCCCTCTGCCGCGAGCTGCGCGACCGGCTCTCCATCGCCGTCGTCACCAACGACATCTACACCCAGGAGGACGCCGCCTTCCTGCTGCGCAACGCGGTCCTGCCGCCCGAGCGGATCCAGGCCGTCGAGACCGGCGCCTGCCCGCACACCGCGATCCGCGACGACATCTCCGCCAACCTCGAAGCGGTCGAGGACCTGGAGGACGCGGTCGGGCCGCTCGACCTGATCCTCGTCGAGTCCGGCGGCGACAACCTCACCGCCACCTTCTCCAAGGGCCTGGTCGACGCGCAGATCTTCGTCATCGACGTCGCGGGCGGCGACGACATCCCGCGCAAGGGCGGACCCGGCGTCACCACCGCCGACCTCCTGGTCATCAACAAGACCGACCTCGCCCCCTACGTCGGATCCGACCTGGAGCAGATGGCTCTGGACGCCAAGAAGCAGCGTGGCGAACTCCCCGTCGCCTTCACCTCCCTGACCTCCGCCGAGGGCGTCGGCCCCGTCGCCGACTGGGTGCGGGCACAGCTCGCCGCCTGGACCGCATGAGCGTCCGCGCGACGGCCCGGCTCCGCGCCGAGCCCGACGGGCGGGGCGGCACCGCCCTGCCCGTCCTGGAGAGCGACGGGCCGCTCGCCCTGCGCCGCACCCGCTCGCCTCGGGCCACGTACGCCCGGGTCACCGTGGTCGGCGCGATGAGCGCCCCGCTGAACGGCGACCGCCTGGCGATCGAGGCGGAGGTCGCCGACGGCGCACGCCTCACCGTGGACGCGGCGGCGGCCACGGTCGCCCTGCCCGGGGCGCGGGCGGACGACGGGCCCTCCACGTACACCGTGGATCTGACCGTGGGGGAGGGGGCGGTCCTGCACTGGCTGCCCGAACAGCTCGTCTCCGCCCACGGCAGCGACCTCCACCAGACCACCCGGGTCCAACTCGCCGCCACCGCCCGTCTGCTGCTGCGCGAGGAGCAGATCCTCGGCCGGCACGGCGAGCCCGCCGGCGCGCTCACCACCCGGCTCACCGTCCACCGCGCGGGCCGCCCGCTCCTGGACCAGCAACTGGCCTACGGACCCGGCGCCCCCGGCGGCTGGGACGGCCCCGCCGTCCTCGGCGGCCACCGGGCCGTCGGCCAACTGCTCCTCGCCGACCCGGCCTTCGAGAATGCCCCGCTCCCCGCCGGCCTCCTCGGCCCCACCGCCGCCCTCACCCCGCTCGCCGGACCCGCCGTCCTGGTGACCGCCGTGGCCGCCGACGCCCGTCTGCTGCGCGGGACCCTGGACGACGCGATGCGCGAACTGCTGGACGGGCTCAAGGAAGGATCCGGCGGCTGAGTCCGCTCAGCGAACTTCCTTCACCGGTTATGGGTTCGGTAAAGAAACAGGTGTACGCCCTGGCCCCGGGTGCCCCACAGACGAAAGGATCCCCGCGACGTACCGATGACCACGCCGCCCTCGGCGGCGGATCGGATGAAGGGGGATTCACGTGAGACGTACGACAGTGCTCGGCTCGGCCGGGGCTCTCGTCGCGGGCACGCTCATAGCGGGGGCGATGGCCGCACCCGCCGCCAGTGCCGACGGCCGCCATCACGGCCGGGGCGACGCGGAGGCGCGCGGGGTCGCCGTCGCGGCACACCGGGCGGCGAAGGCCGGGATCGACTGGAAGGACTGCCCGGAGGACTGGGGCCTGACCGCCCCCATCCAGTGCGGCTGGGTGAGCGTCCCGCTCGACTACGCCAAGCCGAACGGCAAGAAGATCAAGATCGCCGTCGACCGGCACACCAGCACGGGCACGAAGCGCGAGCGGCAGGGCGCCCTGCTCTACAACCCGGGCGGCCCCGGCGGATCCGGACTGCGCTTCCCTACCCGGATCACCACGGAGAACCCGCTCTGGACGAAGACCGCGAAGGCCTACGACTTCGTCGGCTTCGACCCGCGCGGCGTCGGCCACTCGGCCCCCATCTCCTGCGTCGACCCGCAGGAGTTCGTCAAGGCTCCGAAGGCCGACCCGGTCCCCGACAGCGAGGCCGACAAGCGTGCCCAGCGCAAGCTGGCGCGTGAGTACGCCGAAGGGTGCGGTGAGCGCAGCGGCGCGATGCTGCCGCACATGACGACCCCGAACTCGGCGCGCGACCTGGACGTCATCCGGGCCGCGCTCGGGGAGAAGAAGCTCAACTTCATCGGCGTCTCCTACGGCACCTACCTGGGCGCCGTCTACGGCACGCTCTTCCCGACCCATGTCCGGCGCATGGTCGTCGACAGCGTGGTCGACCCCTCGCGGAAGAACATCTGGTACCGGGCGAACCTCAACCAGGACATCGCTTTCCAGATGCGCTGGGACGACTGGAAGGCGTGGGTCGCGCAGCACGACTCCGTCTACGGCATCGGCGACACCCCGCAGAAGGTCGAGAAGGCCTGGCTGGAGCTGCGGGCGGCCGCCAAGAAGAATCCCATCGGGGGCGTCGTCGGACCCGCCGAGCTCATCGGCTTCTTCCAGGGCGCGCCGTACTACGACTCCGCCTGGGCCCCCACCGCCCAGACCTGGAGCGACTACCGGGCCGGTGACACCCAGGCGCTGATCGACGCCGCCGCCCCCGACATGAGCGACCTCGCGGGCAACGCCGCCTCCGAGAACGGCAACGCGGTCTACAACGCCGTCGAGTGCGCCGACGCCCCGTGGCCCACCGACTGGCGCACCTGGGACCGGGACAACACCCGGCTGCACGAGAAGTACCCGTTCATGACGTGGGCCAACGCCTGGATGAACCTGCCCTGCGCCACCTGGCCCGCCAAGCAGCGGACCCCGCTGGACGTGAAGACCGGCAAGGGCCTGCCGCCGGTCCTCATCGTGCAGGCGACCCGCGACGCCGCCACCCCGTACGCGGGCGCGGTCGAGCTGCACAAGCGGTTCAAGGGCTCACGGCTCATCACCGAGAAGGACGCCGGATCCCACGGCGTCACCGGACTGGTCAACCCCTGCGTCAACGAGCGGGTGGACACCTACCTGCTCACCGGGAAGACCGACCGGCGCGACGTGACGTGCTCCCCGCACGCTACGCCGAAGCCGTAGTAGAACACGCAGGAGGCGTACGACCGGGGCCCGCTCAACGGCGGCCCCGGTCGTACGCCTCCAGCCAGGCGTCCTCCGCCGCATAGTCGAAGAGCCACGCGCCGTAGTTGGCCACCATCTTCGGGAACGCCTCCCGCCAGTCGCGCTCCGCCAGCTCCCCGGCGAGCCACGCGACCGTCTCCGGCAGCGACTCCACGTATCCGGTCACCGGGCGGTACCCGAGCTGCTCCTCGGCGGCCGTCATGTCGTAGACCACGGGGTGGGCGCCGCTCCACGGGGTCACCCCGACCTGCCCCTCCGGGGAAGCGCCGTCGATCAGCACCGTCTCCGTCTCCCGCCCGAGCACAGCGTCGATCGCCGACGCGATCTCCGCGACCGTGGGCGCCTCGGGGTCGGCCGCGTTCAGCACGCGCGATCCCGGCTTCCCGGCGGCCAGCCGGATCAGCTCCGCCGCGTTGGACACATGCACCGGGTGGAAGCGGCTCTCCCCGCCGTACGTGAGGACCCGGCGGCGGCGCCCGTCGAGCAGCCGCTTCACCACGTACAACTCGCGCGGTGTCCGGCAGTACGGGCCGTGCACCGCGCCCGCGCGCAGCAGCGTCACCGGCAGCGCCTCTCCCGCCGCCAGCAGCTCCCGCTCCAGCAGGACCTTCCGCGTCCCGTACGTGGCGTCCCCCGGGGCCACCGTGGCTTGGGTCTCCGGGAGCGGCACGGGATAGCGCGGAAAACCGTCCGGCTCCGCCTGGGTATCGAAACTGCGGCCCCGGTCGTCCTCGTACACCGCCCCGCTGGAGATCACGACGGCCGAGCCGATCCGGCCGGCCAGCCCCGTCAGCTGCCGGGCGTGCGCGCCGCCGAACGCCACCATGTCGACCAGGACGTCACAGCCGTCGCCCAGCGCCTTCTCCAGCGCCCCCTCCTCGTCCCGGTCCAGCGCCACCGCCCGGACCCCGGCATCCCACCCCTCGTCCCGGCCGCTGCCGCGCGAGGCCGCGGTGACCTCCCAGCCGTCCGCGGCCAGCGCCCGCACCGCGGCCCGCCCGATCTGGCCCGTCGCTCCCAGCACCCATGCGTGTCCCTTGCTCATGGATCCGACGCTAGGGGAGCGGGCCCGCCCGGACGAGGGCGCTCTGCCGGTGGCGTATTCGCGCTCAGCGTCGCAGCTTCGGGAACTTCCTCGGCGGCGCGGCCTCCTGCTCGGCGGCCTTCACCTTGGCCGCGTACTCGTCCACGTACTCCTGGCCGGAGAGTCCGAGGATCGCGTACATGATCTCGTCCGTCACCGCCCGGATCGCGGCCTTCTGGTTCTCCATGCCCGCGTAGCGGGAGAAGTCCAGCGGCTCGCCGAAGCGGATCGCGACCCGCTTGATCCTCGGCACGACCTGGCCGGGCGGCTGGATCTCGAAGGTGCCGACCATGGCACAGGGGATCACCGGCACCTGCGCGGTGATCGCCATCACCGCGACCCCGACCTTGCCCTTGTAGAGCCGGCCGTCGTGCGAGCGGGTGCCCTCCGGGTAGATCCCCAGCAGCTCGCCCTTGCCCAGTACGCCGAGCCCCTCGCGGATGGCCGCCTGCCCCGCGTCCTTGCCGGACCGGTCCACCGGGATCTGGCCCGCGCTGCGGAAGAAGGCCGCGGTCAGCCGGCCCTTGA
This sequence comes from Streptomyces sp. NPDC091289, assembly GCF_044757365.1. NCBI lineage: Bacteria > Bacillati > Actinomycetota > Actinomycetes > Kitasatosporales > Streptomycetaceae > Streptomyces > Streptomyces sp. NPDC091289. The sequence continues at coordinate 158,044 of NZ_JBIVUT010000003.1, forward strand.
TCCCCGGGCCCGTGAAGTACTCGGCCTTCGCCAGGAAGGTGATCCGGCGCTTGATGATGGCCGGCATCAGGAAATGGTCGGAGAAGGAGAGGTGATTGCCCGCGACGATCGCCGCGCCGTCCTCCGGAATGTTCTCCAGACCCTCGATACGGGGCCGGAACAGCAGCCGCAGCAGGGGCCCCAGCACGACATACTTCAGGACGTAATAGAACACCTTGCGGGTGCACCTCGCTCTACCGGCCGACTACAGGACTGCGACTGCGTACGACCGTAGCGAACCGGCCTCCCGGCTCCTACCCGCCTCCGGGCCCGTCAGGCGTGATCACCCGGACACGACGGTCACGTGTCCGGGTGGTTGTTGCGCCGCGAGGGTCAGGTGTCCTGTGTGGCCAGCATGCCGAGGGTGCACAGGCCCAGCACCACCCAGCCGAACCAGAGCCAGCCGCTGCTTCCCAGCGCCACGGTGTACGCGGTCACCGCGACCAGCGCCCCGACGGTCATGTATCCCATGGTTTTCGTCGATCCGGACATGCGCGCACGCTCCTCGTCGGCCGCGCGGCCGTTGTCCCCATGGTCACCCCGGATGCGCCCTCCGCGCTACTGTCCGCGCGCCTGCAAAGACGCGAGATAGGCGTTGTACGCCGCCAGCTCCTTGTCACCGTCGCGGTCCGCCGCCCGGTCCGAGCGCCGGGCGGTGCGCTGCTCGGAGCGGTACCACTGGAAGACCAGCGCGATCAGCACCAGCACGGAGGGGATCTCGCTGAACGCCCACGCGATGCCGCCCGCCCAGTTCTGGTCGCTCAGGGCGTCGATGCCGAGCGAGGCGGGCGGGTTCTGGTACGTCTTCACCATCGGGGTCGACCCCATCATCAGGGCGATCCCGAAGAACGCGTGGAACGGCATCCCGGCGAACAGCTCCAGCATCCGCATCAGATAGCCGGGCCGGTGCGGACCCGGGTCCACCCCCATGATCGGCCAGAAGAAGACCAGGCCGACCGCGAGGAAGTGCACCATCATCCCGATGTGGCCCGGCTTGGAGCCCATCAGGAAGTCGAAGATCGGCGTGAAGTACAGCGCGTACAGGCTCGCGATGAACAGCGGGATCGTGAACACCGGATGCGTGATGATCTTCATGTACCGGCTGTGCAGCAGCTTCAGCAGCAGTTCACGCGGCCCGATCCGCCCCCGGGCGGCCGGCGGCAGCGCGCGCAGCGCCAGCGTCACCGGGGCACCGAGCAGCAGCAGGATCGGCGACAGCATGCTGATCACCATGTGCTGCACCATGTGCACGCTGAACATGACCATGCCGTAGTCGTTGAGCTTGGTGCACATCACCAGCGCGATGCTCAGCACGCCCACGGTGAAGAACACGATCCGGTTCACCGGCCAGCCGTCCCCGCGCCGACGCAGCCGCATCACGCCGTACCCGTACAGGGCGAGCGCCAGGACGCAGCCGGTCAGGAAGAACGGGTCGACGGAGAGCTCCAGCCCCCGCTCCAGCGTGAACGGCGGCAGATCCATGTTCATGCCGTGCCCGCTGTGATCCATCTGTTCACTCCCGATGGGGACACGTCCCCGTTTCGTGCCGGTTGTCCGGTACAGCGTAGAACTGCCCCCGGCCGCGGTTGCGGCCGGGGGCAGTTCTGGACGACGTGTCCTGACGAGGTGTTCTAGAGCACGCACTCCGCCTCGGCGTACCGCTCGGCGGGGACCGTCTTCAGCGTCTCGACGGCTTCGCTCAGAGGGACCATCACGATGTCGGTGCCGCGCAGCGCGGTCAGCATCCCGAACTCGCTCCGGTGCGCCGCCTCCACCGCGTGCCAGCCGAACCGGGTCGCCAGGACCCGGTCGTACGCGGTCGGCGTGCCGCCGCGCTGGACGTGGCCGAGGATGACCGGGCGGGCCTCCTTGCCGAGCCGCTGCTCCAGCTCCCCGGAGAGCTGCGTGGCCACCCCGGCGAACCGCTCGTGGCCGTAGATGTCCTTGACGCCCTGCTCGAACTGCATGGAGCCCTCACGCGGCTTGGCGCCCTCGGCGACCACCACGATGGCGAACTTCTTGCCCGCCGAGAAGCGCTTGCCGACCAGCTCGGTCAGCTCGTCGATGTCGAAGGGGCGCTCGGGCACCACGATGGCGTGGGCGCCGGCGGCCATCCCGGAGTGCAGGGCGATCCAGCCGGTGTGCCGGCCCATGACCTCGACGATCAGCACCCGCTGGTGCGACTCGGCGGTCGTCTTCAGCCGGTCCAGCGCCTCGGTGGCGACGCCGACGGCGGTGTCGAAGCCGAAGGTGACGTCGGTGGAGGCGATGTCGTTGTCGATGGTCTTGGGGACGCCGACGATCGGGAGACCGGCCTCGGAGAGGAGGTTCGCGGCCTTGAGGGTGCCCTCGCCGCCGATCGGGATGATGGCGTCGAGGCCGAGGTCCGCGACATGGCCGCGGGCGCGCTCCACGCCGTCGCGCAGATGCGCGGGCTGGACGCGGGAGGAGCCGAGGATCGTGCCGCCGCGAGCCAGGATGCCGCCCACCGCGTCAAGGTCGAGCTTGCGGTAGTCGCACTCCAGCAGGCCCTTCCAGCCGTCGTGGAAGCCGATGACCTCGTCGCCGTGGTCCACCACCGCGCGGTGCACGACGGAACGGATGACGGCGTTGAGGCCGGGGCAGTCGCCGCCGGAGGTGAGTACGCCAATGCGCATGGCCCGGGAACCTTTGCAACGTGGGTCGACGACCGGACCACGTCGTCCGGTTGGATCCCCGCCACCCTACCGGCGCAGGGTGGCGGGACCGAACCGGCAGTCCGCCTGCTGGACTCCGCTCAACCGAGCGGAAAACGCCTCAGGCGAAGACCGCTCAACCGAGCGGAGAGCACCTCGGAAGGCGCTGCTCAAGCGAGCGGGAAGCGCCTCAGGCGGGCTGTGTCGCCGAGGCGACCCGCTCGGCGCGCAGCGCGTCGTACCAGCGGTCGTCGGTGGGCGGCAGCGCGTTCACGTCGAGGGCCAGCTTGAGCAGCAGATCGGCGATCTGCGGATTGCGGGCCATCACCGGACCGTGCATGTACGTCCCGAAGACCGTGTCGTTGTACGCGCCCTCCGTGCCGTCCCCGGTGCCGTTGCCCCGGCCGAACTGCACCCGCGCGAACGGCCGTGCCGTCGGGCCGAGATGGGTGACGCCCTGGTGGTTCTCGAACCCGGTCAGCTGCGGCAACGCGAGCTGCGGGTCGATGTCCGCCAGTACGTCGCCGACGCACCGCGCGCCCTCGCCCCGGGTGGAGACCACGTCGAGGAGACCGAGACCCTGCTCGCGCTCGCCGAGGTCGTTGACGAACTCGTGCCCGAGGATCTGGTAGCCCGCGCAGACCGAGAAGATGATCGCGCCGTTGGACGCGGCCCGGCTCAGCCCGCCGTCGCGGCGCAGCCGCTCGGCCGCCAGGCGCTGCGGCCGGTCCTCACCGCCGCCGATCAGATAGATGTCGCCGGACGTCGGCACCGGCTGGTCGCTGCGCACGTCCACGCGCTGCACGTCCAGACCGCGCTGCCGGGCCCGCCGCTCCACGACCAGGGCGTTGCCCTGGTCGCCGTAGGTGCTGAGCAGGTCGGGGTAGACCCAGACCAGACGCAGACCGTTGTTGCTCATGCTTCGTCCTCTCCGGAGGTGGCCGGGGCCGGGGTCAGTTGCCGACACGACGGCGCAGATCCTGGAAGGCGGTGTAGTTGGCGATGACCTCGATGCGGCCGGGCGGGGCGTACTGCACGGCCTCGTCGAGCGTCTCGCAGACCCGGAAGTCGAGACCGGCCACTTCGAGACGGACCGCGAGGTCCAGCTTCCGGTCGCCGAGCACGAAGATCGGGTGGCCCGCCAGCTGGGTGTAGTCCACGTCCCAGAGCCAGGAGGTGTCCGTGCCGTCCGCGCCGCGCGCGTTCACCGAGAGGATCACCGGCGTCGGCGGCGGGTCGATCAGCGAGAACGTCTCCAGCCAGCCGGCCGGGTTCTTCGCCAGCAGCAGGCGCAGCTCACGGTTCTGGAAGGTGACGACGTCGTACCGTCCGGCCACCGCCTGCACCTGGTACATCCGCTCCAGCGCGACCTGCGGCGGCACGCCGAAGACGGCGGCCACGGCAGCGGAGCTGGTGGCGTTCGCCTTGTTCGCGCGGCCCGGCAGCTGGAGGTGGATCGGCCAGGCCGAACCGTGCGGGTCGAGGACGTAGTCGCCGTTGAGCGCCCAGCTCGGGGCGGGGCGGCGGAAACCGCACTGCCCGCAGAACCAGTCGTCGCCCGGGCGCTGCATCACACCGCCGCAGGAAGGGCAGGACCAGGCGTCGTCCTTCCACGCCTGACCGGCCGCCACCCACACCACATTGGCCGAGGAGGAGGCCGCCCAGACGACCAGCGGGTCGTCCGCGTTGGCGATGATCACGGCCTTCGAGCCGGAGAGGCCCTCGCGCCAGTGCTCGGCCATCATCCGGGTCTCCGCCGCGCGGTCCAGCTGGTCGCGGGAGAGGTTGAGCAGCGCGATGGCCTTGGGCGTGGTGTCCCGGGCCACCCCCGCCAGATACTTCTCGTCGACCTCGATCACGCCGAACTTCGCGTCCGAGCCGCCGGCCAGCGCCGAGGTGATGCCCGCGGGCATGTTCGCGCCGAGCGCGTTCGACACGACGGGCCCGGCGGCCCCCAGTGCCTCGGCGATCAGCCGTGTGGTGGTCGTCTTGCCGTTCGTCGCCGACACGAGGATCACGTCCAGGTGCTGCGCCAGTCGCCCCAGCAGGTCGGGGTCGAGTTTGAGCGCCACCCGGCCGCCGATCACCGATCCGCTGCCCCGCCCCGCGGCGCGTGACACCGCCGCCGCGGCCTTGCCCGCCGTCACGGCCAGTTTGGCCCGCGGCGACAACGGCTCCGTGTTGCCTGCCATCGTCCTAGATCCTCCTTGCATCGGTCCGCGCCCAGCCTATCGATGTCCGGCGTGGCGACCGCACCGCGGCACCACGGGAACTCCCCGGCCCCGGCGGAACGTACGCTTGCCGCCATGCGAAACCGCCCGATCCCCGGCAGTTCCGGACTCGTCCGTGAGATGAGTCTGCTCGGCGACCCGTTGCTCCACCGCGCCTGCGAGGACGTCACCGATTTCGGCCCGTCGCTCGCGGGGCTGGTCGAGGACATGTTCGCCACGATGTACGCCGCACAGGGTGTCGGGCTCGCCGCCAACCAGATCGGCGTCCCGCTCAGGGTGTTCGTCTACGACTGCCCGGACGACGACGATGTCCGCCATCTGGGACATGTGGTCAATCCCGAACTGGTCGAGGCGGACGGGCTTACCGTACGCGGACCGGAGGGCTGTCTGTCACTTCCCGGTCTGGAAGCGGGCACGGAACGCTTCGACCACGCGGTCGTCGAGGGCCTGACGATGACCGGTGAGCCGGTCCGGATCGCCGGGACGGGGTGGTTCGCCCGGTGCCTCCAGCACGAGTGCGACCACCTGGAGGGCACCGTCTACACCGACCGGCTGACCGGGCTGCGGCGCGCCCGGGCACTGCGCGCGGCACGGCGCGCACCCTGGGCACGCAAGGGCTGAGCGTCCGCGGTCGGAACAGCCGACGGAACAGCCGGTCAGAACCCCGGGCCGCCCTGGAGGTCACCCGCCTCCGCGAGCCTGCCCCACAGCAGATCGGCGAGGCTGCTCACCAGCCGTTCGCGGGAGCAGGGCCGGTCGGCGAGCCACCAGTCGCCCGCCGCGTGCATCATGCCGACGATTCCGTGGCCCCAGATGCGGGCCATCTGCTCGCTGTCCGGGCCGAGGTCCACGCGCTCGACGATCACCTGGCCCAGCTCCTCGCCGAGGCGGCGCAGCAGCGGGGCGGAGTGCCGGCCGACGTCGAAGCCCTGCTCGGGGGAGGGGGCGGTGTCGGCGGCCGCGCCGTCGGCGGGATGCATCAGGAAGCGGTAGACCTGGGGGCGGGCCTCGATCGCGGCGAGATAGGTGTCGAGGGTGGACTCCACCCGCTCGCGCCGGTCGGCTGGCGCGTCCAGGGCGGCCCGCAGGGCGCTGAGCAGCGCGTCGGTGTGGCGCTTGGCGAGGGCGCGGTAGAGGCCGCCCTTGTCCCCGAAGTGGCGGTAGAGGATGGGTTTGGTGATCCCGGCCTCGGCGGCGATGGCGTTCATCGAGGCCTGCGGTCCGTCCCTGAGCACCACCCGGTCCGCCGCTTCCAGCAACTCGCGGCGACGGCGCTCGGCCGCGGTCCGCTGTCGCTCGGCGCTTCGTGCGGTCTCCATGTCGTCTCTCCCACCCCTGGCCACGCGATGCCGTCGCATCGCTTCTGCACGCCCGCGCAACGTAACACTCCGCGGGGCGGGCGCTTGATCGGCTGCTGATCGGCTCCGAGGCGGTTGACAGTACCTACTTGCCAGTAACAGACTGTGGTTACCGCAAGTAACGCATGCATTTTCGCCGCAGTGCCTGGAGGGGAACATGGCCGAGTTCACGCTCGATCTCAACGACGACCAGAAGCAGGTCAAGGAGTGGCTCCACGGCTTCGCGGCGGATGTCATCCGCCCCGCCGCCTCGGAGTGGGACGAGCGTGAGGAAACGCCCTGGCCCGTCATCCAGGAAGCGGCCAAGGTCGGCATCTACTCGCTCGACTTCTACGCCCAGCAGTTCTTCGACCCTACGGGGCTCGGCATCCCCATGGCCATGGAAGAGCTCTTCTGGGGCGACGCGGGCATCGCCCTGTCGATCGTCGGTACGGGCCTGGCGGCCGTCGGCGTCCTCGCCAACGGCACCGAGGAGCAGGTCGGCACCTGGATCCCGCAGATGTACGGCGACGCCGACGACGTGAAGGTCGCCGCCTTCTGCTCCTCCGAGCCCGACGCCGGATCCGACGTCGCCTCGATGCGCACCCGGGCCGTCTACGACGAGGCCAAGGACGAGTGGGTCCTCAACGGCACCAAGACCTGGGCGACCAACGGCGGCATAGCCAACGTCCACGTCGTCGTCGCCGTCGTCGACCCCGACATCGGCTCCAAGGGCCACGCCTCCTTCATCGTGCCGCCGAACACCCCCGGCCTCTCCCAGGGCCAGAAGTTCAAGAAGCACGGCATCCGCGCCTCCCACACCGCCGAGGTGGTCCTGGAGGACGTCCGCGTCCCCGGACACTGCCTGCTCGGCGGCAAGGAGAAGCTCGACGAGCGCCTCGCCCGCGCCCACGAGCGCGCCAAGTCCGGCGGCGAGAGGGTCAAGAACGCGGCGATGGCCACCTTCGAGGCCTCCCGCCCGGCCGTCGGCGCGATGGCCGTCGGCACCGCCCGCGCCGCCTACGAGGTCGCCCTCGACTACGCGAAGACCCGCACCCAGTTCGGCCGTCCGATCATCGACAACCAGGGCATCGCCTTCCAGCTCGCCGACATGCGCACCCGCATCGACGCGGCCCGGCTGCTGGTCTGGCGCGCCTCCTGGATGGCCACCACCGGAAAGCCGTTCACCTCGGCCGAGGGCTCCATGTCGAAGCTGTACGCCAGCGAGACCGCCCGGGACGTCACCGCACAGGCCATCCAGATCCTCGGCGGCAACGGCTTCACCCGGGAGTACCCGGTCGAGCGCATGCACCGCGACGCGGCCATCTACACCATCTTCGAGGGCACCAGCGAGATCCAGCGCCTGGTGATCGCCCGCACGCTCTCGGGCATGCCGATCCGCTAGCGGAGACAGACGACAGGCGACGGGAAGGGGGCGGCCGGGGACACGTGCCCCGGCCGCCCCCTTCCGCGTACTCAGGCCGGCAGGTGCGCCTCGATCGCCGCCACGACCTCGGTGGCCTCGGGCTCGGAGCGCGGCCGGATCCGGGCCACCGGCTCACCGGCCGGCGAGATGAGGAACTTCTCGAAGTTCCACTGGACGTCCCCGGCCTCCCCGTCCGCGTCGGCCAGCTTCGTCAGCTCCCCGTACAGCGGGTGCCGGTCCGCGCCGTTGACGTCGATCTTCTCCAGCAGCGGGAAGGTGACCCCGTACGTCGTCGAGCAGAAGGTCTGGATCTCCTCCGCGCTGCCCGGCTCCTGCCCGGCGAACTGGTTGCACGGGACGCCGAGCACGGTCAGGCCCCGGTCCCCGTAGGTCTGCTGCAGCCGCTCCAGGCCCTCGTACTGCGGGGTGAGCCCGCACTTGGAGGCCACGTTCACCAGCAGGACGGCCCGGCCGCTGTACGCGCCCAGCGTGGTCGGCTCGCCCGTGAGGGTGCGCAGCGGAATGTCGTGCAGCGTCATGAAACTCTCCCTGATCATTGCGTGGTGGTGCTCATTGTGCCGCCCGCCGCTCACGGAGCGGCGAGCTCCTTGTAGTAGAAGGTCGTCGGCTTGAGGCTGCCCGCGGGATCCGCCGCGTATCCCGGCACGCTCCCGACCTTCGTCCACCCCGCCCCGCAGTAGACCTGCTCCGCCAGGCTGCCGCTCTCGGTGTCCAGGATCAGCAGCGTGATGCCCTCGGTCGCCGCGTACGCCTCGACGGCGGCCAGCAGCGCCCCGCCGAGCCCCTGGCCGCGGGCGGAGGGACGGACCATCAGCTTGGCGACCTCCGCGCGGTGCCGGGCGTTCGGCAGCGGGGCGCGGACCAGGGCGATCGTCCCGGAGACCCGCCCGCCCTCCCGCGCGATCCAGATCCCGATGGTCCCCGCCTCCACGGCGGCGGCCCGCTCCCGCCACCAGATGGCGGCAGCCTCCCGGTCCAGCGGGGCCAGGAAGCCCACCGAGGACCCCTCGTCGACGGTCTCGACGAGGAGGCCGGCCAGGTCGTCGGCGTAGGTGACCAGCTCGGGGGCGGACACATGGACGATCTCGGTCATGCGCGGAGGTCCTTTCACGGGGCAGGAGTCGCTTTGCGGGGGCAGGAGCCGGGTTGACGGGGCGGGAGTCGGGAGGGCCGTGCGGGACCCGGGCGGAGGCGGTCTCCGGGGCGCGCGAGGTGTGCGTCACCACGTCATCACGTCACGACGCCGGCCGTCACCTCCACCGTGCCTTCCCCTACCCGGATGTGCCGCCCGACACCGCCCGCCCGGCCCGTCCCCCGTGCTCCGCCGAGCCGTCCGCCGGCAGCCGGCCCGAGGCCACCGCGTCCACCAAAGCCCGGTGATCGAGCTCGTTGCGGTCCGCGTACGACTCCGCGAACGTGGCGAGCGCCCGGTCGAAGACGTCCCCCCGCCCCAGATAGCCGGCGATGGCGATCCGGTCCCCGGACCTGGCGTGGGCGCGGGCCAGCGTGGCGCCGCACACCTCGCCGAACGCCCGCATCCCCTTCGGCACCATCGACTCCGGCTCGGCGACGCCCTTCCAGTCGCGCAACTGGCGTACGTAGAAGTCCCGGCGCCGGCCGTCGATGCCGTCGGCCCGCTCCCAGCCGAGGAAGATGTCGCTGGAGGCCTGCATCAGCCGCTGGCCCGCCACGACCCGCTCGCCCTGGTTCGCGTACCGGCTCGGACCGATGTGCTCGGCCAGCACCGAGGGACCGGCCTCCTTGGCCTGGAGGAACAGCGGGTCCCCGCCGTCCCGGCCGAGCAGCAGGATGATCCAGCACCGGGTGCCGACACTGCCCACACCGACGACCTTCCGGGCCACGTCCACCAGCGCGAAGTCCTCCAGCAGACGGCGCCGGTCGGACGGCAGGCTGTCGGCGTAGCCCGCCACCATGGCGCCGAACTCCCGGAAAGCCGCCTCCCGCTCCACCCCGGGCATCAGATCGGTGAGCGGGACGACCATCGGCGGGTCCGGGGCGATCCGGAGCCGCCCGTCGACCACCTCGGCGAGCTTCCCGAAGGCCTGCAGACTGTCCCGGGAACGGGCCCTGCCCAGGGCCCGGTCGACATTTCTGCGCCCCCGCCCGCTCAACTGCTCCGCGGCCACCGTACGCAGCCGCTCGGCGTCGGTCCTCGCGTACCACACCTCCAGATTGCGCATCCCGGCGAACCGGGCCATCGACTCCCGGTACGAACGGACCGAGGCCCGTACGATCCCGGCCCGCTCCCGGTGCGTGAAGCCGTTCGCCCGGCCCGCGATGACGAGGCTGGCCGCCAGCCGTTTGACGTCCCACTCCCAGGGCCCCGGCAGCGTCTCGTCGAAGTCGTTGATGTCGAAGAGCAGGTGCCGCTCGGGCGAGGCCAGCAGCCTGAAGTTCAGCAGATGGGCGTCGCCGCACAACTGCGCCCGGATCCCCGAGTCCGGGGTGCCGGCCAGGTCGCCGGCCATCAGGGCGGCCGCGCCCCGGTAGAAGCGGAACGGGGACTCCGTCATCCGGCCGTAGCGGATCGGGACCAGCTCGGGAACCCGCTCCGCGGACTGCGCTTCGAGGACGGTCAGCGGGTCGGGCCGCCCCGGCGACGGCGTGAACTCCGCATGGCTCGACCGGGGAGCGTTCCGGCGGGCGGCCTTGCCGAGCGCCGCCCGTTCGGCCGGTGTCGCGTGCGGTGCGGCGCGCGGCGGCGCCACGGCTTCCCGGTCCATGAGGTGCCCCTTCCGGAGTGCGTCAGGCCTCTTCGGCGAGCCGGCGGTCACGGTCGCGCCGGAGGCCGACCCGTTGCCAGATCGCCCGCTGGGCCTTGAGCGTGGCGGTGCCCACCACGACCAGCACCACGATGTTCACCACGAGCTGGATGGCCGAGCCCCGCACATCGGACCAGCTGGTGAACGCGGTGGAGACGGCGATGTCCGCGGCGGCCGGGATCGTCGTCACCGAGATGAACACCCCGAGCAGGGCGCTCGTCCTGGCCTCGGTGAGCGACACGATCCCGACGATCCCGGCCAGGGTGGCGACGGCGACCGAGAAGAAGTTCGGTGTGTTGATGAGGTTGGAGACGGGGCGCAATCCCCGGTCGAAGGCCTCCGACTGCAGCCCGAAACCGCGGATGAGCAGGGCGAAGAGGAACGTGACGACCATGGTGAGGAGAAAGCCGGTGCCCAGGGCGGCCAGCCCGCTGCGCACCATGGCCGGGTGGCGCCGGTCGATCCCCAGCGCCACGCTGACGATGGCGCCGTACTCCGGCCCGACGACCATCGCCGCCACGATCAGGATCTGCGAGTTGGTGACGATGCCGACCGAACCGATCATGCCGGCGACCACCAGGTAGAGGAAGAAGCTCGGCGGATACCGCCCCCCGGACCTGATGCGTGCCTCGACCTGCTCCCAGACCGGCGCCCGGCTCAGCCGGCCGAGCTCCCGCCGCCCCCCTTCGGTGGCCCTGCCGGAGAACGCCATGTCGACCGGCTCGATGACGAGGGACCCCCGCTGGTCGAGCTGGACGGCGCGCAGGCGGCGCAGCACGTCGTTCGCCGCCCCCGTCAGCACGTCGCACGCGATGGAGTCGCCGTCCGGATTGCGCGCGGCGTCGCGCTGGACGATGAGGTTGAGCACGCAGGGGTCGCCCGAGAGCCGGCCGACGACCTCGTCGGTCAGGTCCGGCGGGCTCACCGCGCGGATGTGGATCATGTCCATCCCGGTACCTCCGCGGCTTCCTGCTCGGTCGGACGGAGCTCCGCCCGGCCGGCGGGCCCGGGGCTCACTCCAGTAACGCGGCCCCGGCCCCGTTCGGCAAACCGGACGCCCGGCCCCGGACCCGGCGGCACGGAGGCGTGCCGCGCACCCCGGGCGGGAGTGCCGGATAGTGAGTGGGGGAGTGAGGGGACGGGGGCAGACGGGAGGAGGGAAGGCGCATGGACCCGTATCCGCCGATCGCCGACCACGGGCTCGTGGGCGACCTCCAGACGGCCGCGCTGATCTCCTCACAGGGCGTCGTCGACTGGTTCGCCGCCCCCCGATTCGACTCGCCCAGCGTCTTCGCCGCCCTCCTCGACCATGAGCGCGGCGGCTACTTCCGGCTGGCGCCCGAAGGCGGCACGCACACGTGCAAGCAGCTCTACTATCCCGACACGGCGGTCGTCGTCACCCGGTTCATGGCACCCGACGGCGTCGGAGAGGTCCTCGACTGGATGACCCCGATCCGCTCCGGCGGGCCGACCGACCGGCACACCCTCGTCCGCACCGTGCGCTCGGTACGGGGCACCGTGCGCTTCGGCCTGGAGTGCCGGCCCCGGTTCGACTACGGCCGCGCCGCCCACGACCTCGACCTGGGCCCGACGGGACACACGGCGGCCTTCCGCGCGCTGGCCGTCACGGCCCACCTCCGGACGGGCTTCCCCCTCACCCGCGACGGCCAGGACGCCGTCGGCGGCATCACCCTGCGCGCCGGGGAGTCGTCGGGGGCCGTCCTGACCCTCTGCGACCCCGACGGGCCCGAGCCGCCGCACCCCACCACCGCGGAGATCACCGACCAGCTCTGGGACGTCGTCGACTTCTGGCAGACGTGGGTGCGCGGATCCCGCTACCACGGCCGCTGGCTCGACATGGTCAACCGCTCCGCGATCACCCTGAAGCTGCTCACGTACGCACCCAGCGGCGCACCCGTCGCCGCCGCGACCCTGGGACTCCCCGAACAGGTCGGCGGGGAACGCAACTGGGACTACCGGTACACCTGGGTACGGGACGGCTCCCTGTCGGTGCGGGCCCTGCTGGACCTGGGCTTCGTCGACGAGGCGACCGCGTTCACCCACTGGCTCGGCGACCGGCTGCGGGACCGGGAGGACGCCGGCGGAGAGCCGCTCCGCATCATGTACCGGGTCGACGGACAGCCCCTGGAAGCGGAGCAGATCCTCGGGCACCTGGAGGGCTACCGGGGCTCCCACCCGGTCCGGCTCGGCAACGCCGCCGACGACCAGCTCCAGCTCGACATCTACGGCGAAGCCCTCTACGCGCTGTCCGAGGGCCGTGAGGTCGGCATCCAGGCGGGCTACCGGGGATGGAAGATCCTCTCCCGCACCCTGGACCGGCTCGCGGACTCCTGGGACCGCCCCGACGAAGGCATCTGGGAGACCCGCGGCGGGCGCAAGGACTTCACCTACAGCCGGGTGATGTGCTGGGCCGCCTTCGACCGGGGCCTCAAACTCGCCGCACAGTTCAGCCGCCCCGCCGACACCGCCCGCTGGACCGGGGCGCGGGACGCCGTACTGGAACAGGTGGTGGAGCGCGGCTGGAGCGACAACCTCCAGGCCTACGTACAGAGTTACGGGAGCGAGGTGCTCGACGCGTCCCTGCTGCTGATGCCGCGCGTGGGATTCCTCGCCCCGAGGGATCCCGGCTGGCTGTCCACCCTGGACGCCATGGACCGCACCCTGGTCTCGGACAGCCTGGTCTACCGCTACGATCCGGCGGCCTCACCGGACGGGCTGCGCGGCTCGGAGGGCACGTTCAGCCTCTGCACCTTCCTGTACGTCGATGCGCTCGCCCGGGCCGGACGGCTGCGACAGGCGCGCTACACCTTCGAGAAGATGCTCACCTACGCCAACCACGTGGGCCTGTTCGCCGAGGAGATCGGCCCCAGCGGCGAACAACTGGGCAACTTCCCCCAGGCGTTCACCCATCTCTCGCTCATCATGGCGGCCCGCACCCTGGACGAGGCGCTCGACCGGGAGCGGGAGCGGGGCCGGAGCTAAGGGCCTTTCGTCTGGATCAGGGCGGGTCTGGAAGGATCAGGGCGTGGAGATCGCCGATACCTTCCCGGAACCGCTGCTGCCCGGGGCCGACGGAGCCCCCGCCCGGGACGCGGCGGCCGACGGCGGGCAGCCGCAGGGCCGCCGCCTCGTCCGCTGCCGCCTCTGCGGCCGCCCCCTCACGGGCACCGACTCCCGCCGGGCCGGCCTCGGCCCGTCCTGCGACGCCAAGCTGCACCCCGCGCCGCCGGACATCCGCACGCGCCGCCACGAGGTCGACCAGGACCCGCTGCCCGGCACGTAAAGCGCTCTAGTCGCTCGTCAGCCGCCGGAACAGCCCCTCCTGCACCACCGACACCAGCAGGTGCCCCGACCGGTCGTAGATCCGGCCCCGCGCCAGGCCCCGGCCGCCCGTGGCGATCGGCGACTCCTGGTCGTACAGGAACCACTCGTCCGCCCGGAACGGCCGGTGGAACCACATGGCGTGGTCCAAGGACGCCATGTCGAAGCCGCGCGGGCCCCACAGCGGTTCCACCGGGATACGCACCGCGTCCAGCAGCGTCATGTCGCTCGCGTACGTCAGCGCGCAGGTGTGCACCAGCGGGTCGTCGCCCAGCGGGCCCACCGCCCGCATCCACACCGCGCTGCGCGGATCGGCGTCCTTGATCTCGTCGTGCGTCCAGCGCAGCCGGTCGACGTAACGGATGTCGAAGGGCTGCCGCCGGGCCATCCGCTCCAGCGCCTCCGGCAGCGCGCCCAGGTGCTCGCGCACCTCCTCGGCGACCGTCGGCAGCTCCTCCGGGTCCGGGACGATCCGGGCCGGCGGCAGCTGGTGCTCGAAGCCCGCCTCCTCGGGGCGGTGGAAGGACGCCGTCAGGTTGAAGATCGTCCGGCCCTCCTGGACGGCCGTCACCCGGCGGGTGGTGAAGGACCGGCCGTCCCGCACCCGCTCCACCTGATAGACGATCGGCACCCCGGGGCGCCCCGGGCGCAGGAAGTAGGCGTGCAGCGAGTGCACCGGCCGCTCCCCGTCGGTCGTCCGGCCCGCCGCCACCAGCGCCTGCCCCGCGACCTGCCCGCCGAAGACCCGTTGCAGGGACTCCTCCGGGCTGCGGCCGCGGAAGATGTTGACCTCGATCCGCTCCAGGTCGAGCAGGTCGACCAGGCGCTCGGCCGGATTCGTCATGCCGTACCTCTCCACTTCCCCGTCGGCGGCCGGTTCACAGCTGACCGACCTCGGTGACCCGGACGATCGCCCGGCCCTCCTCGTCGGACGCCGCGAGGTCCACCTCGGCCTTGATGCCCCAGTCGTGATCGCCCGCCGGGTCGGCGAACGCCTGCCAGACCCGCCACAGCCCGTGCTCCGGGTCCTCCTCGATCTTCAGCAGCTTCGGACCGCGCGCGTCCGGGCCGGTGCCGATCTCCTCGTGCGCGTCCCAGTACGCGTCCATCGCCTCGCCCCACGCGTCCTCGTCCCACCCGGATTCGCCGTCCAGCGCGCCCAGGTCCCGGACGCGGTCCAGCGCGGCCAGCTCCACCCGGCGGAACATCGCGTTGCGCACCAGCACCCGGAAGGCACGCGTGTTCGCCGTGACCGGCTTGACCTCGTCCGCCTTCTCCTGGGCCTGCTCGGCGGTCTCCACCTCGGGGTTGGCCAACTGCTCCCACTCGTCCAGCAGACTGGAGTCCACCTGACGCACCATCTCGCCGAGCCAGGAGATCAGGTCCTGGAGATCCTCCGACTTCACGTCGTCCGGGATCGTGTGCTCCAGCGCCTTGTACGCGCTCGCCAGATACCGCAGCACGATGCCCTCGGTCCGGGCCAGCTCGTAGTGCGAGGTGAACTCCGTGAACGTCATGGCCCGTTCGAACATGTCCCGGATCACCGACTTCGGCGACACCGGGTGGTCGTTCACCCACGGGTGGCTCGTGCGGTACACGTCGTACGCGTGCCACAGCAGCTCGCTCAGCGGCTTCGGGTACGTGACGTCCTGGAGCCGCTCCATCCGCTCCTCGTACTCGACCCCGTCCGCCTTCATCTGGCCCACGGCCTCGCCGCGCGCCTTGTTCTGCTGGGCGGCCAGGATCTGCCGGGGATCGTCCAGCGTCGACTCGACGACCGAGACCATGTCCAGCGCGTACGACGGGGATTCGGCGTCCAGCAGGTCGAACGCGGCCAGCGCGAACGTCGAAAGAGGCTGGTTCAGCGCGAAGTCCTGCTGGAGGTCGACCGTCAGCCGCACGATCCGGCCCTCGGCGTCCGGCGTCTCCAACCGCTCCACCACCCCGCCGTCCAGCAGCGAGCGGTAGATGGCGATGGCCCGCCGGATGTGCCGCAGCTGCGCCCGGCGCGGCTCGTGGTTGTCCTCCAGCAGATGCCGCATCGCCTCGAAGGCGTTGCCCGGGCGGGCGATGACCGCCAGCAGCATCGTGTGCGTGACCCGGAAACGGGAGTTCAGCGGCTCGGGCTCGGAGGTGATCAGCTTGTCGAAGGTGGTCTCCGACCAGGCGACGAAGCCCTCCGGGGCCTTCTTGCGGACGACCTTGCGCTTCTTCTTCGGGTCGTCGCCCGCCTTCTTGACGGCCTTCTCGTTCTCGATGACGTGCTCGGGGGCCTGCGCCACGACGAAGCCGGCCGTGTCGAACCCGGCCCGCCCGGCCCGGCCCGCGATCTGGTGGAACTCCCGCGCGCGCAGGGTCCGCACCCGGGTCCCGTCGTACTTGGTGAGCGCCGTGAACAGCACCGTACGGATGGGTACGTTGACGCCGACGCCGAGCGTGTCCGTACCGCAGATCACCTTCAGCAGACCCGCCTGGGCCAGCTTCTCCACCAGACGGCGGTACTTGGGCAGCATGCCCGCGTGGTGCACGCCGATGCCGTGGCGTACGTAACGGGAGAGGTTCTGGCCGAACTTGGTGGTGAAGCGGAAGCCGCCGATCATATCGGCGATCTTCTCCTTCTCCTCCTTCGTGCACATGTTGATGCTCATCAGCGACTGCGCCCGCTCGACGGCCGCGGCCTGGGTGAAGTGCACGATGTAGACCGGCGACTGCCGGGTGTCCAGCAGCTCGGTCAGCGTCTCGGTGATCGGCGTGAAGCGGTACTCGTAGCTCAGCGGCACCGGACGGGTCGCGGAGCGCACCACGGAGGTGGGGCGGCCGGTACGCCGGGTCAGGTCCTTCTCGAACATCGCGACGTCGCCGAGCGTCGCCGACATCAGCACGAACTGGGCCTGCGGCAGCTCCAGCAGCGGGATCTGCCAGGCCCAGCCGCGGTCCGGCTCGGCGTAGAAGTGGAACTCGTCCATCACGACCTGGCCGATGTCGGCGTACTTGCCGTCGCGCAGCGCGATGGAGGCCAGCACCTCGGCCGTACAGCAGATCACCGGGGCGTCCGCGTTGACCGAGGCGTCGCCGGTGAGCATGCCGACGTTCTCGGTCCCGAAGAGCTTGCACAGGTCGAAGAACTTCTCCGACACCAGCGCCTTGATCGGCGCCGTGTAGAAGGTGACCTTGTCCTGTGCCAGCGCCGTGAAGTGCGCGGCCGCCGCCACCAGGCTCTTCCCGGAGCCGGTCGGAGTGGAAAGGATCACGTTCGCCCCGGAGACCACCTCGATCAGCGCCTCCTCCTGAGCCGGATAAAGGGTGATGCCCTGGGTCTCGGTCCATGACGAGAAGGCCTCGAAGAGGGCGTCCGGGTCGGGGGTCTTAGGCAGCTGGTCGATGAGGGTCACACCCCCCATCTTGCCTGTCTTCCGCCCGGATGAGGGAACCGGCGGACGGCACGAAGATCACGGACGATACGCTGCGGTCTCAATCTGCCCGCGCCGCACCGGTGATGGGCGTACGAAGCACTGGGGCGGGAAAAGACCATGATGGGACCGGCACACTCTCTGTCAGGGGCAGCGGCCTGGCTGGGGGTGGGTGCGGCGGCCGCCGCCGCGGGCCACACGATGCCCTGGCCCGTCCTCGTCGTCGGGGCGCTGATCTGCGCGGGAGCCGCGCTCGCCCCCGACCTCGACCACAAGTCCGCGACCATCTCGCGCGCCTTCGGCCCCGTCTCCAAAACCCTCTGCGAGATCGTCGACAAGCTCTCCTTCGCCGTCTACAAGGCGACCAGGAGCGCCGGCGACCCCCGCCGCACCGGTGGCCACCGGACGCTGACCCACACCTGGCTCTGGGCCGTCCTCATCGGCGGCGGCGCCTCCGCCGCGGCGATCTTCGGCGGCCGCTGGGCCGTCCTCGCGATCCTCTTCGTCCATCTGGTGCTCGCGGTCGAGGGCCTGCTGTGGCGGGCCGCCCGGGTCTCCAGCGACATCCTCGTCTGGCTGCTCGGCGCCACCAGCGCCTGGATTCTCGCCGGCGTCCTGGACCAGCCGGGCAACGGCGCCGGCTGGCTCTTCGACGCCCCCGGCCAGGAATACCTGTGGCTCGGCCTGCCCATCGTGCTCGGCGCGCTGGTCCACGACATCGGCGACGCGCTCACGGTCTCGGGTTGCCCGATCCTGTGGCCCATCCCGATCGGCCGCAAGCGCTGGTATCCGCTCGGCCCGCCGAAGGCCATGCGCTTCCGGGCCGGCAGCTGGGTGGAGATGAAGGTGCTCATGCCCGCCTTCATGGTGCTCGGGGGAGTGGGCGGGGCCGCCGCCCTCAACTACATATGACGCCCTGCCGGGGCCATCGGCGGGCGGCGCGCTCCACCCCGTAGCACCATGGCAGCATGCTGCTCGCCGAGCTCGCCCAGGTGTCGCTGGAGGTCGCCGCCACCTCCGCCCGGTCCCGGAAGGTGGCGCTGCTCGCCGGACTCTTCCGGGACACCGGACCCGAGAACGTCCCCGTCGTCATCCCCTACCTCGCCGGACGGCTGCCCCAGGGCCGGATCGGGGTGGGATGGCGGTCCCTCGGCGACCCGGTGGAACCCGCGTCGGAGCCCACCCTCACCGTCACCGGCGTCGACGCCGAGCTGACCGCCCTCGCCGCCATCTCCGGCCCCGGCTCCCAGGCCCGGCGCAAGGAGCACCTGCGCGCCCTGTTCGCCGCCGCGACCGCCGACGAACAGCGCTTCCTGCGGGCCCTGCTCACCGGCGAGGTACGCCAGGGGGCCCTGGACGCCGTCGCCGCCGACGCCCTGGCCCACGCCGCCGAAGCACCGCCCGCCGACGTCCGGCGGGCCGTGATGCTCGCCGGATCGCTCCAGGAGGTCGCCGGGGCCCTCCTCGCGGAAGGCCCCGGAGCCCTCGCCGCCTTCCGCCTCACCGTCGGGCGGCCCGTCCAGCCGATGCTCGCGCACACCGCCGCCTCGGTCGGCGAAGCCCTCGACAAGCTGGGCCCGTGCGCCGTCGAGGAGAAGCTCGACGGGATCCGGGTGCAGGTCCACCGCGACGGCGACCGGATCCGCGCCTACACCCGGACCCTCGACGACATCACCGACCGGCTGCCCGAGCTCACCGCCGCCGTCGCCGCCCTCCCGGCGGGCCGCTTCGTCCTCGACGGCGAGGTGATCGCCCTGGGCGAGGACGGCAGACCCCGGCCCTTCCAGGAGACCGCCTCCCGGGTGGGCTCACGGCGGGACGTGGCCGGCGCGGCGGCCCACGTGCCCGTCGTCCCGGTCTTCTTCGACGCGCTCCTCGTCGACGACGAGGACCTCCTCGACCTGCCCTGCACCGACCGCCACGCGGCCCTCGCCCGGCTCCTCCCGGAGCACCTGCGGGTCCGCCGTACGCTCGTCGCCGACCCGGAGGATCCCCGGGCCCGCGCGGCCGCCGACGCGTTCCTCGCCGACGCCCTGGAGCGCGGCCACGAGGGCGTCGTCGTCAAGGACCTGGCCGCCGCCTACAGCGCGGGCCGCCGGGGCGCGTCCTGGCTGAAGGTGAAGCCGGTGCACACCCTGGACCTGGTGGTGCTGGCCGTCGAGCGGGGCAGCGGCCGGCGCACCGGCAAACTCTCCAACCTGCACCTGGGCGCACGGCGGCCCGACGGTACGTTCGCGATGCTCGGCAAGACCTTCAAGGGGCTCACGGACGCCCTGCTGGAGTGGCAGACCGAGCGGCTGGGGGAGCTGGCGACCGACGACGACGGCCATGTCGTCACCGTACGCCCGGAACTGGTCGTCGAGATCGCCTACGACGGACTCCAGCGCTCCACCCGCTACCCGGCGGGCGTCACCCTCCGGTTCGCCCGCGTCCTGCGCTACCGGGAGGACAAGACCGCGCAGGAGGCGGACACCGTGGAGACGGTCCTGTCCCGACAGCGGTGAGCGCGCCCCCGTCCTTCGGAGGGCGCGCTCACCGCGGTGTTCGGCCGCTCAGTGCTTGATGACCGTCGCCGCCGTGTGCTCCTTGATCTGCTCGGGCGTCAGATAGGCGTCGGTGTACTCGAAGTCCCGCAGCGTCGCCGGTTTGCGGGACTGGAACCCGGTCCGTACGAAGTCGTCACCGGCGACCGCGTTCAGCATCCAGTTCGTCATGACGCGGGTCTTGGCGACGTTCGTCCGCAGCGCCGACCAGTGGTAGCCGCGCGCCACCGCCTGCGCGGGCAGCCCGCGCAGCTCGATGCCCAGCGGCTTGGACACGGCGTCCTTGCCGCCGAGGTCCACGACGAGCCCCAGGTCCTTGTGCACATAGTCCTTGAGCGGCTGGTGCCGCAGCGAGGCGATCAGGTTGTCGGCAAGGACCCGGCCCTGGCGCATCGCGTGCTGCGCGGTGGGCGGGCAGACCGCCCCGTCGCCCTTCGCCAGGTCGGGCACCGCGGCCGCGTCCCCGAGCGAGAACACCCCGTCCGCGCCCGGCAGCCGCAGCTGCGGGGTCACGGCGAGCCTGCCGCGTACCGTCTCCGCGCCGAGGGTGGCGATCAGCGGGCTGGCGGCCACTCCGGCGGTCCAGATCAGCGTCCGGCAGGGCAGCACCCGGCCGTCGGTGAACGTGACCTCCTCCGCCCCGGCCTTGGCGATGGAGACCCCGAGCGACACCTCGATGTTCCGCTTGCGGAGCACCTCCAGGGCGGCCTGCCCCAGCTTGTCGCCCAGCTCCGGCATCAGCTTGGGCGCGATGTCGATCAGATGCCACTTGATCAGCCTCGGGTCCAGCCGCGGATAGTGCCGGACCGCGTTGGTGGTGAGGCGCTGGAGACACGCGGCCGTCTCGGTGCCCGCGTAGCCGCCGCCGACCACCACGAACTGGAGCCGGGAGGCCCGCTCCGCCTCGTCGTGACTGGCGTCCGCCAGATCCAGCTGGGCGATGACGTGGTCGCGGACGTAGGCGGCCTCGGCCAGCGTCTTCATCCCGCGGGCATGGTCCAGCAGCCCGGGGATGTCGAAGGTCCGGGTGACGCTGCCCGCCGCCAGCACGATGTAGTCGTACGGCTCGTTGACGATCTCGTCCGTGATCTTCCGGATCACACAGACCTTCGCCTGCGTGTCCACGCCGATCGCCCCGCCCGGCACGATCCTGGTCCGGTGGCGGCGGCTGCGGCGCAGCGACACCGCGACGGACTGAGGGGTGAGCACCCCGGAGGCCACCTGGGGGAGCAGCGGCAGATACAGCTGGTAGGAGAACGGTGTGACGAGCGTGATCCGGGCCTCTCCCGGAGCGAGCCTGCGCTCCAGGCGGCGTACGCACTCGACGCCTGCGAAGCCTGCGCCGACGACGAGAATCCTGGGTGGTGCCACGGTCTGCGTCCCTTCTCGGGCTTGCGTGGTTCTGCGCTCGCCTGCCCCGTCTACCGGGTGATTCACCCCTCATCCTTAACCGGACGCCCCGGCATCCGCCTCCTGGCAGGGGTGAACGGGGCCCCGCGCACAGCGGCGCGAGCCGCCGCGCCGGGCTCCCCGCACGGCGCGGAACGGCCGCCCGGGGCGCGGCGCCCGCCGGTCCACGCCCCCTACCACCCCTCGGAACAGCGGGAGTTCGGCCGCCGCCCGCCGTGCGAGGATGCTGCGGTGACCCCACCGCCCTCCTCGCCCGTGGCCGACGACTCTCCCCGGGGCGGCGACCCGCCCCGCGACCGGGGCCTGGGCCCCCGGACCGCGGCGGTTTTGGTGTTCGGATCGTCGGCCGCGGTCCTGGTGGTCGAGATCGTCGCCCTGCGGCTGCTGGCCCCCTACCTCGGTCTCACTCTGGAGACCAGCACGATGGTGATCGGCATCGCCCTCACCGCCATCGCGCTGGGCTCCTGGCTGGGCGGCCGCATCGCGGACCAGGTCGATCCGCACCGGCTCATCGGCCCGGCGCTCGGAGTGTCGGGCGTGGTCGTCGCGCTCACCCCGCTGCTGCTCCGCACCACCGCCGAGTGGTCACCGGCACTGCTCCTGCTGGTCGCTTCGGCGACGCTCCTGGTCCCCGGCGCGCTGCTCTCCGCGGTGACCCCGTTCGTGACGAAGCTGCGGCTCACCAGCCTCGCCGAGACCGGAACGGTCGTCGGGCGGCTGTCGGGCGTGGGCACCTTCGGGGCCATCGTCGGCACCGTCCTCACCGGATTCGTCCTGGTCTCGCGCCTGCCCGTCAGCACCATCCTGATCGGCCTCGGAACGCTGCTGGTGATCGGGGCGGTGCTGGTCGGGTGGCGGGCCCGGCGCTGGCGGCGCGCCTCGGCCGTGGCGCTCGCCACCGTCGTGGCGGCCTCCCTCGCCACCGCGTTCGCCCCCGGCGGCTGCGACGCGGAGACCCGCTACCACTGCGCCCAGGTCGTCGCGGACCCCGACCGGGAAACCGGCCGCACGCTCGTCCTGGACGGCCTCAGCCACTCCTACGTCGACATCGAGGACCCGGCGCATCTGAAGTTCGCGTACGTCCGCGCCATCGCCTCGGTGGTCGACACCGCCTTCCCCGAGGGCGAGCCGCTGACCGCCCACCACATCGGGGGCGGCGGCCTCACCTTCCCCCGCTACCTCGCGGCCGCCCGCCCCGGGACCCGCAGCCTCGTCTCCGAGATCGACGGCGGAGTCGTCGCCATCGACCGCGACCGGTTCGGCCTGGGCCCGGTGGCCGCGACCGGTATCGACGTACGGGTGGAGGACGGCCGGCTGGGCCTGCGGAGGCTGGCGGCGGGCAGACACGACCTGGTCGTCGGCGACGCCTTCGGGGGCGTCAGCGTGCCCTGGCACCTCACGACGTCACAGGCGCTGGGCGACGTACGCCGGGCGCTCGACGAGGACGGCCTGTACGTCGCCAACCTCATCGACCACGGGAAGCTGGCCTTCGCCCGCGCCGAGGTCGCCACCCTCGCCTCGGTGTTCCCGCACGTCGCCCTCCTCGGGAAGCCGGCGGACGTCGGCCTGGACCCGACCGCGTCCACCGTGGGCGGCAACCTGGTGGTGGTCGCCTCCGGCCGGCCGGTCGACGCCCCCGCGATCCAGCAGGCCCTGGACGCCCGGGACGTCGGCTGGAGGATCACCACCGGCGACGACCTCGCCTCCTGGACCGGGGACGCCCGGGTGCTCACCGACGACCACGCGCCCGTCGACCAGCTCCTCCAGCCCCATCGCACCCGGACGGCGGCCCGGTGAATTTGACCCCCGGGCCGCCCGTCGGGTGTCTCATCCGTGCCAGGACCGCCACAGCGACGCGTACGCGCCGTCCGCCGCCACCAGTTCGTCATGGCTGCCCAGCTCGCTGATCCGGCCGTCCTCCACGACCGCGATCACATCCGCGTCGTGCGCGGTGTGCAGCCGGTGCGCGATCGCCACGACCGTACGGCCCTCCAGCACCCGGGCCAGTGAACGCTCCAGGTGGCGGGCGGCCCGCGGGTCCAGCAGCGAGGTCGCCTCGTCCAGCACCAGCGTGTGCGGATCGGCCAGCACCAGCCGGGCCAGCGCGATCTGCTGGGCCTGCGCCGGAGTCAGCGCGAACCCGCCCGAGCCGACCTCCGTGTCCAGCCCCTTCTCCAGGGCCTTCGCCCAGCCGTCCGCGTCGACCGCGGCCAGCGACGCCCACAGCTCGGCGTCCTTCGCCCCGTCGCGGGCCAGCAGCAGATTGTCCCGGAGCGAACCGACGAAGACGTGGTGCTCCTGGTTGACCAGGGCCACATGCTCACGGACCCGTTCCGCCGTCATCCGCGACAGCTCCGCCCCGCCGAGCGTCACCTCACCGGTGCGCGGCGCGTAGATCCCCGCCAGCAGCCGGCCCAGCGTCGACTTGCCCGCGCCGGAGGGGCCGACCAGGGCGAGCCGGGTGCCCGGAGCCACGTCGAGCGACACCCGGTGCAGGACGTCGACGCCCTCCCGGTACCCGAAGCGGACCTCGTCCGCCCGGACGTCCCGGCCGTCCGGACCGACCCCGGCGTCGCCCGCGTCCGGCTCGATCTCCCGGACGCCGACCAGCCTGGCCAGCGACACCTGGGCCACCTGGAGCTCGTCGTACCAGCGCAGGATCATACCGATCGGGTCGACCATCATCTGGGCCAGCAGCGCGCCGGTCGTCAGTTGCCCGACCGTGATCCAGTCCTCCAGCACGAACCAGCCGCCGAGCAGCAGGACCGCGCCGAGGATCGTCACGTACGTCGCGTTGACGACGGGGAACAGCACCGAGCGCAGGAAGAGTGTGTACCTTTCCCACGCGGTCCACTGCTCGATCCGCCGGTCCGACAGCGCCACCCGGCGGCCGCCGAGGCGGTGCGCCTCCACGGTCCGCCCGGCGTCCACGGTCTCCGCGAGCATCGCGGCGACGGCGGCGTAACCGGCGGCCTCCGAGCGGTACGCCGAAGGGGCCCGGCGGAAGTACCAGCGGCAGCCCACGATCAGCACCGGCAGCGCGACCAGCACGGCCAGCGCCAGCGGGGGAGCGGTCACCGTCATCGCGCCGAGCAGCAGCCCGGCCCACACGACGCCGATCGCCAGCTGCGGCACGGCCTCACGCATCGCGTTCGCCAGCCGGTCGATGTCCGTGGTGATCCGGGACAGCAGATCACCCGTCCCGGCCCGCTCCAGAACACCGGGCGGCAGTCCGACGGACCGTACGAGGAAGTCCTCACGCAGGTCCGCGAGCATCTCCTCGCCCAGCATCGCGCCGCGCAGCCGCATGGAGCGGGTGAACACGGTCTGGACGACCAGCGCGAGGGCGAAGATCGCGGCGGTGCGCTCCAGGTGCAGGTCGGTGACGCCGTTGGACAGGTCCTCGACCAGCCCGCCCAGCAGATACGGACCGGTGATCGAGGCGATCACCGCCACCGCGTTGACCGTGATCAGGACGGCGAACGCCCCGCGGTGCCGGCGGAGCAGACTCCGTACGTAACTCCGCACGGTCGTCGGCGTGCCCACGGGCAGCGTCGTCGTCGACTCCGGGGCCGCGGGGTCGTACGCCGGGGGTGCGACGCCGATCATGCCCTCTCCTCGATTTCCTGGGTGCTCTTCATGGCGGGGACGGACCCGATGCCCGTCCCGGTGTCCGGTGCGGACGCCGCCGCCTCGTCGTCGGTCTCCCGGGTGACGACCGCCCGGTAGCGCGGTTCGGTGCGCAGCAGATCACGGTGGTCCCCCACCGCGACCACGGTGCCCTCGTGGACGAGGACCACCCGGTCGGCGACGTCGAGCAGCAGCGGCGACGAGGCGAACGCCACCGTCGTACGCCCCCGGCGCAGCTTCGCGATCCCGGCGGCGACCCGCGCCTCGGTGTGCGAGTCGACCGCCGAGGTCGGCTCGTCCAGCACCAGCGCCTCCGGGTCGGTGACCAGCGACCGGGCCAGCGCGAGGCGCTGGCGCTGGCCGCCGGACAGGGACCGGCCGCGCTCGGTGATCCGGGTCCGCATCGGGTCCCCGTCGTTGTCGGGGGAGGCCTGCGCCAGGGCGCTCAGCACATCACCGCACTGGGCCGCCTCCAACGCCGCCTCCGCCGTGACCAGGCCCGAGGACGGGACGTCCAGCAGCTCCTGGAGCGTGCCGGACAGCAGCACCGGGTCCTTGTCCTGGACCAGCACCGCGGCCCGTGCGGCGTCCAGCGGGATCTCGTCCAGGGCGACCGCGCCGAGCAGCACGGACGGAGCCTCCGCCTCCGGGTCCTCGGTCTCCGCGTGCCCGCCGAGCCGTTCGGCCAGCCGGCCCGCCTCGTCCGGGTCGCCGCAGACGACGGCGGTGAACCGCCCTCGCGGGACCATCAGACCGGTCGCCGGGTCGTACAGATCACCGGAGGGCGTCACGCCCTCGACGGTGGCCTCCCGCTCACTGCGGCGCAGCGACAGCACCCGCACCGCCCGCTGGGCGGAGGGCCGCGAGAAGGAGTAGGCCATCGCGATCTCCTCGAAGTGACGGAGAGGGAACAGCATCAAGGTGGCCGCGCTGTAGACCGTGACCAGCTGGCCGACGTCGATGCGGCCGTCCCGGGCCAGCGTCGCCCCGTACCAGACCAGGGAGATCAGCAGGATCCCCGGCAGCAGCACCTGCACCGCCGAGATCAGCGCCCACATCCTGGCGCTGCGCACGGCCGCCCTGCGGACCTCCTGCGAGGCGCGGCGGTAGCGGCCGAGGAACAGCTCCTCGCCGCCGATGCCGCGCAGCACGCGCAGCCCGGCGACCGTGTCCGAGGCCAGCTCGGTGGCCTTCCCGGCCTTCTCGCGCTGCTCGTCGGCGCGCCGGGTGGCACGTGGCAGCAGCGGCAGCACGGCCAGGGCGAGTACCGGCATGGCGAGCGCCACCATGACGCCGAGGGACGGGAGGTAGAAGGCCAGCCCCACGCAGATCACCACGAGGGCGGTGGCGGCCGCCGCGAAGCGGGAGAGCGCCTCGACGAACCAGCCGATCTTCTCCACGTCGCCGGTCGAGACGGCGACGACCTCGCCGGCCGCGACCCGCCGCGTCAGCGCCGAGCCCAGCTCGGCGGTCTTGCGGGCGAGCAGCTGCTGGACCCGGGCGGCGGCGGTGATCCAGTTGGTCACCGCCGTCCGGTGGAGCATGGTGTCGCCGACGGCGATCAGGACGCCGAGCGCCACGATGAGGCCACCGGCCAGGGCGAGCCGCCCCCCGGAGCGGTCGATCACGGCCTGGACGGCGAGCCCCACGGTGACCGGGAGACCGGCGATGCCCAACTGGTGCAGCAGCCCCCAGGAGAGGGACTTCAGCTGCCCCGCGAGCTGGTTGCGCCCGAGCCAGTACAGGAATCGGGGGCCTGAACGGACATCGGGGTCGCCGGGATCCGAATACGGAAGGTCGCGAATCTGCATGACGTCCCAGGGCTTGTGAAACGGAGATCCGGGTGGATCTCGAAGAACGGGGTGACGCGCAAGGTTCCCTGTTCGTCCCGTTCCGCGGCAACCGGTTTTCTCCGGCCCCGGGATGCTCTGCGGGGTCCCGTGCCCGGTCGGCGCGGGACCCCGGAGGCGTCACTCCACCGGCTTCTCGGAGTCCATGCCGGACCGGGCCTTCTTCCACTCGCCCCGGGTGAAGTCCGGGATCGGCAGCGGCGCGCCCTTGGCCTTGATGGAGAGATGGCTCAGCGGTACGGGGGCCGTCCAGGTCGCCGCGTCGTACACGTCGAAGTCGGGGACCAGGCCGAGCCGCATGCACTGCATCAGCCGGAAGACCATCATGTAGTCCATGCCGCCGTGGCCGCCCGGCGGGTTGGCGTGCTCCTTCCACAGCCAGTGGTCCCACTCGGCGTACTTCGAGAAGTCCGCCCACTGGTCGTCCGTGTCGTCGGGCTCGAGGTAGATCCGCTCCGGGTAGTCCTCGAACACGCCCCGGGTTCCGCCGAGGCTGTTGATACGGGAGTACGGGTGCGGCGTCGACACATCGTGCTCCAGCCGGATCACCCGCCCCTTGGCCGTCTGTACGAGGCTGATCGTCCGGTCGGCCCCGATGTACGACTCCTTCCAGCTGGGGTCGCCGGGCGGCATGTGCTCCTTGCGGTACTCGGCGAGCCCCAGGGCCGGTGTGCCGATGCTCGTGATGCTCACGGCCCGGTCGCCCCGGTTGACGTCCATGTAGTTGGCGACCGGCCCGAACCCGTGGTTGGGGTAGAGGTCACCGCGCAGCCGGGTGTGCCACAGCCGCCGCCACGGGCCCTCGTAGTAGTCGGGGTCGAACATCAGCCCGCGCAGATCGTGGTTGTAGGCCCCCGCCCCGTGCAGCAGATCGCCGAAGAGACCCGCGTGCGCCATGCGCAGCACCCGCATCTCGTTCTTGCCGTAACAACAGTTCTCCAGCTGCATGCAGTGCCGCCGGGTCCGCTCGGAGAGGTCCACCAGCTGCCAGAGCTCTTCCAGCCGCATGGCGATCGGGCACTCCACGCCGACGTGCTTCCCGTTCAGCATCGCCGCCTTCGCCATCGGGAAGTGCAGTTCCCAGGGCGTCGCCACATAGACGAAGTCGATGTCGCCGCGCTTGCAGAGGTTCTCGTAGTCGTCCTCGCCCTTGGCGTAGACCGTGGGGGCGGGCTGACCGGCGGCCGTCACCTTTGCGGCGGCCTTCTCCGCCTTGTCCCGGACCGGGTCGCAGACCGCCTTCACCTGGACGCCCGGGACGGCGAGGAAGAGGTCGATCATGCTGCCGCCCCGGTTGCCCAGGCCCACGATGCCGACCCGGACCGTGGAGCGTCCCTCGAAGCGGACGCCCGCCATCGTGCGGCCCTGCCGGGCGGGAGCGGCGGCGACCGCTTCCGCGGCGGAGACCGCCTCCGGGGCGGTCGCCCCGGCCGCCGACGCGGTGCCCCCGCCCAGTGCGCCGAGGCCGAGTCCGGCCCCCGCCACGCCCGCCGTGGTCCACAGCACCGAACGGCGACTGGGGTCCTGCCGGGCCGTCTCGTCGGCCGCGCCGCTGTGCGGGGGTATGTCCTGCGGGTCCGGTGCGGGCCGGGCGTCGTCGTTCATCGAGCCTCCAGGTGGGGTTGGGGGTTCAGACGGTGCGCGAGCGCGTCCGGTCCCCGTACGGATGACGAGCGCGGGGACCGGGTCTCGGTAAGGACCCTGGAGGGTGAGGCTGATGGTGCGCAAGGGAAGTATTTGGACTCTCGTCCGCAAACCTTGGACTTTCGTCACGGCACGCCGAAGCCCCAACTGGTTGAACCAATTGGGGCCTCGGAACGCTCAGTTGTGCAGGCCGGTGGGGGTGTTCGCGCCTGCCGTCGGAGGCTCAGCGCACGGTCGGCCGGGTGGCGTGCTCCAGCTCGATCAGCGCCGAGCGGTAGGGGTGTCCGGTGGCGCGTTCCATGCCGATCTCGCACATCCGGTTCGCCGACAGGTAGGCGTCGTAGGGGCGGCGGCCGACCTCGGCTGCCTCCTTGGCCGTCGCCGAGTCGGTCAACTCCTTGTGCAGCATGCCCCGATCGCCCGCGAACGCGCAGCACCCCGCGTCGTCCGGCACCACGACCTCCTCCGCGCAGGCCTCCGCCAGCGCGCGCAACTGCCCCACATCGCCCAGGTGCTCCATCGAACAGGTCGGATGCACGACGGCCGACCCGACGGTGCGGAACACCGTCAGTTCCGGCAGCAGCTCCTCGGCCGCCCACACCAGCGAGTCCACGACGGTCAGTTCGCGGTGCAGCGCCCGGTTGTCCTCGGTGAGGTAGGGCACCACCTCATCGGCGATGCCGAGCGTGCACGAGGACGCGTCCACGACCAGGGGCAGCGTGCCGCCCGCCGTCCAGGCCCACGCGGCCTCCACGATCCGGTTCGCCATGATCCTGTTGCCCGCGTCGTACCCCTTGGAGTGCCAGATCGTCGCGCAGCACGTCCCCGCGACGTCTTCGGGGATCCACACCGGCTTCCCGGCTCGCCCGGACACCGCGACGACCGCCTCGGCCAGGGGCAGGCCGGGGTGGCCGTCGGGCCCGGCGAAGATGCGGTTGACGCAGGCCGGGTAGTAGACCGCGCTCGCCCCGACACGGGTGGTGCGCGGCAGCCGCCGGGCCGCCGCGCCGGGGATCTGCGGCAGCCACTCCGGTACGAGGTCGGGGCGCACGGCCTTGCGGGCGAGCCGTGTCACGGCCTGGAGCGGACCGTCGCCCACCCGCGTCCCGACCGTGTCGGCCGCCGCCACGGCGAGCCGCGCCGAGGCCTCCACCACCCGGAAGTTCTTCGCGGTGAGCGCGGCGATCCGCTCCTCGCGCGGGGTGTGCCGGCGGTGCCGGAAGCCCTTCATCATCGCCCCGGTGTCGATGCCGACCGGGCAGGCGAGCTTGCAGGTGGAGTCCCCGGCGCAGGTGTCCACGGCGTCGTAGCCATAGGCGTCCAGGAGTCCGGCCTCCACCGGTGAACCGTCCGCCTGGCGCATCATCTCCCGGCGCAGCACGATCCGCTGGCGCGGAGTGGTCGTCAGATCCTCGCTGGGGCAGGTCGGTTCGCAGAAGCCGCACTCGATGCACGGGTCGGCGACCGCTTCCACCTTCGGAATGGTCTTCAGGCCCCGCAGATGGGCCCGCGGATCCCGGTCCAGGACGATGCGCGGGGCGAGCACCCCGGCGGGGTCGATGACCTGCTTCGTCCGCCACATCAGCTCGGTGGCGCGCGGCCCCCACTCCCGCTCCAGGAACGGCGCGATATTGCGTCCGGTGGCGTGCTCCGCCTTGAGCGACCCGTCGAAACGGTCCACGACCAGCGCGCAGAACTCCTGCATGAACGCGTCGTACCGCTCGACATCGGCCGGCTTCCCCGCGTCGAACGCGAGGAGGAAGTGCAGATTGCCGTGCGCGGCGTGACCGGCCACGGCGGCGTCGAAGCCGTGGCGCGGCTGGAGCTCGAGCAGCGCCTCGCAGGCGTCCGCCAGCCGGGCGGGCGGCACCGCGAAGTCCTCCGTGATCAGCGTGGTGCCCGAGGGCCGGGACCCGCCGACCGCCGTGACGAACGCCTTGCGGGCCTTCCAGTACCCGGCGATCGTTCCGGCGTCGCGGGTGAACGTGTTGGTCACCGAAGCGGCCGGGACGACGAGGTCCAGATCGGCGACGACGGCGTCGGCCGCCCGCTCGAACGCCTCCAGGCCCGCCTCGTCGGCCGCCCGGAACTCCACCAGGAGTGCGGTCGTGGTCCGGGGCAGGGCCGCCCAGTCGGCCGGAACGCCCGGCACGCTGACCGAGGCGCGCAGGGTGTTGCCGTCCATCAGCTCCACGGCGATGGCCCCCGCCTCGTTGAACCGGGGCACGGCGGCCGCGGCGGCGGTGAGGGACGGGAAGAACAGCAGGGCGCTGGAGATCCGCCGGTCCAGCGGCAGGGTGTCGAAGACGACCTCCGAGATGAAGCCGAACGTCCCCTCGGAGCCCACCATCAGCCCCCGCAGGATCTCCACCGGCGTCGACCCGTCGAGGAAGGCGTCCAGGCGATAGCCGTTGGTGTTCTTGATCGTGTACTTCGCGCGGATCCGGGCGGCCAGCTCCTCGTCCGCCTCGATCTCCGCCTTCAGCTCCATCAGCCCCGCGCACAGCTCCGGCTCGGCGTGGGCCAGTTCCTCGTCGGCGGCCGGGTCGGCGGTGTCGACGACGGTGCCGCTCGGCAGGACGAAGGTGAGCGAGGCGAGCGTCCGGTAGGAGTTACGGGTGGTGCCCGCCGTCATGCCCGAGGCGTTGTTGGCGACGACCCCGCCGACCGTGCAGGCGATGGCGCTGGCCGGGTCGGGGCCCAGCAGCCTGCCGTACCGGGCGAGGGTGGCGTTGGCCCGCATGACCGTCGTCCCCGGCCCGATCCTGGCCCGCGCCCCGTCGTCCAGCACCTCGACGCCGGTCCAGTGGCGGCGTACGTCGACGAGGATGTCCTCGCCCTGCGCCTGGCCGTTGAGGCTGGTGCCGGCGGCCCGGAAGACCACGTCACGGCCCTTGCCGTGGGCGTACGACAGGATCGCGGAGACGTCGTCGAGATCCTCGGGGACCAGCACGACCCGGGGGAGGAAGCGGTAGGGGCTGGCGTCGGAGGCGTACCGCACGAGATCGGAGATCTTCCACAGCACCTTGTCCGCACCGAGCAGGGCCGTCAGCTCGCCGCGCAGCGGCTCCGGGGTGCCCTCGGCGCTGCGGTCGGTGACCCGGTCGGGGGCGGGCTCCCGTGCCGTTCCGGGGCGCAGGGCTTCCGGGTCGGGCTCCAGCAGCGGCATATCGGCCTCTCCTCCGCGGCTCTGCGGCTCGGTGGCTCGGCGCGGGTGCTCAGCAGTGGCGTTCCGGCATCCCGTCGACCAGAGCGGACAGCAGCCCTCCGAGCACCTCGCGCTGATCAGTGGTCAATGGAGCCAGGATCTCCTCTGCGGCCGCCCGGCGCGCGCTGCGCAGGGACCGCAGCGTGGCGCGTCCCTCGTCCGTGATCTCGATGCGGACCACGCGGCGGCTGTCGGGGTCCGGGGCGCGGCGGACCCGGCCGCTCGCCTCCAGCGCGTCGACCAGCGTCGTCACGGCGCGCGGAACGACGTCCAGGCGGCGGGCGAGATCGGCCATCCGGGGGGCCGCGTCGTAACTCGCGACCGTCCGCAGCAGCCGGAACTGGGCCGGAGTGATGTCGATCGGCTCCAGCTGGCGGCTCTGGATGCGGTGCAGCCGGCGGGTCAGCCGCAGCAGCTGCTCGGCGAGCATGCCGTCGGTGTCGGGGGAGCCGGCGGAACCGGGCGGACCGGGCGGACTGGGGGAGTCGAGCGAGCCGGGGGAATCTGGGGCGTCCATACGGGAACAATATCAGGACCTTGTTCATTGTGAGTATAGGTAACAATGAGCTAGGCTCTCTATGTGCGAGGCCGGGACTGCCCGGCCGCGCCTCACGCCCGACGAAGGAGCCCATGAAACCCGACGAACCCACGTGGACGCCCCCGCCCGATGCCCACTCCGCCGCCGACCGGCCGCCCGCCGAGGTGCGCCGCATCCTCCGCCTCTTCCACCCCTACCGCGGCCGCCTCGCCGCCGTCGGCCTGCTGGTCGGCGCTTCCTCCCTGGTGTCGGTCGCCTCCCCGTTCCTGCTGCGCGAGATTCTGGACACCGCCATCCCGCAGGGACGCACGGGCCTGCTGACGCTGCTGGCGCTCGGCATGATCCTCACCGCCGTGATGACCAGTGTCTTCGGCGTGCTCCAGACCCTGATCTCGACCACTGTCGGTCAGCGCGTCATGCACGACCTGCGCACCGCCGTCTACGCCCAGCTCCAGCGGATGCCGCTCGCCTTCTTCACCCGCACCCGCACGGGCGAGGTCCAGTCCCGCATCGCCAACGACATCGGCGGCATGCAGGCGACGGTCACCTCCACCGCGACCTCGCTGGTCTCCAACCTCACGGCCGTCATCGCGACCGTCGTCGCCATGCTCGCCCTCGACTGGCGGCTCACCGTCGTCTCGCTGCTCCTGCTGCCGGTCTTCGTCGCGATCAGCCGCCGCGTCGGCCGCGAGCGCAAGAGGATCACCACCCAGCGCCAGAAGCAGATGGCCGCGATGGCCGCCACGGTCACCGAGTCCCTCTCGGTCAGCGGCATCCTCCTCGGCCGCACGATGGGCCGCTCCGACTCCCTCACCCAGGGCTTCGCCGAGGAGTCCGAGCGCCTGGTCGACCTCGAAGTGCGCTCCAACATGGCCGGCCGCTGGCGGATGTCCACGATCGGCATCGTGATGGCCGCCATGCCCGCCGTCATCTACTGGGCGGCGGGACTCACCCTCCAGTCCGGTGCCACCGCCGTCTCCCTCGGCACCCTGGTCGCCTTCGTCACGCTCCAGCAGGGACTGTTCCGCCCGGCGGTCAGCCTGCTCTCCACCGGCGTGCAGATGCAGACCTCCCTCGCCCTCTTCCAGCGCATCTTCGAATACCTCGACCTCACGGTGGACATCACCGAACCGGAGAAGCCGGTCCGCCTGGAGAAGATCCGCGGCGAGATCGCCTTCGAGGACGTCGACTTCAGCTACGACGAGAAGAACGGCCCGACGCTGACCGGCATCGACGTCACCGTCCCCGCGGGCGGCAGCCTCGCGGTCGTCGGCTCCACCGGTTCCGGCAAGTCCACCCTGAGCTACCTCGTCCCCCGGCTGTACGACGTCACCGGCGGCCGGGTCACGCTCGACGGGGTCGACGTCCGCGACCTGGACTTCGACACCCTCGCCCGAGCGGTCGGCGTCGTCTCCCAGGAGACCTACCTCTTCCATGCCTCGGTCGCCGACAATCTGCGCTTCGCCAAGCCGGACGCCACCGACGAGGAGATCGAGGCCGCGGCCCGCGCCGCGCAGATCCACGACCACATCGCCTCCCTGCCCGACGGCTACGACACCCTCGTCGGCGAGCGCGGCTACCGCTTCTCGGGCGGCGAGAAGCAGCGCCTCGCCATCGCCCGGACCATCCTGCGCGACCCGCCGGTGCTCATCCTCGACGAGGCGACCAGCGCGCTCGACACCCGTACCGAACAGGCCGTGCAGGAAGCGATCGACGCCCTGTCCGCCGGACGGACCACGCTCACCATCGCGCACCGCCTCTCCACCGTCCGCGACGCTGACCAGATCGTCGTCCTGGAGGACGGCCTGGCCGCCGAGCGCGGTACGCACGAGGAGCTGCTCGACCGCGACGGCCGCTACGCCGCCCTGATCCGCCGCGAC
Organism: Streptomyces sp. NPDC091289; assembly: GCF_044757365.1. Taxonomy (NCBI): domain Bacteria; kingdom Bacillati; phylum Actinomycetota; class Actinomycetes; order Kitasatosporales; family Streptomycetaceae; genus Streptomyces; species Streptomyces sp. NPDC091289. Next base: position 192,011 of record NZ_JBIVUT010000003.1, read on the forward strand.
ACCCACCCGGCCCCGGTGCCGGCCCCCTGACGCGACCGGCGCGGAGCGCGTACGGCATGATCGCCGCGCATGAGAGCTCTTCTCGGGGTGGAACTCCCCGGCTACCGGACCGTGGACACCGGCACCTGGCTGAACGACCACGGCGATGTGCTGTCGTTGCACTTCTTCGACCTGCCGCCGGATCTGCCGGCGGCCCTGGACGACGGCCCGGCCCTGCGCCACGGCCTCACCCACTTCACCGCACAAGCGGGCGGCGGGCTCATCGAGGCGTCGGTGAAGCGACTGGGCGAGCTGCCCGCCCTGCGCCAGATACTCAAACTGCCGCTGCCGGGACAGCCCAGCGGCCAGGCGTTCATCGGCAGCTTCACCGTGCCGCGCGCCGGATGCAGCACCGTGGTGAAGATCCAGGCGGCGGAGCGCGGCATGACGGGCATGCGGGAAGCCGTGGTGCTGGCCAAGCTCGGCCCCGACCAGTACTTCCGGCCGCACCCCTACGCCCCCGAGGTCCAGGGCGGGCTGCCCTTCCACGCGGCGGACCACGCCCAGTGGGACACGGAGTTCCCGGACCACCCGCTCACCCGGGTCCGCCGGACGCTCGACGTGCTCGCGACGACGGTGACGGTCGCACCCGAGTTCACCGCACTGCCGCCCTTCACGTAAACGCAGCGGCGCCGCCGCTCCCGTGGGACGGGGAGCGACGGCGCCGGGTGGAGCAATGGTCAGACGAGCCAACCCACGAAGTGGACGACGCCGGCAAGCAGGTTGGTCAGGAAGTTCATCTGGTCTTTCTCCTTGTACATGGTGCATCTCTGGGACTGCGCAGTAGCGGTCTGCAGCCCGTTGACTGCGCTCTGCAATCATCACGCCCCCGACGAGTGAACAGCAACGAATCCCCTGACGATCACACGTTCCAGCGAACACCCGAACGCCCGATCCCTTGTTCGTGCGGTACGGCGTTCGTGTCGCCGGAGCCGACGCCGTGGCGGAGCTACCGGCCACGGCCCGTACCCCGGGTTAACGTGCCCGCATGGTGAACGAGTCCCCGGACGCCCGCCCCCGCCGCAGACTCCGCCCGACCCGCCGGGGGAAGATCGTCCTGGTCGTCGGCGCACTGCTCGTCGTGTCGGCCGCCGTCCTGATCCCGCTGTCCCTGACCGGATCGGACGAGCGGCAGAAGCAGGAGGAGGAGAGCCCGCAGAGCACCCTGATGATTCCCGAGGGCCGTCGCGCCTCGCAGGTGTACGAGGCCGTCGACAAGGCGCTCGGCCTGAAGTCCGGCAGCACGCGGAAGGCCGCGTCGACGGTGGATCTGGCCCTGCCCGACCAGGCCGCCGGCAACCCCGAGGGATACCTCTTCCCGGCCACGTATCCCATCGACGCCGGGACCGAGCCCGCCGGTCTGCTGCGCTACATGGCCGACACCGCCCGCAAGCACTTCGGCGCGGACCACGTCACGGCGGGCGCCCAGCGCAACAACGTCTCCGTCTACGACACGATCACGATCGCCAGCATCGTCCAGGCCGAGGCCGACACCGCGTCCGACATGGGCAAGGTGGCCCGGGTCGTCTACAACCGGCTGCTCAAGGACATGCCGCTGCAGATGGACTCCACCATCAACTACGCCCTCAAACGCTCCACCCTGGACACGACGACCGCCGACACCCAGTTGGACAGCCCGTACAACAGCTACCGGATCAAGGGCCTGCCGCCGACGCCCATCGGCAACCCGGGGGAGGAGGCGCTGCGCGCGGCCGTCAGCCCCACGCCCGGACCCTGGCTGTACTTCGTCACGGTCGGCCCCGGCGACACCCGGTTCACCGAAAGCTACGACGAGCAGCAGAAGAACGTCGAGGCGTTCAACCGCACCCGCGGCTCCGCCACCACGAGCTGACCGCGTCCACCGACGGAGGAGGGCGGACGAGGGCGGAGGGAATCAGGCCCCGGGCACAGGCGCGGCGACGGCCGCCCCCGCTTCCCGCTCCGTCCGCTCGCCGCCGGACTCCTTCAGCAGCCGCATGACCGACCGGACCGCCGCACGGCCCGCGCGGTTGGCGCCGATGGTGCTGGCGGACGGGCCGTACCCGACAAGATGCACGCGCCCGTCGCGGACGGCACGGGTGTCCTCGGCCCGGATGCCGCCACCGGGCTCGCGGAGTTTCAGCGGCGCCAGATGCTCCACGGCGGGCCGGAACCCGGTGGCCCAGAGGATCACATCGGCCTCGACCACGCGACCGTCGTCCCAGGCCACACCGGTCGGCGTGATCCGGTCGAACATCGGCAGCCGGTCCAGCACCCTCTCCTCCCGGGCCCGCCGCACCGCATCGGTCATCGGCAGCCCGGTCACGCTGACCACACTGCGCGGCGGCAGCCCGTTGCGTACCCGCTCCTCCACCATCGCCACGGCCGCCCGCCCCCACTCCTCGGTGAACGGCCCTTCGTGGAAGATCGGTTCGCTGCGGGTCACCCAGAAGGTGTCGGCCGCGTACTCGGCGATCTCCATCAGATGCTGCGTACCGGAGGCACCGCCCCCGACCACCAGGACGCGCTGCCCCGCGAACTCCTCGGGCCCCGGGTAGTTCGCCGTGTGCAACTGCCGCCCCCGGAATGTCTCCTGGCCCGGATAGCGCGGCCAGAACGGCCGGTCCCAGGTGCCGGTCGCGTTGATCAGGGCCCGCGGCGCATACGTCCCCTCGGACGTCTCCACGAGCAGCCGCCCGCCGCTTCCCTCCCGTACGGCGCTCACCTCCACCGGGCGGTGGACCCGCAGGTCGAAGCGCTCCTCGTACGCGGCGAAATACGCGCCGATCACCTCGGACGAGGGCCGGTCGGGGTCGGCGCCGGTCAGCTCCATGCCCGGCAGCGCGTGCATCCCGTGGACCTTGCCGTACGTCAGCGAGGGCCAGCGGAACTGCCATGCCCCGCCCGGCCGGGGCGCATGGTCCAGCACGACGAAGCCGACGTCCGGCTCCAGCCCGACGCGGCGCAGGTGGTGGGCGGCGGACAGCCCCGCCTGCCCCGCGCCGATCACGACCACGTCCAGCTCGCGCACCCCAGAAATGTTCACGCTTCTACTAACTGTTCGGGGCTCCGGGATCTTCCCGTACGGGGGAGACCCCGGAGCCCCGACCTCGTTCACCGCCGGTGATCAGGTCCCGGCGGCGGTCTCAGCGGCCCCCGGCCAGCAGCAGCGGCGCCCCGCCCGGAGCCGGGGCGGTGGTCCGGCTCTCGGCGCCGGTCCCGCCCAGCAGCGGCGACGCGGGCACGGTCGACAGCAGCCCGCGCCGGGCCAGCTCGGGCGTGACCCCCTCGCCGAACCAGTACGCCTCCTCCAGATGCGGATACCCGGAGAGCACGAAGTGCTCCACGCCCAGCGCGTGGTACTCCTCGATCCGGTCCGCGACCTCCGCGTGGCTGCCCACCAGCGCGGTCCCGGCCCCGCCGCGCACCAGACCCACACCCGCCCAGAGGTTCGGCGCGATCTCCAGCTTGTCCCGCGAACCGCCGTGCAGCGCCAGCATCCGCTGCTGCCCGACCGACTCGCTCTTCCCCAGCGCCTGCTGCGCCGCCGCGATCGTGTCCGGATCGAGGTCGCCCAGCAGTCGGTCGGCGGTGGCCCACGCCTCCCGCGAGGAGTCCCGCGAAATGGTGTGCAGCCGGATACCGAACCGGACCGTGCGCCCCTGCTCCTCCGCCAGGCCGCGAATCCAGTCGATCTTCTCCTTCACGGCGGCCGGCGGCTCGCCCCAGGTCAGATAGACATCGGCGTGGGCGGCCGCCACCGGACCGGCGGCAGCCGAGGACCCGCCGAAGAAGATCTCCGGCAGCGGGTCCGGCGGCAGCGCGGTCAGCCCGCCCTCCACCTGGTAGTGCTCCCCGTCGAAGTCGTACGGCTGCCCGCTCCAGGCGCCCCGCACCACCGACAGGAACTCCGCGGTGCGGGCGTAACGCCGGTCGTGGTCCAGATGGTCCCCGAACCGCCGCTGCTCCGTGGAGTCACCCCCGGTCACCACGTTGAGCAGCAGCCGCCCCCGGGTGATCCGCTGATAGGTGGCGGCCATCTGCGCGGCCAGCACGGGCGAGATGACCCCCGGCCGGAACGCCACCAGGAACTTGAGCCGCTCGGTGTGCTGGGCGAGCGCCACCGTGGTCAGCCAGGCGTCCTCGCACCACGTACCCGTGGGCGTCAACACGGCCTCGAAGCCGAGCTGTTCGGCGGCCTTCGCGATCTGGGCCAGATACTCGATGTCCGGGGCCCGCACGCCGCTCACCGGGGTGATCCGGTCGCGCTTGATGCCGCCGTCGGTGTAGGCGTGCCGGTCGACGAGCGTCCGGCCGTCGCCCCCGGTGGGCAGGAACCAGTGCAGATGGACGTTCACGAGGAGGCCTTTCCGTAGGAGCGCGGTGCGGTGGAGGAAGGGGGAAGATCGCGGTTGAAGCGGTTGTCGACGTAGTCCTCGAAGTCGAACTTCCGCGGGATCAACTTCAGTTCGGCGAAGGTGTCGGCGATCTCCTGTTCGGAGGCGATGGCCGCGGCGTCGATCGCGACGGGGACGCGGGTGCCGTAGGTGAGCTTCACGGCGTCCAGCGCCACCTCGTAGGGAAGCCCGGTCTCCTTCGCCCAGACCTTCGCCCACTCCTCCGGGTGCTCGAAGACCCACTTCTGGGCGCGCTCCAGCCGGACGAGCAGGTCGCCGATGGCCTTCGACTTCTTCCCGTCCTTGAGCGAGGCGGGTGAGGCGACCTGGAACCCGAGGCCGTTGACGACCCCTTCGCCGGTCGTGAGCACCCGGGCGTCCGCCGTGCGCAGGACCTGCGAGGTGTACGGGTCCCAGATCGCCCAGGCGTCCACCTTGCCCCGGCTGAACGCGGCGAGCGCGTCGGCGGGCTGGAGGTAGTTCAGCTTCACGTCCGTGATCCCGAGCCCGGCCTCCTTGAGCGAGGCGACCAGCTGGAAGTGGGCCGAACTGCCCTGCGCCACGGCGATCGACTTGCCCTTGAGCTGGGCGGGCTTCTTCAGCGGCGAGTCCTTGGGTACGACGATGGCCTCACCGGCCGATGAGCCGTGGGTGGCGCCGACGACGGCGATGTTCGAGTCGGCCCCGGCGGCGAAGACGGGCGGGGTGTTGCCGACGCCCCCGATGTCCACGGCCCCGGCGCTCACGGCCTCCAGCAGGGGCGGCCCCGAGGTGAACGTGGACCACTTGATGCGGTAGTCGAGGTCGTCGAGCTCGCCGGAGGCCCGCAGGATCGCCTCGTAACCACCCTTCTGGTCACCGACGTTGAGGGTCAGGCTGCCCTTCCCGTCCGTGCTGCCACCCGAGTTCGCGGACGAGGCGCCGCCGCACGCGGAGAGGAGCAGGGCGAGGGGAAGGAGCAGGGCGGGCAGGGTACGGCGTTTCATGAGACGTCTCCGTGACGGGGGTGTGCGGGTGATGCGTCGGGGTTCTTCGTCAGGCCCGGGCCGGACGGGGCGGCGACCTCGGACCGTGCCTCGCCGGCGCCCGGCTCATCGGCGCCCGGCTCGCCGTGGGCACGGCCCTCGCTCTCAGGGCCGCCCTCGCCCTCGACGCCGAGTTCGGTCAGCAGCCGGGAGCGCAGGTCGGCGAACCCGGGGGAGCCGACCCCGCGCGGCCGGTCGAGCGTGACGGGCGTGTCGTACGCGATCCGCCCGTCCCGCATCACCAGCGCCCGGTCGGCCAGCAGCAGGGCCTCGTCCACGTCATGGGTGACCAGGAGGACCGCGCAACCGCGCCGCTGCCAGAGTTCGGCCACCAGCTGCTGGGCCTTGATCCGGGTCAGCGCGTCCAGCGCGCCGAAGGGCTCGTCGAGCAGCAGCAGATCGGGCTCCCGCACCAGCGCCCTGGCCAGCGAGGCGCGCTGCGCCTCTCCGCCGGACAGCGTCTTGGGCCACGCACCCGCTCGCTCCGCCAGCCCGACCTCCGCCAACGCCTGCTCGGCGACGGCGCGTTCGGGCTTGCCCGGTAGCCCGAGCAGTACGTTGCGCCAGACCCGCTTCCAGGGCATCAGGCGCGGGGCCTGGAACGCCACCGCGCGCCGGCGGGGCACCAGGACGGTGCCCGAGATCTCACGGTCGAGCCCGGCCAGCACCCGCAGCAGCGTCGACTTGCCGCAGCCGCTGCGCCCGAGCAGCGCGGTGAACTCGCCTGCTCTCAGGGTGAGATCGAGGTCGTCGATGACCGCACGCCCGTCGAAGGCGCGGGTGAGCCCTTCGACCCGTACGGCGGCTTCCGGGTCATCGGCCAACAGCGCGGGGCCAGCGGCAGGAGTGGTTTTCACTGGCCGGTGAAGGTCGGTCGCCATTGCAGCAGCAGCCTTTCGAGGATCCGGACGATGACGTCGGCGGTGAGGCCGAGGAAGGCGTACACGACGAGACAGACGACGATCACATCGGTCCGGAAGAACTCGCGGGCCTGGTTCATCAGGAAGCCGATACCGGCGTCGGCGTTGATGGACTCACCGAAGACGAGCGCGAGCCAGGCCGTCGCCAGCGAGTAGCGCAGCCCGGTCATGGCCCCGGGCAACGCCCCCGGCAGCACCACATGACGTACGAGCCCCCACCGCCCGAGCCCCAACGACTCGCCTGCTTCGATGAGTTGGGCGTCAACGCCCCGAATCCCCGCATAGACATTGAGATACAGATGAAAGGCGACCCCGAGCGCGATGAGCGCCACCTTCGGCGCCTCGCCGATCCCGAGCCAGATGATGAACAGCGGGATCAGCCCCACCCAGGGCACGGTACGCAGCATCTGCACGGTCGCGTCGACCAGGTCCTCCCCGAGCCGCGACAGCCCCGACACGAGCGCGAGCACGGTCCCGACGACCCCGCCGAGCAGGAGCCCCACGACCACCCGTTGGAGCGAGACCCCCATGGCGGCGGGCAACGTCCCGTCGGCCACCAGGTCGGCGCCCGCGCGGGCGATGGTCCCGGGAGAGGCGAGCACATCGGGATGCAGCACCCCGGTGGCGCTGAACACCTGCCACAACGCGAGCAACACCAACGGCCCCACGGCTCGCCGCACCCACCGCGGGGCGGCCCGCAGCCGCGACCGGCGGACGGACGCCGGAACGACCGCCTCGAGATCGGGCGGGGTGCGTGTCGGCGCGGAGTCCTTCTCCGGGGCTTCGGACAGCGCGGGTGGTGGTGGCGCATGGCTGACGGTCATGGGGGCTCCACGGAAGGCCGCACGGATGCGGGGCGAAGGGGCGAAGAGGCGAGGGGAGGAGAGGGGAAGGGGAGGAGAGGGCGAAGCAAGGAGAGGACGGGACGATCGCGGACACGCCGGGGCACCCCGTACCCCGCACCCCACGCCATGCCCGACCGGAGGAAGGGCAGCCGGGACGGCGAAATGCAGGAGAGGGCGGCGCGCTCAGCGATCGCTGGGCGGCACGGAGCCGGACGCGACTACGGCAGGGCGAGCGAAGGAATACCGCAGGCGCGGCCGTGCGGCCGGAGACAGCCCGGAAGCCGCTGGGAGAAAGGTCGCTGAGAGTACGTCAGCAGCCGCGACAACACGCGGCGGATGCCACACGCAGCAGGTCGATGTGACCGCGCGAAGTGAGCAGAGCTGATCGGAACATGGCGCTGAACGTAGCCATCCGGTTGGGACACGGTCAATGGCGTCTCGGAGCGTGGACGGCTCATCTCACCCCTGCGGGGTGAAGATGGAGGCATGTCCGATTCCTTCACCACCACGGTCCTGAACATCACCACGGGTACGGCCGAGAGCGTCACGGACCTGACACGCGCCTGCGAGGAGTTCCTCACCCGCACCGCGCCCGGCCGCGACGGCCTGCTCAACGTCTTCGTCCCCCACGCCACGGCCGGCATCGCCGTACTGGAGACCGGCGCGGGCAGCGACGACGACCTCCTGGCCGCCCTCCACCACCTGCTCCCCGCCGACGACCGCTGGCAACACCGCCACGGCAGCCCCGGCCACGGCCGCGACCACGTACTCCCCGCCCTGGTCCCGCCCCACGCCACGCTGCCGGTGATCGGGGGCCGGCTGGAGCTGGGGACCTGGCAGTCGGTCTGCCTGGTCGACACGAACAGGGACAATCCGGAGCGTCAGGTGCGGTTGAGTTTCCTGGGTTAGTTCGGTCCCTTCGGTGGGATTGCAGAGAAGGATCCGCACCAACTGCGACGGCTGGTTCGTCACGGCGGCGCTGCTCCTGGGCACCGGCCTCCTGGCGGCCCTCTTCATGCGCCCGGAAAAGGATGCCCAGCGGCTCGGCGTCCCGGAATCCCCGGCCTCCGGGGTTCCTGTCAGCCACTGAGAGGGTGGCCCGGCCCGCTGGTCAGACCGGTCCGCCCGTCGCCGCCGAGACCGCGTCGTCGACGGTGCGATGGAGACCGTACGGTCCGACGCGGTCCGTCAGGGCGTGCCGGGTCAGGTCCTGTTCGGCCCGTGCCCGTACGTGGGCCAGGTGCAGGGTGATGTCCTTCCCCGCCAGTTCCTCCCGCAGCTCGTCCAGTGTGTCGAGGACCGGGATGCCGAGCCGGTAGCTGCTGGTCAGGTCCAGGACGACGGCTCGGGGTGGTGGGGCGGTGTGTGCGACCCGGTCGCGGACGGCGAGGCGGACGCGGTTGACGTTGCCGAAGAACAGGCTGCCGTCGGGCCGCACGGCGAGCACGCCGGCGGTGGTGGCCGCGTCCGGATGCTGGGCGATGTCGGCGTACAGGCGGGTGCCGGGAAGCCGTCCGAGGACGGCGACGTCGCGGCGGCCGGCGGCGCTGATGAAGAGCACGAGGGACAGGGTCACGGCGAGCAGCAGCCCGGGCAGCAGGTCGAAGAGCAGGACGCCGATCAGCGCGGTGAGCGCCACCCACAGGCTCCGCCGGTCCAGGGCGGCGTACCGGCGCAGCTCGCCCACCCTCATGAAGCCGCGTACGGCGACGATCACGATGGCGCCCAGGACCGGCTCGGGCAGGTCGGTGAAGAGCGGGGTGAGGAAGGCTCCGGTCAGCAGGATCAGGCCCGCGGCGATCAGGGACACCATCGGGGTACGGCCGCCCGCGCCGATCGCCGCGGCGCTGCGCGAAGCGCTGCCCGAGACGACGAAACCGCGCACGAGACCGACGGCGATGTTGCTGAGACCGACCGCTGCCATCTCCCGGTCCGCGTCGACCTCCTGGCCGTGCTCGCGAGCGAACCGGCCGGCGATGCTGAACGCCTCGGCGAAGACCACCAGGGCGACGCCCAGCGCACCCGCGGACAGGGCGATCCAGTCCTCGGCCGGGATGCCCGGCAGACGCGGCACGGGGACGGCGGACGGAATGCTGCCGACGATGTCGACGCCATGGTCCTTCAGGCCCAGGACGGGGGAGAGGGCCAGTGCCAGGGCGAGCACGATCAGCGCGGCGGGCAGGCGGGGCACGAGCCGCTCCAGCAGGAGCAGCAGCGCCAGCGCGGACGCTCCGACGGCGAGCGTGGCGAGCGACCAGTCGGGGGCCTTGCTCAGAAGGGTCCACAGGCGCTCGAAGAAGTCGCCGTCCCCGCTGGGGACGCCGACGAGTTTGGCGCCCTGCCGGACGACGATGGTCAGTGCCATCCCGAACAGGAAGCCCACCAGCGCGGGCTCGGCGAGGAAGTTGGTGATGAACCCCAGGCGGGCGATGCCGGCGACCAGCAGCACCGCCCCGACGATGACCGCGAGAGCGGCCGAAAGGCCGACGGCGTCCTTCGGGTCGCCGCTGATCTCGGACACGGCCGCCGCCGACAGGACCGCCGCGGCCGACGTCGCCCCGATGACCAGGAAGTTGGACCGCCCGAACAGCGCGTACACCAGAAGGGCCACGGGGGCCGCGTAGAACGCGTTCTGCGGAGGCACCCCGGCGATCTGCGCGTACGCCACGCTCTCGGGGACGATGAGCGCCCACGCCGTGAGCGCTCCCAGCACGTCACCCCGCAGCATGCCCCTGCGGTAGCCCACCAGCCATCCGGCGACCGGCCGGCTCCCGCGTCCCTGCCCGGCGCTCACCCGGAAATCCCCACGCCCGGCTCCCTTGCTCGGCTGCTCTGCCCGTTTCCGTGCCCGACAGGACCGGGCTGCGGATGCGCTCCACGAAGCAGCGTGACATTTTGAGGCGAAACATGCGCTATGGGCAGGGAGGGCTGACGTGCCGGAGCTGACCGACGAGGAAGCGCGGAGGACCGCGGCCGAGGGCTGGATCTGGGGCTTCGCGCTCCTGCGGAACTACCGGACGATGTACCCCCAGGCCATCGACCCGGCCGACCCCCGGTACGTAGGAGGCTTCGGCCGCTTCCGGCACTACCCGGAGCCGTTCACCCCGGCCAACACCGATGTGGTGACGCCGAACAACGACACCCCGTACTCCTGGGCCTGGCTCGATCTGCGGGCCGAGCCGTACGTGATCTCCGTGCCGGCCGTCGACCGCTACTACGTCCTGCCGCCGCACGACCTGGACACCTCGTACGTCGGTTACATCGGCTCCCGCACGACCGGCCCGGCGGCGGGCGACCACCTGGTCGCGGGGCCGGGCTGGGACGGCGTCGTCCCCGAGGGGATCGCGGGGGTGCTGCGCGCCGATACGTTTCTCGTCGGCGTCCTGGGCCGTACGTATCTGGCCGGGGCCGACGACGTACCGGCCCTGCGGGCGATTCAGGAGCAGTACCTCCTGCGCCCGCTGTCGGAGTTCACCGGAACCGCCGCCCCGCCCCCGGTCGACGAACCGGTGTGGCCGGTCTGGCGGGAGGAGGACCTCGGCACGGTCGAGTTCTTCACCCTGCTGGACTTCCTGCTCCAGTTCTTCCCCGTCCTCGACGGCGAGCGGGAGCTGCGGGACCGGCTTGCCGCGCTCGGTGTCACGGGCAGCGGCGAGTTCGAGCCCGCCGCCCTGAAGCCGGAGATCCGCGCCGCGATCGAGCAGGGCATCGCGGACGCCCGTGAACGCCTGGACGAGGCGAAGAAGGACGCGGTCGACTCCACCCACTGGTTCGGCACCCGCGCCGAGCACGGCACCGACTACCTGACCCGGGCGGTCGGCGTGGACAAGGGCCTGTGCGGTCTTCCGGCGGCGGAGGCGTGGTACGCCGGATGGGCTCAGGACGACCGGGGCGACCGGCCGCCCGACGCCTCCGCACACGACCACGTCATCCGCTTCGCTCCCGGGGAGCTGCCGCCGGCCCGCTCCTTCTGGTCGGCCACGATGTACCGGCTGCCCGAACGGCTCCTCGTCGCCAACGAGATCGACCGCTACTCGATCGGCGACCGTACCCCCGGGCTGGTCCACGACGACGACGGCGGCCTCACCCTCTACGTACGCAAGGACCGCCCCTCGGACCCGAAGCAGGTCGCGAACTGGCTGCCCGCCCCCGACGGGCCCTTCACCATCGCGATCCGCGTGTACGGCCCCGAGCCCTCGGTCCTCGACGGCACCTGGACCCTGCCCGCCCTGAGCGTCGACGCCTGACAGGAGCCCCGCCGTGACCAGCCGGACCAGCCCGAGCAGCACCGACAGCCTCGCAGATCTGGCCGCCGACGCGTACGTCTACGGCTACCCCCTCGTCTTCGACGTGTCGATGATCTCCGCGTCCCTGTACCAGGGCTTCGGAGCGCTGCCGCCCACCCCCTTCAACCGGTTCGGGCACGCCACCGAACTGGCGACCCCCGACACACACTTCGTGTCCGTGAACAACGACACCGTCTACTCCATCGCCCAGGTCGATCTGTCCGGCGGCCCGGTCCTGCTCCACGTCCCGGACACCTCCGGCGCGTACTACGTCCTACAGTTCGTGGACGCGTGGAGCAACAACTTCGCGTACGTCGGAAAGCGCCCCACGGGCACGGAGGAAGGCGACTGGCTCGTCGTCCCGCCCGGCTGGGCCGGCAGTGCCCCGGAGCGGGTGCGCGGCGTGATCGAAGCACCCACCGCCGTGATCTCCGTCATCGGCCGCAACGCCTGCGACGGACCCGACGACCTGCCGCGGGTCCAGGCCCTGCAACAGCGGTTCACACTGGCCCCGCTCGACACGGCCCCCCACCGGACGGGTCTGCCGACGCCGGACCCCGACGTACCCGAGCAGCTGCGCTTCTACGAGCAACTGCGCGTCTGGATGGCGGACTTCCCGCCCGCCCGCCCCGACCAGGACTACCAGGAACGCTTCCAGCCGCTGGGCCTCCTCGAAGAGGGCCTCTCGCCGTACGTGAACCCCGACCCCGCCCTCGCCGAGGCCCTCACCGAGGGGCTCGCGGCCGGAAAGGCGCGGGTGGAGGCAGCGTCGAAGCCGCCCGCCGACGGCAACCGTCCGCCAGGATCCTGGGAGACGAACCCCCATCTGTTCGACTACAACCTCGACCACCTCGGCACCGGCACGATCGACTCCCCTCGGTGGAAGATCGCCGACCGGCAGGCGTCCTACCTCGTACGGGCCGCCGCGGCGCGCACGGGACTGTGGGGCAACCACGGCTACGAGGCGGTGTACGCGTACACCTTCACCGACACCGAGGGCGGGCAGCTGAACGGCTCCCGTTCCTACACCCTGCGTTTCGAACAGCCGCCGCCCGTCGAGTCGTTCTGGTCGGTGACCATGTACGACACCCCCGACTACTACCTCGTAGCCAACCCGGCAGACCGCTACTCCCTCGGCGACCGCACCCCCGGCCTGGTGTACGGCGAGGACGGCTCGCTGACCGTCCTCATCCAGCGGGAGCGGCCCGACGACCCGGCCGAGGCGGCGAACTGGCTGCCCGCCCCGTCGGGCGACTTCCGGCCCATGATCCGCCTCTACACCCCCGGGCAGTCCGTCCTCGACGGCACCTACCAACTGCCGCCCATCGTGGCGAAGGGCTGAGGCCACCGTGGGAGACGCCATCGGGCAGATGCTCGCCTCGGCGGTCGGTATCGCCATCAGCCCGCTGCCGCTGATCGCCGTGATCCTCATGCTGGCCACCCCCAAGGGCCGGGGCAACGGCATCGCCTTCACGGCGGGCTGGGTGATCTCGCTCGCGGCACTCGTCACGGTGGTCGTCCTCGCCGGTTCCGGCGGAGACGCCTCGGGGGGCGACGACGGGCCGGCCTCCTGGACACTGTGGCTGAAGTCGGGGCTCGGCGTGCTGTTCCTTCTCATGGGCATCAAGCAGTGGCAGGGCCGGCCAAGAGAAGGGCACGAGACGGAGCCACCCCGCTGGATGAAGGCGATCGACAGCTTCACACCGGCCAAGGCGGCCGGTCTGGCCGCAGCCCTCGCCGTGGCCAACCCCAAGAACCTCGTCCTCGCGGTCGGCGGCGCGGTCTCCATCGCCTCCAGCACGGCCTCGGCCGGCGGCAGGACGGTCGCCGCCGTGCTGATGGTGCTGATCGCGTCGCTCTGCACTCTCCTGCCGCTCGGCGTCTACCTCCTCGGCGGTCAGAAGTCGGCCAAGGTGCTCGGCGAGTGGAAGGCGTGGATGGCCGCCCACAACGCGGCCATCATGACCACCGTGCTGGTCGTCCTCGGCGCCAAGTACATCGGAGACGCGATCAGCGGGCTGACGGGCTGAGCCTTTGCCCGCCGCCCCGCCGCCCCGCCGCCCCGCCGCCCCGCTGCCCCGCCGGCTCCGCTGACGGTCACCCTTGCCTTATGAGCAGTTCGGCCTTCGCGGTCCGCGGACGCCCGTGGGGCGCTCGCTCCACGGGCGTCAGGCGGCGTTTCCCGCCGGGGCCCGGGCGGCGTCAGGAACCTGGCCGGTGCCCGTGCCCTCGGTGACCGCGTCCTTCACCGACACCCCGATGCCCAGCTTCTCCAGGATCTTCCTCTCGATCTCGTTGGCGAGGTCGGGGTTGTCCTTGAGGAAGTTGCGGGCGTTCTCCTTGCCCTGGCCGAGCTGGTCGCCCTCGTACGTGTACCAGGCGCCGGCCTTGCGGACGAAGCCGTGCTCCACGCCCATGTCGATCAGTCCGCCCTCGCGGCTGATGCCCTGGCCGTAGAGGATGTCGAACTCCGCCTGCTTGAACGGCGGCGCGACCTTGTTCTTGACGACCTTGACGCGCGTACGGTTGCCGACCGCGTCGGTCCCGTCCTTCAGCGTCTCGATCCGCCGGATGTCCAGACGCACCGAGGCGTAGAACTTCAGCGCCCGGCCACCGGTCGTGGTCTCCGGCGAACCGAACATCACGCCGATCTTCTCGCGCAGCTGGTTGATGAAGATCGCCGTCGTCCTCGTCTGGCTGAGCGCGCTGGTGATCTTGCGGAGGGCCTGGCTCATCAGGCGGGCCTGCAGACCCATGTGCGAGTCGCCCATCTCGCCCTCGATCTCGGCGCGGGGCACCAGGGCCGCGACGGAGTCGATGACGATCAGGTCGATCGCTCCGGAGCGGATCAGGATGTCGACGATCTCCAGCGCCTGCTCACCGTTGTCCGGCTGGGACAGGATGAGGTTGTCGATGTCGACGCCGAGCTTCTTCGCGTACTCCGGGTCCAGCGCGTGCTCGGCGTCGATGAACGCCACCGAGCCACCGGCCCTCTGCGCGTTCGCCACGGCGTGCAGCGTCAGCGTCGTCTTGCCGGAGGACTCCGGCCCGTACACCTCCACCACACGGCCACGCGGCAGACCGCCGACGCCGAGGGCCACGTCGAGCGCGGTCGATCCCGTGGGGATCACCTCGATGGGCTCGTTCGGCCGCTCGCCGAGGCGCATCACCGCACCCTTGCCGAACTTTCGCTCGATCTGTGCGAGTGCGGTGTCCAGCGCCTTCTCGTGGTCGGTTCCTGCCATGAGCTGTCACCCGGTCCGATTGAGTGGCACGCCGCACATCGGAGAACGTGGGCGTCTACTGCCGACAACGGACGTTTCGGAGATCCAAAAACGAACATCCGATCGAATTGCGTGTCCAGTGAAAGGTATCAAACCGAAAGAAGCGGGACGGGTTGCCGCTTTCTCCCGCTGCTCGCGGGTGTCGGCGTGGATGCGGGCGCCTGCGATCCGGGCAGGCGGCCGGACGTTTGGGTGACCAGGTCTGACCTGCTGTTTTCATGAACCGGGTGCGGCTTGCGCGATCGCGACGGCACGTCGCGCGGAGGGTGCGATCGGGTACCTTGACGGTTGTCCTGACGGAGGTTGGGGATACCGCCAGGGGTAATGCCGACCGTCAGGTCCTGCGGGGGATTCCGGTGGCGAGCGATGGGACCGTGATGAGTGAACTGGCGAAGCCCGTGATCGAGTTTCCGGAGGGGGACGCGCCCACCGAACTGACGATCCGGGACCTCGTGGTCGGGGATGGACCCGAGGCGCGGCCGGGCAGGGTCGTCCAGGTGCACTACGTAGGGGTGACGTTCGCCTCCGGGAGGGAGTTCGACTCCTCCTGGGAGGGGGACCGGCCGTTCAAGTTCGCCGTGGGCGGTGGCAAGGTCATCAAGGGCTGGGACCGGGGCGTGCGGGGGATGAAGGTCGGTGGCCGGCGCGAGATCATCGTTCCCCCGCGTCTCGGCTACGGCAAGCAGTCGCCCTCGCCGCTGATCCCGGCAGGCTCGACGCTGATCTTCGTCGTGGACCTGCTCACGGTTGTGGGCGGCCCGCCGGGGCGAGGCCCGGCTTGACGGGCTCGGCCTGAACTCGGCGCTCCTTGAAGGTTGGGAGCCTTGTTCGCTCGCACGTCAGGACGGATGGCGTCGAGGAAGAGGAAGGAGAGCAAAGCCGCACATCCACACCTGCCGGCATCACCCCGCCGCTCAGGCCCATACAGGTAATGAGCCTCACCGAAGGACCCCGATCCGCAATGAGCACCACCCCCGGCACTTTCCCCCCGCGGTGGCCTGTGCCTCCCGCCCCGCCCGCCCATGACCCCGTCCTGTTCGCGCGGGCGATGCGGGACATGCGCCTGACGTGGCGTGCCCGCGGGGTTCTGGCTGAACTCGCCGTCGGCTACACCCCTGGGCAGGAACCCACCATCAGTGATCTGGTCTCCCTCACCCGCGACGAGCGTCTGGCTGCCGAGGGCCGCGAGGCGTTCCGCAAAGCGGTCGCTGAGCTGCGCAGCCTCCGCTACCTCTCTCCGGACGCCACCACGGCCTCCGGCGTGGGGGAGCGTCTGGTCGTAGATCTCGCCCCGGCCACGGAAGCCTGTCTGATCCCGCAGATTTGACCCCTCGGGCAGTTCACGGACGGGAGCTGAGCCGGACCGGGACTGGATGTTTGGTGTTCTGTCCGCCTCGTGAGGCACCAGGTGGTCCGCCAACGCAGCGACACCCGAAGGCAGTTGCCGGTGCACAGACACCTTCGCAAGGTTCTCACGCTGCCCCGGACAACCGCGCGTCAGATCACTTCCGTTAGCTCCGGATGAAGCCGAACCGCCCAGGTTCGGTGCGTTGCCCCGCGATGATCACACCGCGTAGGAAAGGGGGCGGCGCGACAGACACCTGCAACGTCCTGCCCTCCCCACGGTTCTGGGGAGGGCAGGGCCAGATGACGGCTCCGGCCGCCAACCCCGACCCCAACGCCGCCCCCGGCGGGTTCCAGCGGGTGACGTCGCAGAAGGTCCAGCTCAAGAACACGGTGACCGACGCGGACGGGGACACGTCGACGCTGACGTTCGAGGTGTGGACCGCGGATGCGGCAGGAAAGCCGCTGAAGAACCCGACTACAGCGCGCCCGATCCGACATCGCTGAACACTCCGCCGAACTACTGTCAGACGCCGCCGCTGGGCTCGGCCGGTGCGCCCCTGTCCGCGCGCTCGGCGAAGCCCAGAACAGCTCCACCGAGCACCTGACGATCGAGCCCGCGCAGCAGATTCCCCCCGCGTTCCGTGAGATCAACTTCGTGGGTGGGGAGCACCTGTGCCAGGAGTCGTGCACGCCGCAGGAGCCCGATCACAGCGCGTGGAAGGGCAAGACGTGGTGAGTGCCGGGCGAGATGCATTCCGCGTCGCTGACCACCCCGTACACCTGGGACGCCTCAGCTGCCGGGAAGACGTACCTGTACAAGCCGGATGTGAAGATCGACGCGAACGTCCTGCCTGCCGACGGGAAGATCCGCCCGTTTCTGACCGGCTATCAATGGTCCATGGACTACGAGAGCGGCACGGAGGAACTCGACCGCGGCGCACGCGTGGCTGATCCAGAAGGCCACTTCCGAGCACCCGGGTTCGATGGCCGACCGAAAGCCCCTGTACTACATGGGCGACAGTGCGCAGAACTCCCGTAGCCGCAACCGGACCGGCCCCACCGGATGGGCCGCGGCGGACGGGGACGCCTCCGCCCTGGTGGACGCGGCCGACACGCTGAACTGTGACGAGTTCGCGTGCGCCTCCTCGTACAACAGCGGAGGCATGTCGTCCGATGAGGGCGGCCTGAACCCCGCACTGCTCCCGGGCGGGACCACGCCGACGGGTGCGGCGTGTATCGGCACCTACGCCAAGAAGCACGGCAGCATGGTCCACCTGTTCTCCCTGAACGACACCGACCCCACGTTCAGCGAGGTGTGCGGCCGGTCGGCCATCTCCGGTATGCACAACCAGGAATCCATGGGCAACCACTTCGCGACGTTCATGCGGGACATGCGGATCATGGACAGGGACGCATACTGGCTGGACACGCGTATGGACGACGGCGGCACCTGCACGTACGGCATCGGCGGCGGTCAACCGGTGATCTGCGAGCTGGCCGCGGAGCGACACCCCTGGCCTGAACGGTATCGGCCCCCACCCTGTGGTCAGGGTGGGGGCCGGTCACATGTACGTGGCAGGCGGCAGGCGGTCAGGCCGGGGCGATGAGTACACCGGGAAAGCCACCGGCCCGCACGTCGTCCCGGTCGATGGTCACGCCCGTGTAGTCGCCCACGGTGGTGAATACCCGTTCGGGCAGGCGCTCACCATGCTCCTCGAAGTACGCGACGACTTCGGTCTCACCGGCCTCGGGCATCGACGGGAACACCGCGCCCGCGGCGCCGAGTGCGGCATCGAGGGACGAGCCCTGCCCGGTGTCGGTGCCGAAGTCGGCCCGGAACGCGCGGGCATCGGGTGCGCGACGACGACCCTGCGCGCGGGATTCCCCCTGTCCGCCGCCACCGTGGCCGACCTGCTCGAACGGCCCCTCGCCGGCACACCTGAACCCGCCGTCACCGCCGACCGCGTGGAGCTGGCCTTGCGCCCGTTCCAGATTCTGACCGTACGTCTGCTCCCAGCGGGCTGACATCCTGAGCCGACGCCATCGATCGGGCGCTGCGTGAACGCCGGCACCCCCGCCCCGACCGTCAGGTCTCGCACCGACCGTCCGCGTCGGGAACAGGCGGCCCGGTCGGAACGGTTGCATCGACCGAGGGACCGGCGCCGCACGGGCGGGGTACACGGAGACCGCGAGGCCGCCCGCCCCGTCATGGTCCGGGCCCCCGGAGTCGCGGTATGTCCGCCGCGAAGCCGGACCACGACGTATCTCTGCGGGAGGAACCCTTGATGACCGACAGGCCCCTGACCCTCATGGCCGTGCACGCCCACCCCGACGACGAGGCCACCGGAACCGGCGGGGTCCTCGCGCGGTACGCGGCGGAAGGCATTCGCACGGTTCTCGTGACGTGTACCGACGGCGGTTGCGGGGATGGGCCGGGGGGTGTCAAGCCGGGCGACCCCGGGCACGATCCGGCGGCCGTCGCCTCGATGCGCCGTCAGGAACTCCGGGCGAGCTGCGACGTTCTGAAGGTGAGCGATCTGGAGACGCTGGACTACGCGGACTCCGGGATGATCGGCTGGCCCAGCAACGATGCTCCCGGATCCTTCTGGCAGACCCCGGTGGAGAAGGGAGCCGCCCGGCTCGCGGAACTCATGGGGCACTATCGGCCCGATGTGGTCGTCACCTACGACGAGAACGGCTTCTACGGTCACCCCGACCACATCCAGGCCCACCGCATCACGATGGCGGCGCTGGAGATGACCACGCTGACACCGAAGGTGTACTGGACGACGATGCCCCACTCGATGATGCGGCGGCTCGGGGAGACCATGCGCGAGTTCCAGGAGGACATGCCGGAGCCGGATCCTGCCGAGATCGCCGCGATGGCCGAGATCGGCCTCCCCGACGACGACGTCACCACGTGGGTGGACACCACCGCGTTCAGCGGTCAGAAGTTCGACGCACTGGCCGCGCATGCCAGTCAGGGCGAGAGCATCTTCTTCCTCAGGATGGGCAAGGAGAGGTTCGGCGAGCTGATGGGCACGGAGACCTTCCTACGGGTCAGGGACACCACCGGCGCGGCCGTGCCCGAGAACGATCTCTTCGCCGGCCTTCGCTGATCCGCGTCCGGCAGACCGCCCGCGGGCGGCCCGGAGTTGATGTACCGGCCCGCCGGGGGAGGCGGCCGGGCTCCCCGCAGCCCGGCCGCCTCCCCGTCATGGGGCGGGTCGGATCAGCACCGGCCCGCCGGGCGGTCCCGCTTCACGAGGTTCGTGTAGCCGGTCGTGCCGTCCAGCCACAGGACCCGGTTGCCCTCGTCGGCAGCGGCGTACGCCTGTTCACCGCGGTTGCAGGACACACGCTGTGTGTCTCCCTTGCCGTCCGGGGAGACCTGGAACAGCTTCGGGAGCGTGTCGTTGGCCCACGTGGTGGCCGGGGGCAGCGTGGAGATGGTGATCGCGTCGTCCGAGGCGGTCACCGAGTAGGCGTGGAGGGAGCCGTCTCCCGCCTCCGGGGTGAGGGTGACCGCGTTCGCGCCGTCGAAGTCCGCGCGGCGCACCGCCGCCTGGCCGGTGTCGGTGCGGTCGGCGTCCTCGATCCAGAAGACACCGTCGGCCGTGATCGCGGTCTGGCCGACGCCGAGTGTGGAGTTCTTGTCCATCGGCATCAGGGTCTTGGTGCCCTCGACCGTGTCGAAGACCTCGACGCCGAGCTTGGGGCCGTCGTCCTCGTACCACAGCTTGGCGTAGGCGATCTTCCCGTCCTTGACCGACGGCAGGGCCGTGGAGATGTACGGGAGGCCCGGGTCGACCAGACTCTGCACGCCGGTCCTCATGTTGATGTAGCCGACGTGCTGGACCCCGGTGGTGGGGTCGGTCACGGTGTAGACCGCGAGGTCACCGTCGACCGAGAGGCCCGAGGTGTTGCCGCCGGGACCACCGATCGTCTTCGCCGGGCCCCCGCCGACGGGGCGTGCCCTGAACACGATGGACGAGCCGAACTCGGTCCACACGACGGTCTTCCCGTCCGTGTCCGGGTACACGTTGTAGTTGCCGTTGTTGGCGCTCATCAGCTGGGGCGCACCCTTGCCGGAGGTGTTGCCCAGCCACACCGAGTACGGCTCGCTGCCGTCCTCGTTCGAGTGGGAGACGGCGTACTTGCCGCCGCCCGCGCCGACGCCGGTTCCCGCGATGTTGACCTTGGTCCGGAGGGTGTCGCTGTCGACGCCGAGCGCCTTCTCCCAGCCCGGCACGATGCCGTGCGCGTCGAACGACTTCTTCACGGTGTTCAGCTGGGCCTTGGTGGCACCCAGCTCCCGCGCGGCGGCGATGACGGCTGCGCGGCCCTCGGTGAAGCCGTCCAGGGGCGTCATGTACGCGGACAGAGCACGGTAGACGATCTTGTCGGCGAGGTCGCTGCCGAGGTCCTGGCGCATGTCCCACAGCGCGCCGGAGAAGATCGTGGAGTTGAGGTGCACACCACCGTTGTCACCGCGGTACGTGGTACCGATGAAGTTCTTCGATGTGGTGGCGCCGTCGTCGAGGTCGCGCAGGGCGCACTCGCGCGGGCCGAGCGTGGTGCACAGGCCCTCGCCGAGCAGCCCGGCGTCCGGGTCGTCCATCGACTGGTGGTTGGCCTCCAGGTCGATGGCGTTGCCGAAGTAGTCGGCGATGGCCTCGTTCATGGCGCCGGACTGGCCCGCGTAGACCAGGTTCGCGGTGTGCTCGATGACGCCGTGGGTCATTTCGTGGCCGACGACGTCGGTGTCCGCGGAGAAGGTGCGGTAGTCGCCGCCGCCCTGGCCGTACACCATCTTGGTGCCGTCCCAGAAGGCGTTGTTGTACGGCTGCCCGTTGGCGACCACGCCGACCAGGGAGTTGATGTAACCGTCGTTGCCGTCGAGGCCGGCCCTGCCGAAGTGGTTCTTGTAGTACTCGTAGACCTTGCCGGCCGCCCAGTGGGCGTCCACCGCGCCGGCGTCGGTGTACTCCTCGCCGAGGTCGGGCGAGGCCGGGCGGAACGTCTTGATTCCGGCCGGCCAGTTGCCGGACGCCGAGGCGACCTCGCGGCCGCGGGCGTCGTAGGTCGACAGCATGGGGCCGTCGTACGGGGAGTCGTCGGCCCGATGGCTGTAGTCGATCGTCTGGAGTTCGCCGTGGATGTCCTTGTACAGGTTGAGTTCGACCTGCTCACCGTCGTAGCGAGTGCCGGAGCCCTTCACCACGAGCTGATCGGCGGCTGCCGTCGGCGTCTCCGGAGCCGTGCCCGTCCCACCGGTGCCGACGGCGGAGGTACCCGTCGCGGCGAACGTCTTGATGTCGCTGTACTGCAGGACCGGGAAGCCGGCGTGCGCGTCGATGTACACCCGCTGCTTCACCGGCTGCCCGTCGGCCGGGCTGATGCCGGTGACGATGATCTGCCGGGTCAGTACGCCGGTGCCCTGCGGCAGGATCGTCACGCCTTCCGCCGTGCCGACGAGGCTCTGCCCACCCCGCGTTCCGTCCTTGGCCGGGGCGCGCAGCAGCCCGCCGCCCAACTGCGTGGCGACGGCGCCGATCGCCCGCTCGATCGCGGTCTTCTCGGAGATCTCCGGCGTCACCGTGCCGAGCTTCAGCCGGGTGAAGTAGTTGCCGGACGTACCGGTGACGGTGCGCCTGCCGTCCTTCTTGGTCATCCGGACCAGGTACTGGCCGCCCAGGACCTCGACCCCCCGGTACTTCTGCTGGAGGCGGACCGTCTCCTTGCCGCCCTTCTCGGTCGTGGTCCCCGCCGAGGCCAGGTCCTTCGCCGAGGTGTCCGAGATGTGGTAGCGGCCCTTCTTCGCCTTGAGGTGGCCCCGGGCGGCGTCGGCCGCGGTGCCGGTGGCGGTGGCATCCTCGTTCAGCCCGGTGACGAGCGACGGGGTCTCGGTCTCCGAACCCGGCGTCACCTCGGACGTGGCGGCCGTGGTGGCGGTGCCCGCCTGGGCGGCGGGTATCGCCGTCACCAACAGGCCTGCGGCGGCCAGCACCGCGGCCGCGCCCCGGCCGAGGGCCATGCTGCCGGATCCCTGCCCTGTTCCTGTTCCTGCTCCAGCCCGTGCTCGTGCTCTGGCTGATCTCCTGCGTGCTGAACTCCGCACGGTGCCCCTCCGGTGCCATTGCTGCATGAACGGATATCGGATGCGGACATGCAAGTACCGGCACAGGGGTGTGAACAATGCGTTCCGGGTGCGCACTTGTGGACGTCCACACTTGTGTGGCCTGCATTGACAGGTGACAATTCCGCCGGTGGGGCTGACTGGGTGGGACACGCAATGGCAGGCGCTCGGGCTCGGAACGGACGAACGCCGGGTGTACGAAGCGCTGCTCGACGTACCCGAAGTCCCCTCCCGTAACGCCCTCGCCCAGTCCTTGGGGCTGACCGTGCGCCGGGTCACGAGCGCGCTGGACGATCTGGCCGAGCACGGCTTCACCCACCCGGCCCGGGAGGCGAGAGGGCTGCCCGTCGCCGTCCCTCCCTCCACCGCGCTGCGTAATCTGATCCATCTGCGGCAGGCCGAACTTCTGCACAGATCAGCGGAGTTGGAGGAGCTGACCGGATCCGTCGACCGGATCGCCGCCCAGTTGCTGAGCTCCGTGAACACGCCTCGCGCCACCGGCATCGAGACGGTACGGGGTGGCGCGGCGATCGCCGCGCGCGTGGCGTCGCTGTTGGTGTCGGCGAGCGAGGAGGTGGCGCTTCTGGACCGGCCGCCCTACGCGGCCAGCCGGCCGGACGGGATGCCCGCGCCGCTCGATGTGGCAGAGCCGGTCCGGCGGGGAGTGCGGGTGCGCGTCGCGGTGGACCGGGAGGGGCTGAGCTTCCAGGGGCGCGCCCGCGGCCTGGGCGATCTGGCCGTGCAGGGCGTGCAGATACGGGTGGGCACGGATCTGCCGACGAAACTGATCACGGTGGACCGGCGGGTGACCCTGCTGCCGCCGACCGACGCGGCGGACCCGACGGCCTCCGCCCTGGTGGTGAGCGACTCGCTGCTGAGCAACGCGCTGGTGCCGCTGTTCGAGTCGGTCTGGGAGCGGGCCGTCCCCATCGGGTCCGTCACGCACGACCGGATCACGGACGAGGACCGGGAACTGCTGACCATGCTCGCCTCCGGCCTGAAGGACGAGGCGATGGCCCGGCGCCTCGACATCCACGTGCACACGGTCCGCCGTCGCATCACCCGCCTGATGCAGGCCCTGAATGCGGAGACCCGGTTCCAGGCCGGGGTGCGGGCGGCGCTGCGGGGCTGGCTGACCGTGTGAGGGCGGGCCGTTTCAGGGCCGGTTCGGCGCAGGGCCGGTTCGGGGCCGGTTCGGGGCCGGTGCGTGAGCGCACCGGCCCCACGACCGATGGTGCCGGTCAACGGGTGGGCGCGGTCAGCTCAGGTCGAAGCGGTCGAGGTCCATGACCTTGGTCCAGGCGGCGACGAAGTCCGTCACGAACTTCTGCCGCGCGTCGTCGCTCGCGTAGACCTCGGCGAGGGCACGCAGCTCGGAGTTGGAGCCGAAGACCAGATCGGCGCGGGTACCGGTCCACTTGACCTTGCCGGACACGTCCCGGGCCTCGAACTCGTCCTGCGCCGACGACGTCGACTTCCAGGTGATGCCCAGGTCGAGCAGGTTCACGAAGAAGTCGTTGGTCAGCGTGCCCGGACGGTCGGTGAGCACGCCGTGCTTCGAGCCGCCGGTGTTGGCGCCCAGCACCCGCAGACCGCCGACCAGGACGGTGGTCTCCGGTGCGCTCAGCGTCAGCAGGTTGGCCCGGTCCAGGAGCAGGTACTCGGCGGGCAGACGGCTGCTCTTGCCGGCGTAGTTGCGGAAGCCGTCGTACGCGGGCTCCAGGGCGGCGAAGGACTCGATGTCCGTCTGGTCCTGCGTGGCGTCGACCCGGCCCGGGGTGAACGGCACCTCCACCTCGACGCCGGCGTCCTTGGCCGCCTGCTCGACGGCCGCGCTGCCCGCGAGGACGATCAGGTCGGCCAGCGAGACCTGCTTGCCGCCCTTGGCGTTGAAGGACCCCTGGATGCCTTCCAGGGCGCGCAGCACCTGGGCCAGGTCGTCCGGGTTGTTCGCCTCCCAGCCGCGCTGCGGCTCCAGACGGACCCGGGCGCCGTTGGCGCCGCCACGCTTGTCGCTGCCGCGGAAGGACGCGGCCGAGGCCCAGGCGGCCGAGACGAGCTGCGCCACCGTCAGGTCCGTGGCGAGCACCTGCTCCTTGAGCGCGGCGATCTCCGCGGCGTCCAGCAGCTCACCGGTGCGCGCGGGCAGCGGGTCCTGCCACAGCAGCACCTCGGAGGGCACCTCGGCGCCCAGGTAGCGCTGGATCGGGCCCATGTCGCGGTGCGTCAGCTTGTACCAGGCGCGGGCGAACGCGTCCGCGAACGCGTCCGGGTCCTGCTGGAAGCGGCGCGAGATCTGCTCGTACGCCGGGTCGAAGCGCAGCGACAGGTCGGTGGTGAGCATCTGCGGCTTGTGCTTCTTCGACGCGTCGTGGGCGTCCGGGATGGTCGCCTCCGCGTCCTTGGCGACCCACTGGTGCGCCCCGGCCGGGGACTTGGTCAGCTCGTACTCGTAGGCGAAGAGGTTGTGGAAGAACTCGTTGCCCCACTGCGTCGGCGTGCTGGTCCAGGTCACCTCCAGACCGCTGGTGATGGCGTCGCCGCCCTTGCCCGACTTGTACGAGCTGCGCCAGCCGAGGCCCTGCTCCTCCAGCGGAGCGCCCTCGGGGTCCGCGCCGACGCTCTCGGCCGGGCCCGCGCCGTGGGTCTTGCCGAAGGTGTGGCCACCGGCGATGAGGGCGACGGTCTCCTCGTCGTTCATCGCCATCCGGCGGAAGGTCTCGCGGATGTCGCGGGCTGCCGCGACCGGGTCCGGGTTGCCGTTGGGGCCCTCGGGATTGACGTAGATCAGGCCCATCTGGACCGCGCCGAGCGGGTTCTCCAGCTCACGGTCGCCGGAGTAGCGCTCGTCGTCGAGCCAGGTGGTCTCCGGGCCCCAGTAGACGTCCTCCTCCGACTCCCAGACGTCCTCGCGGCCACCGGCGAAGCCGAAGGTCTTGAAGCCCATGGTCTCCAGGGCGACGTTGCCGGTGAGGATCAGCAGGTCGGCCCAGGACAGCGCCTGGCCGTACTTCTTCTTGACCGGCCACAGCAGCCGGCGCGCCTTGTCCAGGTTGCCGTTGTCCGGCCAGCTGTTCAGCGGGGCGAAGCGCTGCTGACCGGCGCCCGCACCACCGCGGCCGTCGCTGATGCGGTACGTGCCGGCGCTGTGCCAGGCCATCCGGATCATCAGCGGTCCGTAGTTGCCGAAGTCGGCCGGCCACCAGTCCTGCGAGGTGGTGAGCACCTCGGCGATGTCCCGTTTCACGGCGGGCAGGTCGAGCGCCTCGAACGCGGCCGCGTAGTCGAAGTCCGTGCCGAGCGGGTTCGCCACGGCGGGGTTCTTGGCAAGGATCTTCAGGTTGAGGCGGTCCGGCCACCACTGGCGGTTCCCGCCGCCCTGCGTGGGGTGCGGCGCGCGGCCGTGGGCCACGGGGCAGCCGCCCGCCTGCGCCTCGGGCACCTCGGGGATGGCCGTCTCAGGCGAATCCGGGACGACGGGGTCGAAGACGTGTGACTCGTTGTTCTCGGTCATGGGTGATCCTTCCGGCCCCGGCGGGTCGTGGGGGCGCTGTACGGGGGAGGAGGATTCGGGCCGTGCAGAAGGGGCACCTGTCTTGCCGGGGTCTCGCCGCGGGTGGCCCGGATCTCTTACGGTCCACCGGGCCGGACGGTCCCGGGCGGTGCGACGAGGACGGTGCTCGGCCGGCGCAGCGCGGTCGACCTGCGGTGTCCCGTCACGTGTCTCTGCTGCCGTACCGGAGTCTTCCTGTCTCTTGGATGTCGCCGGGATCGATCCTACGATGGACTTCGTCCAAGTCAAGAAGTGCGCTAAAACGATAATGGTCAAGGCGTGGCGTCGTCGGATCCTTCCGGGGCCGCGCGTCCCCGGCGAAGCGGAGCAGGTGAGACGGGATGAGCGACCTCCTTGAGCGGCTGCGGGACCGTGGCTGGCGGCTGACCTCGCAGCGGCGTGTCGTCGCGGAGGTCCTCGACGGCGACCACGTGCACCTGACGGCGGACGAGGTGCATCTGCGGGCCGCCGCGCGACTGCCCGAGATCTCCCGCGCGACCGTCTACAACACCCTGGGGGAACTCGTCACGCTCGGCGAGGTGCTGGAGGTCTCCACCGTGGGCCGGGCCAAGCGCTACGACCCGAACGCGCGCCGCCCCCACCAGCACCTGGTGTGCTCCGGCTGCGGCACGGTCCGTGACGTCCACCCGGCCGGCGATGCCGTCGGCGACCTGCCCGAGGCCGAGCGGTTCGGGTTCTCCGTCGGCTCGGTGGAGATCACCTACCGCGGTCTGTGCCCGGCCTGCGCCTGAGCGCGACGGCGCCCCGGGCGGGTTCCCGGCCGCCTAGGATCCATGATCATGGACGCAGCCGACCTGGACCACCGCCACCGCACGTACGACGGATGGATACCGCCCGCCGTGGCCACGGCCCTCCACGAGCACGGCCATGACGGCATGCTCCGCGAAGCCGCGGCACGCGGAGACTGGTTCTGCGCCCGGGTACTCGCCGAAGCCGCCGTCGACGGCAGCGACCCCGACGGGCAGGCCGAGGCACTGGCGCTCCTGGAGCCGTTCGCCTCCACCGGATGGTGGACGGCCGTCCGCGCCGTCGCCCGACTGCTCGCCGCCCGGGACCGGGTCGACGAAGCCGCCGATCTGCTGCGCCCGCACGCCGCATCCGGTCATCGGGAGGCCGTGCGCGAGTTCGCGCCCCTGCTCGCCCGGCAGGGCCACATCGACCAGGTCGTCGCACTGCTCGGCCCCCGGGCCGCCGACAGTTCCCTCGCCGAGGTGCTGGTGGAACTCACCGCGGACCACGGCAGGGACGAGGAGATCGCAGCCCTGCTCCCACCCGTCGGCGTGGGCGCGACGACCCCGTTCGAGCCGAGGACGACCGACGACTGGGACACCGTCCCCCTGCACGCCACACTCCTGGAACGACAGGGCCGTGTCGACGAGGCCGCCGCACTGCTCAGGAACCACGTCAGTGTCGACGGCATCGTGTTCGCCGACCACGCCGAGCAACTCGCCGCTCTCCTGGCCCGGCACGGACGCGAAGCGGAGCTGCGCGCGTGTCTCGCCGAGGAAGTGGACGAATACGCCCGCGCAGCGCTCGCCCGCCTCCTGGAGGAACAGGACCGAACCGAGGAAGCCGTCGCCCTGCTGAGGGGGTACACCGACGAGGGAAACCCCCACGCGGCCTGCGAACTCGCCGAACTCCTCGCACGGCACGGCCGCCACGACGAGGCGACAGAGACACTGCGCCGCGTCGCGGAGGCACCCGGCGGACACACCGACTGGACCATCCACGTGCTCTGCCGCCTCTTCGTCGAGGCCGGCCGAGCAGCGGACGCCCTCGCGTACGTGGACGACTACTACGCCCAGCACGGCGGCCACCCGGACGAACTGGCCCTCGCCCGTGCCCGGATCCTCGAACCGCGCGACCGCTCCGGACAGCCGGAAGCCGGACTCTCCTCCTGGAGCGCGCCCGCCGCGGAGCTGATTCCGTACGGCACCGTGGGCCGCACGATCGCGGAGGCGGAGCGCCTGGTGCGCGCGGGGGAGCCGGAGAAGGCGATCGCTCACCTCCGCGTCCGCCTGGACGGGACGAGGAGGCTGTACGCCGAGGACTTCTGACAGGCCCTCGCGATCAGTGTCCGAGTTCGGCGTAGCGGACGACCTGGACGGCCAGGCCGATGACCATGGCCGCCTCGGCCAGCGAAATCACCAGCAGGGGCCAGGGCGTCGGGCCGAGCAGCCAGTAGACGGTCAATGCCACGATCGGTGCTCCGCAGAACGTCATGAGGTCCACGGCGAGCTGGAACCGCTTCCGGGAGCGGCGGTGCACATCGCGACGGTGCGCGGACTCCCAGCCGAAGATGTCGGCCTGGGGCGATGTCAACTCCTTGAGGCGAGGGGACAGATGGTCGCGTATGTACCGGCCGGCGGCGGAGATCTTCTCGTCGTTGGCCAGATAGGTCCATCCCAGGACCACGGACAGCGGGGGAAGCAGCAGAAGCATTTCGAGGTGTCCGCCCCGGGCGAGAGTGGAGCCGACGACCGCCGCCATGACGCCGAGGGTGGCGTAGATCAGGTTGTCGCGGAAGCCGATCCTCGCTCGCTGCTCCTGCTTGAGCTGCTCGTACTCGGCAAGCAGGAGTTGGTCGATACCGATCACAGGCGTTCATTCTCCAGACGAGCCAGTTGGGCTTCCAGACCGCTGAGTCCGATCTTCTCCGCGCCGCTGCGGAGGCGGGACACCTCGGGTACGTCCAAGCGTAGTTGGCGGGCCAGGCGAGTGATGATCTCTTCCGCTTCCGGTCGGGTGACCTGTCGGCGCGAGCCCATCCTCTGGTCCAGGCGGTGGAGAAGGCTGAGCTTCCGTGGTGTTTCCTCCGGGCACCAGACGCGGAAGAAGCGGCTGCCCGCCATGCGATAGCTTCCGACACGGGGGTACGGGATGCCCTTCTCGCCGAAGGCGGCGGAGGGCAGCGAGACCGACCAGGTGCCGTCGTCGTCCTGTTCCGGGGCCACCTCGTCGAGGCCCTGCTCGTCGAGCCACTTCCGGGCGGACCGCAGGAGGCGCTCGTCCGCCTCGGTGTCCAGCTCCTCGTTGTCGAGCACGCTGATCAGTTCCGGCGTATCGGCACAGAGCGCACTGAGCTCCGGGTCGTGTGCCGTACCCGCCTCGGCCTGGCCGTAGACCAGAAGCCCTTCCCGGCCGCGTACCAGATAGACGGGCAGGAAGACGAGTGTCTCGCTGAGACACTCCACGGCGTCCAGGGCGACGGGGAGGTTGAACCGGGCGCGGTCGGTGCGGTTCTTGAGGCGGTCGAGAGCCGAGCGGTCGAAGCCGGATGCCACAGCGAACGGTGTGAAGCGCGGATACTGCCTGCTGCGCTGAGCCCGGTCCATCTCCTCGGCGGAGAGCAGCGTCACGACCTCGTCGTCGTAGTGGGCCCGGGACAGAGGCCCGCAGCTCAGCGCCTCGAAGTACAGATGGCGGCGGTCCTGGCGGGTGACCACGTAACGGATGTCGTCGTCCACGGAGCGCTGTCCCAGCGGCGTCAGGTGCAGCAGGCCGCCGGGCCCCTCCTGCGTGTGGCCGATCGCGGTCAGGAAGCGCACGGCCTGCGCGACCAAGGCACGGTCCAGTGCGAAGAAGGCCGCGAGCTCGTCCACGGTGTCCAGGGAACCGTGGCGCAGCCCGCGCTCCAGGAAGCGGTCGATCAGGGAGAAGGCCTCGCCCTCGGTGATATCGGCGCGGATCTCCACCTTCCACACCGGCAGCAGCAGTGCGTAGAGCCGGGACGGCACGATGCCCTGCCCGAAGGCGGCGTCCTCCAGAACCCGCTCTTCAGGGAAGTTCATCAGACGAGGTGCGGTCGTCATGGCCGGAATCCTTCCCGGGCCGGACCAGCTGCATCCCCCAGGTCCGGGACCGTTTCGTCGAGGGCGGCCATGACCTCCTGGTAGCCCCGCAGGTCGCCACGATCGAGCAGATGCTGATGCAGGTCATCGATGAGGGTGCGGAAAGCCGGGTCGTCCGCACGCATCAGCGTGCTCAGATCGCCGGTCATGACGAGCTGACTCTTGGCCCGGGTGAAGGCGACGTTGGCACGGCGCAGCTCCTTCAGGAATCCGATCCGTCCCTCCGGGTTGCTGCGGGTGAAGCCGTACAGGACGATGTCGCACTCGCCACCCTGGTAGGAGTCGACGCTGCCGACCGAGGCGTTCGCGAGCTGGGAATCACCGATCAGCGGGGTCAGCTGACGGACGACCTCAAGCCGCTGAGCGACGTAGGGGACGATCACCATCCACTCGGCTCCGCGGCGGTGATAGAAGGCGGCGAGCTGGGCCAGGAGGCGCGCTTCGCACGGGTTGAAGGGCCCCTTCTGCCCGCGGCCTTCCTTGCGGCCACGCCCTGACTCACGACGTACGCGGTTGGGCAGTGCGGCCGTGTCGATGAAGGCCATCGGGCTCGTGAACAGGGGATCGCGGTGACGGTGCTCCTTCTCCGTGAGCAGTTCTCCCCGGTAGAAGGCGGCCGAGATGAAATCGGCGATCTCGGCGGGCATGCGGCGCTGGCGGGCCAGTTGCACGACATGTGAAGAGGGCAGTCCGGCACGCAAGCGTTCCAAGGCGCTCTGCGACATCAGCCGGACCAGTTCGGGATCACCGATGCTCTGCGCCCACTCGTCCACGTCGGCATCGCGGAAGGGCGGCAGCTGCCGGTCGTCCCCGACCAGCACACCACGGCGAACCCGGGTCAGCGGCACCAGCGTGTCCGCGATGCCGATCTGGCCGGCCTCGTCGATGATTCCCAGGTCGAATTCCACGCCCGACAGTTCGGGACGTGACGCGGCGCCGATGCAGGTGGCGCCGACCACATGGGCGTAGCGGACGAGTTCGGGCACCAGCTGTCCCGGGTCCTGGGCGATGGCGGCCCGCCACTGGCCGGTCAGTTCCTGGCGTCGTGACAGCACCGGGATCCAGTCGGTCAGTCGCCGGTGCAGGTCACGCAGCGCGGTCGCCGCGTCGGCCGGATCCAGCAGGCGCGCAGGCGGTGCCGCCGTCGGCACGACCGCGCGCAGCGCCTGGACAGCCGTGTCGGCCGCCTCGTAGGCGGACTGGACGCTCTTGGCGAGGTGGTCTCCCGCCGTCTGGCACATGGCTCGGGCCGCGATGACGGTGGGGTGCTCGCGGGCCGCGCGCTCTGCCTCGGTGCTCGCTGCTTCGGTCTGCCGGAGGATGTCGTGGAGGGAGGCGTTCAGCTGCTCGATCCCGGCGTTCTCGGTGGCGAGTTCCTCTTCCCGGCGGCGAGCGCGGGAGCGGTGCAGGCGACCGGTGAACAGGGCGTCGGAACGCTGCCGGGCGGAGTGGGCCTTCGCCCGGAGCCGGTCGGCACGCTCGGTCCGTTCCTCCAGGAGCGTCCGCAGCTTCTGATCCTCCGACCGGAGCGCCGTCAACCGCTCCTGGGCCGGCGCGGCCGCGGCCCGGATCGCCGCGTGCAGGCGCAGGTCCGCGGTCCGTGCCTCTTCGGCGTGGCTGTCGACCTGCTGAACGCGCGTGGCGAGCTCGGTGGTCCAGGGCTCCACGGCCGTCGCCTCCTGGTAGGCCTGCGTACGCTGGGCCATGGCGTGTCGGATCTCCTCGGAGAGGCCTTCCGACTGCTCTTCCAGGAGCAGCGGCTTCACGTCGGCGTGCACCTTGCTCTCGTCCCCGACCCGGATCACCACGAGGTCTTGCGGGAGCCGGGCCAGCACGTTGTCCACGGCACGGTTGGTGTGGGAGGTGACAAGAACCCGCCCGCTGTCCGCGGCGGACGTGGTCGCGGCGGTGTGGGCGATCTCCGTGATCGTCCGGGTCTTGCCGGTGCCGGGCGGGCCGAGCACCACCAGCAGGTCCTGGGTGGTCAACGCCGCACGGAATGCGCGAAGTTGTTCGGGGTCGAGTGGCTGGTGCGGTTGTGCGTCGGTCGCCGGAATCGGGCGCACCCGGTGTTCGACCACCGCAGGGAGGAGGCCAGGGTTCTTCGAGTCGTGCGAGCGGAGGCTCGCCACGGCCTGTCGCTGCTTGTTGAAGATCACGCTGTTGGGGATGAGCTCCAGAGCGCCGCACGGCGGCAGCCGGTCCCATGACACGGGCTGATCGAAGCGGACGGTGACGTACCGGTCCGATGCCCGGCCCACTTTGCCACGGGTGTCCGTGTCGCCCTGAATGCGGACGAAAGCGCCGGGCGGTGGCAGTTCCGAACCGACGAGCTGGAACTCGTAGACGGACTGAGGGGCTCTGCCGCGCTTGCCGCCGGTGGCCGTGAAGTTCTGATACGGGAAGGGGGCGGCTTGGCGTTCCTCCCGGGTGGTGATCTCCTCGGTGGCGTCGATGAGCCGGTCCACCGAGTCGAGGAACTCCGTTTGGGCGTCGTCGCCGGAAGGGGCGTCCGACCGATCCGGCTGTGCCTCACCGAGACGCTGCCAGGCCTGTTCGAGGACCTGCCACTGGGCGTCCGAGTCCGTGGGTACGGCCTTCAACTCGAACACCATGTGCCAGGCCGGCGGGCGCACCACGAGGCAGGACCTGGCGAGGCGCGTGTGGTCGGCGAGGCGCAGGGGATCGATGTGCTTGACGAAGTAGCCGGTCCCCCGGTTCGTGGCTTCGAGGCGTATCCGGTACGTACGGGTGTGAACCAGCAGGGACGGCTTGTACTTGCCGCCGGCCGGGTTGACGATCACGGCCACGCCGGCTTGCAGCCGGTTCAGGTCGTGAACGATCTGTGAGACGTCCGACGGCAGGCCGGCGCTCGTCTCGGCCTTCGCGCGA
Source organism: Streptomyces sp. NPDC091289 (assembly GCF_044757365.1). Classification (NCBI taxonomy): domain Bacteria; kingdom Bacillati; phylum Actinomycetota; class Actinomycetes; order Kitasatosporales; family Streptomycetaceae; genus Streptomyces; species Streptomyces sp. NPDC091289. The sequence goes on from NZ_JBIVUT010000003.1 coordinate 224,589, forward strand.
AGCTGCTCGTCGAGACGGAGACCGGGGACGAGGACCAGCGGAGCGCGCAGGGCGACGGTGGTGACGGACATCGGCGGCGCTCCTCAGCGCTGGGACGGCGGGACGGACGCCAGCTCGCGTGCGGCGGAGATCAGAGCGAGGCGGAGCGTACGTGCCCCGGGGCGGGCCGCCGGATCCTCCCGCAGCGCGCCGGCGACCGCGTGGACGAGGCTGTCCGGTACGGAGTCCGAGCCGCGGTAGGCGGGCAGCCCGGGATCGGGGATGCGGCCGGTCAGTGCGTGGTGGAGCAGCGCGCCCAGCTGGTAGACGTCGGTGGCGGGCCCGGGGCGGACACGGGAGCCGTGTCGCTGCTCGGGCGCCTGGTAGGGCCCGGCGTTCTCGCCCCGGCGTGGCGGCACGGTGGCCAGGCCGAAGTCGCGAACCGCCATCTGAGGCCGGCGCATGACGACCGCGGTCGGTCGGAGCGCACGGTGCGAGTAGCCGGCGTCGCTCAACCGTTCGATGGTCTGGGCGACGTCGGCGAGCCCTCTCACGATGGACCAGAGGTGGTGCGGATCCGTCGGCGTCGGCGACTCGGGCAGCAGTTCATGGACGGTCCCCAGGGGGCTGCCGAGCTTGGGGTCGTCCGGCCAGGCCAGGGCGAGTGTGGAGGTCTTCCCGGTGCGGGTCAGCTGGACGACAGCGGGGCCATGGAGCCTGCGGCACAGTTCCGCTTCCCGTTCGAGTGCGGCCAGGGGGTCGAATTGGTTCGGGCCGGGAGGTGGTCCTGTCCGTTCGACCTGGCGCAGCCAGGCATAAGCGCCGCGACCGGCTCCGTCGGGCACCACACGAGCCACTGCCTGACGTCGCAGCACGTCACCGTCCCGCGACTCGTGAACGAGGTCGCCGGGGCCTTCGTACAGGAGGTACTGCTGACCTGCGACGTCGAGGACGGGCCGACTGCCCCAGGCGGCCGGCCGGGGGGAGCGGTCGGGGGCGGAGACCACGACCATGGCGGGTGCGCTGCGGGGCTCCGGGACGACCTGACGTTGCGGGCGCAGGTCGCGCAGCACCCGCATGGCGAACGCGGCGGCGTGCCGCGACGCCGTCTCCTGGGAACCGGCGGCGTCCCGTGTCGATTTGTCCGGGTCGGCGAAGTCGCTGATGCCACGGATGGTGAGGGCCCGCACCGCGCGATTCATCCTGGTCGCCTGGGTGACGCCGTGGCTCTCCATATCGATGGCCACCGCGTCGTTGTAGTGCCGGCGGATCCGTCGAGCCGTCTCGGAGTCGCGGTTGCCGAGGAGCACGTCACCCGACGCGATCGGCGCGAAATGCACCTTGGGCGGTGTGGCCGGACGGGGGCCCGGGAGGAGAAGAGCCCAGGGTTCGTTACGACAGGCGGAGCGCACCAGCTGGTCCACGGCGTACTCCGGCGACCAGGTGTCCGGGCGGGCGGAGAACCCGTCCACGCTCTCGCGTCCACCGTGATAGCTGTGAACCTTGCTGGCGACGACGACGTCACCGAGACGGATGTCGTCCTTGAGCGCACCGGCGACGCCGACGAAGAACACGGCATCGGCGTCGAAATGCTTGATCGCCGACTGCGTGACGAGGGCCGCACGGGTATTGGTGGGCCCCGTCTCCGCCAGCGCCACCTCCCAATTGAGGCCGGGTATCCGGCCGACGTCGAGAAGGGTGCCCTCCGGCAGCTCCACCGTGCGGTGGTTCACCATGTGCCGGTGCACCGCCTCGTATTCCACCTGCAAAGCAGTGAGCACAACCGCCGTGGGTCGTCGACCGCTCGCCCCCGTCAATGGAAACCCTCGCCTTCGCAGGTCTGAGACCGAACCCCGTCACTTCCGGCTGCAGTCCCGCCCGGTGGCGGAAACAGCAAGAACGTGCACTCTAGCCTGGCCTTGCGCAGCGGATTCATGAGCCGGTCCCGCCCCATGACGCCCGCTGCCGGAACAGTAGGGAACGAGCCAATTCGACACCTCGTCGACGGCCGGCTCAAGGGCCGCTTTCGGTCATCGGGCCGTGTAGGAGCAGTTCTCGGCAGCGAATCGCGCGCATGGAGCTGTAGCGACGCGTGCTCCCGCTCACGGCACGGGAACGGTCACGGGAACGGGCACGGGTACGTACACGGCCCCCGGCACCACGCGCATCCCCAGCCCCCGCACCCGGTAGATGCACGTGTCGTCGCCCCACAGTGACGCGTCCGCCACGGCAAAGGGCCCCCGCGCATCCGTGCCGCTCTCCACGATGTCCATGTCCACCCGGATCAGCCGGTTGGCCGGGGTGATCTGGCCGCGGTACGTCCAGGCCGCCTCGCGGCCGGGCAGCACCGGTTCGAACCTCGGGGCGACGATCCCGTCGGCCGCGCCGCGTTCGAGCAGGTGGTACTGGAGCAGCTGGCACATGGCCTCGATTCCCAGCGAGCCGGGCTGCACCGGGTCCTGGAAGAAGTGGGCCCGGAAGAACCACGCGTCCGGGCGGACGTCCTTCTCCGACCTCAGCCGGCCGAGTCCCGCGCGTCCGCCGTCCGGCCAGTAACCCGTGATCCGGTCCAGCATCAGCAGCATCGGCCCCGGCAGGCGCGGCTCCCCGGAGCAGTACCGGGCGGGGTGGGTGGTCAGGTCGACCGTACGGCCGCAGGGCTCGTCCAGCCGGGCCCGGTCATCCGCCGAAGTCGCCAGGCCCTGCTGGTCGTCGAAGGCCGACGGGGGGAAGTAGCCGAAGACCGTGGACAGTTCGAACACGGCTACGTCGTCGGCCGTGCACGTCACCCGGAACGACTCGATGATCATGTCTCCGCTGTGCGAGAGGCGTGTCAGCTCGGCCCTGGTGCGGACCGTTCGCGTCGCCGGGGTGACCTCGCCGGTGACCGTTCCCGTCCCGTCGAGGTTGCGGAACAGCAGGTCCGCCTCGCTGGTCGTCGCGCTGCCCACGTACGAGGCCAGCCACCCGCAGGGCTGCAGCGCGACCTCCAAGAGGACGGCGAACGGCATGGTGCGGCCGGGGTTCTCCTCGAAATACCAGGCCCGGTCCGGTACGTCGTACTCGGCGACGACGACGCTGCCCTCCCGCATCCCGCCCTGCGGACCGTCCACCGACACGATCCGGCTCATGAAGTGGTACGGAGGGCCGGGCAGCCTGGCGACCCGGCGGGTGCCGTCGAAGGGTTCGTACATCGCGCCGAACGCCTCGCTCGGCCGGCCCCAGGCGCACGCCAGCAGCGACGCGTGGTCGAAGGGGAATCCGTCGGCCGCCACGGCCACCGGCTTCTCCTCCCGGTGTCCCGCCAGCCCGGCGAGGACCGGCAGCGGCACCGGCACACCGTCGGCCTGCACGGCGGGTGGGCCCAGGTGCCGCCAGTGCGACAGCGGCCAGTCGGGGAGCAGCCGGAGCGCCATGCCACGGCCCAGGAACGCCTTCGCCCCGTCCACCGAGCCGAGGACGTCGGCGTGGAGAGTCGGTTGCGGACCGGCCGAGACGCCGCGTACGAACACCTCGTAGACGACCCGTCGGGACTCCGGGGTCGCCTGGCCCCGGCACATCGCCCTGGCGGGATGCTCGTCGACCGGCTCGAAGCGCCAGCCGTCCCGGTCGAGGGTGAAGCCCATGGCTGTCAGGTAGAACGCCATCGCCTGGAGACCGCCCTGCAGCATCAGCGTGCCCGGCATGCAGGGGTCGTTCTCGAAGTGGCCGGTGAAGAACCAGTCGTCCGGCGACAACGCGGTCTCCGCGCGCAGATATCCACGGCCCCACGGCCCTCCGGACGGGTCGAACGCCGTGACCTCGTCCAGCAGCCGCAGCCGCTCCTCGTCCAGCCGGGGTGAGCGGACATGGGCCGCCGTCGCCTCCCAGCCGGGCCCGAAGCAGTCCGCCGGACGACCCTGCGCCAGGGCTCGCAGCCGGTCCGTGCCGAACCGGGTCCGTTCACAGCGCACGGCCGGCGGATCGACCGGCAGGTCGTCCCCGGGCGCGTGCTCGGCCGGATCCCAGCGGACGCCACCGCTGCCGGCCAGCTCCGCGGGGGTGAAGAAGCCGGCCTGGCCCTCGCGGACGCTGAGCCGCAACGCGCCGTCCACGTAACAGTCGTAGTGGAAGAAGGCCAGCCGGACCCCGTCCGCCTCCGCGTGGCCGTCGACATGGATCTCGAAGCACAGGGTGTCGCCGGGTCGGGGCGGGCCGCCGTGGAACGTCACCTCGCAGCCGAGCAGCCGGTAGGCGCGCTCACCCCGGTTGAGGAGGTCGACACCCAGCCAGCTGAGCAGCAGCAGGTCGGCCTGGCCCGCCTCGATCAGCACACCGGCCGGCATCCGCCCGGTGGAATCCAGGTACCAGCTGTCGGGCAGGACGTCGGTCTCCGTCCAGATCCTCCCGTCGGTACGGACCGGACCCGGCAGCACGAGCGCCGCGGGCACCGCGTCGATGCCGGTGACCCGGTCGGCGAACAGCATGGGCGGCCCGGGCATCCGGGTCTGCACCGCGTATCCGTCCTGCTCGGCGAAGCGCGGACCGAACAGGGTGGAGATCTCGCGGGAGGCCAGATGCTCCAGTTGGGCGCGGTCGAACGTCGGCCCGGTGGCTGCTGCTGGGGTAACGGACAGTGGGCGGGGGCCGGGACCGGGACCGGGCTGGTGTACGGGTACGGGGGTGGGGGCGGGGTCGGGCAGGCTTACAGGCACGGGGCCGGGGTCGGGTACAGGTACGGGTCCTGGTGTGCCTCCTGCTGTGGCCAGCGCCGTGACCGCGAGCGCGGACATGCGCAGGAACCGCTGGTGTGCCTCGGCGTGCGCGGCCATGACCTCCTGGTGCAGCGCGGCGACCCGCAGGTGCTGCCGGGCGATCATGCCGCCGACCCCTGCCGTCCTCGGCTCCCGGTCGGCTCCGGCAGGCGGCCGGGACCGCTGTGCCGGGGCGGAGGGCGGCGCGGCGACGGTGACGGCCACGTCGGTGGGCGGCGGGCCGGGGTTCCGGTCAGGAACCGGGGCCAGCTCGGGGGCCCGGGGCAGTACGGTCACGGCGGGCTCCAGGGGCGGCAGGCGCGGAGAAGGGGGTACGGGAACGGTGACGGTGGGGCCGGGGCGCGGGAGTTCCGTCGCGGCCCCGGCGAGCCGGGCGAGCAGCGCGTCGGCCTCCACCGGCACTCCGGCGACGACGAGTTCGCCGACCGCGAGACACAGCTGCCGCAGCCCGGTGTCGCCCGGGGCGTCCAGCGCGACGGCCACATGCTCCCGGTCGCCGAGCACCCGCTCGATCCAGCCGGTGCACAGCTTCCGCGGCCCGTGCTCCACGAAGATCCGGACCCCGTCCGCCCAGGCCTGCTCGATCGTGGCCGCGAAGTCGATCGTGCCGAGGCCCTGGGCGGTGAGCGCCTCGGCGGCCCGCTCGGTCGTCGGCCGGTACGCCCGTCCGGTGGCCCCGCTGTAGAACCGGACCCCGGGCACCTCGACCGTGGGACGGCGGTGGGCCGCGCGCCACACCTCGCGGACCTCCGCCAACTCCGGGGCGTGGGCCGCCATGTCGTAGTCCAGCTCGATCGCCAGGTCGGCGCCGATCCTGGCCACGACGGCCGAGCACGCCCGGGACTCGCCCCCGATGACACAGACCCCGGGCGCGTTCACCGCCATCAGATGGACCGCCGCCTCCCCGGTGAGCTCCGCGCGGACGGCCTCCACGGGTGCGGCGATCAGATAGCTCGACCACCTCTCTCCCCGGATGCCCCGCTGCCGCCAGTAGCGCCGCACCGCCCGCAGCTCACCGGTGAGTTCGGTGGTGAACAGACCGCTGTCCCGGGTGGCTTCGTACAGCCCCGGAGCGTCCGGCCAGGCGCCCAGCGCGACCAAGGCCGTCGACTCGCCCGAGGAGTACCCGATCGCGGCGTCCGGCCGCAGGCCGAGGACCTCACGGCTGAACACCGTGTGGAAGACGGCCAGTTCGGCGACGGCCCAGATCTGGCCGAGCACTCCGGGCTCCGTCCGCGACCGCAGCCGGGCCCCCATCGCCCGATGCTTCTCCCGGACGGTCTCGCCCAGGGAGGGGAGGGCGAGGGTCAGTTCATGGCCCATCCCCGGGTACGCGGCCGAGCCGTTCGTGTACACGAAGGCGGTCTGCCCGGTGACGGGACCGTCCCGGTACAGGACGTCGGCCGGGCGGACCCCGCCCTCCGTCAGCCAGCGGCGGGCCGCTTCCCTGCGGTCCGCCGACGGGGCGCCGCCGTCGACCACGAGCGCCAGCCGGGCCGGACCTGCCGAGGACTCCGTACCGGCTTCCAACGCGGCCAGTACTCCCGCGCGGTCGGCCCCGGAGAACACCTCCAGGCGCGGGGCCGGGCCCCGCAGCCAGGGCCGGGCGTCCCCCGCGCGCAGCCGTACGCTCGCGGCCGGCCCCTCCAGCGGTGTGACCACGGCCCGCGCGGTGTGGGCGACGGCCGCGGTGTCCGCAGGGCCGCCCGGGCGGGGGACCGCGCGGTGCTGGAGCGAGAGCGCCGCGACCGCGACGGAGACCAGCCCGCACGCGGCATGGGCCCGCCCGAACGCGGACGCCGGGTCGAACACCGCGTCGGGGCTGTCGCCGATGACCATGTCGGGTGTGCCGGCGGCCTCTTCGTCTTCGTCCAGCAGCGCGACGACCGTGTCGCCGTCCCTGCGGGCCGCGTCCAGGGGCTTGAGGACCAGGACGACGGCCGCGTCCCCGGCCTCGCCCGTACGGCCGAGCTCCCGCAGGGCGGCCCGGTGGACGGCTTCGCAGGACAGATCGGTGGCGCCGACGAGAGCGGCGTCGGCCTCGCCCGACCGGATGGCGCGAGCCGCGATCTCCAGCGCCACCAGCCCGGACGCCTCCTCCGCCGACACCGTGAACCCGGGGCCCGCCAGGTCCAGTTGGGTGCTGATGCGGTTCGCCGCGAGGTTCGGCATGCTGCCCACCACGCCCTCCGCCGTCATCGCCGGAGTGAACGCCTCCCGGGCGAGGTCCGCCGCCTCGTCCGTGACCGGCACGCCCGACTGCTCCAGCCAGTACGGAATCCGCCAGCGGGCGCCCGCGCGGGCCACCTCCGGGTCCACCCCCGTACCGATGACCACCATCGTCCGCTCGCGGGGCAGCCGCACCGTCCGTACGGCCTCCCGCGCGGCCTCCAGCACCAGGAGTTGATGACGTACGACCCGCTCCAGCGCCAGCGGCGGGAAGCACAGGTCCGTCAGCTCCACCGCGATCTCCGCAACGGGGCCCCGCCGTTCACCGCCCAGCACCGCCCGGCGCAGATCCTCGGTGGACGTTCCCTCGCCGACCCGGGCGCCGATGGCCACGATCGCCACCGGTGTACGGGTGCGGGGCGCGTCGGCCCCCGGAGCCGGTTCCGGCGCCCGGTCGGCCGGACCGTGACGCCGTGCGGCGGACAGTGGGGCGCGCGCCGGCCGGGGGCCGGCAGGCGGGGCCGCGCTGTCCGGGGCGTCGACGACCAGGTGCGCGTTGGTCCCGCCGAAACCGAAGGCGCTGACCGCCGCCCTGCGCGGCCCCACCCACTCCTCCGGCGCGGCCAGCACCCGCAACGGCGTACCCGCCAGCACGTCCAGGGGCTGTGGTGCGCCGAGCGTCGCCGGGCGCACCCCCGCACGCATCGCACCGAGCACCTTCAGCAGCCCCGCCACACCCGCCGAGGCCAGCAGATGCCCGACGTTCGACTTCGCCGAACCGATGGGCACGTCCTCGGCCGCCCCGAACACCCGGGCCATGCCGCGCGCCTCCACCGCGTCCCCGACCGGCGTCCCCGTCGCATGGCACTCGACGAGCGACACCGACTCCGGAGCGACGCCCGCCACCTCGTACGCCAGGCGCATGGCCCGCACCTGACCCTCCTCCGAGGGGCTGATCAGCCCGGAGCCACGCCCGTCGTTGGACAGCCCCACGCCACGGATCACGCCGAGCACGGGCAGCTCCGCGGCGCGGGCGTCGGACAGCCGCATCAGGGCGACGAACCCGGCGCCCTCGCCGTGCACCAGCCCGTCCGCGTCCCGGTGGAAGGGGCGGCTGCGTCCCGTGCGGCTCGTCGCGGACAGCCCGCAGAACCCCACGTGGAGGTAGAGGGGATCGGGGCGGCTGACCGCACCGGCCACCATCAGGTCGGCCGTGCCGTCGTGCAGCCGGTCGCACGCCAGCTTGATCGCGTACAACGAGGACGCGCAGGCGGCGTCGAGGGACCACGCCCCCGCGCCGAGCCCGAGCGCACGGGCCGCGAGCCGGGCGGGCAGCCCGGAGGAGAAGCGGTTGCGGGCGTCCGGGCGGCCAAGACGCTCATCCTTCAGCAGGGCGTCGCGGAGCGCGGGCCGCTGTGCGGACAGCCAGACGTGTTCGGCGAAGGCCGCGCCGGCGGGTGTGGGGTACGACAGGTTCCCCAGCACCAGCCCCCCGCGCGGCAGGCGGCCTGTCCGGCCCGCCTCGGTGAGCGCCTGCCGCACCCCGTACAGGACCCAGTGGAAGAGCGGGTCCAGCGAGGCGATCCGCTCCGGGGCGAGGTCGAAGCCGCCCGGATCGAAGACGGAGTCGAACCCGTGGACGTAACCGCCGACATCGGTCCAGGTGCGGTCGAGGTGGTCGTCCACCGAGCCCATCGCCCAGCGGCGCGGCAGCCGCCACCGGTCCGCCGGGGCGGCGGACAGACTGACGCGGCCGGCGGCGATGTTCTCCCAGAACGTGTCCGGGTCCAGCGCACCGGGCAGCACACAGCCCCGTCCGACGACGGCGATCGGTTCGACATGCATGGGGATTCTCGCTTCACGGCGGGGCCGAGGCCCGGGCGGCGGGGCCAGGAGGGGCGGCAGTGGGGCCAGGATTCAGGAGGGGCGGCGGACGAGTTCCACGCCGAGCAGTTCCAGCCGGACGGAGCCGTCGGCGTCGATCAGGGCCGCGTCGCAGCGTGCCCCCGTGTCGTGCGTCTTCCGTCCCCGCACCACACAGCGCACGGTGCCGTCCACCGGTCCCCGCCGGTGCACCCGGCACTCGGCGACGGCCATCGGCAGCGACGCCGCACCGAGCACCTTCTCGCCCCAGAGCAGCGCGAGTTGGAGCGCGCCGTCCACGGCGGCCGGATCGAGCGGCCCGTGCTCATCCGCTTCCCAGCCCAGGGCCCGCAGGCCTGCGACGGTCGCCTCGGCCCCGTGCTCCGAGACACCGCGCACCGTGCGCAGGGCATGGAAGCGGGGGCCGTGGAAGAGGACGTCCCCGTCGTACGGATCCGTCCGGTCGAGCGGCTTCAAGCCCTCCGGGGTGCCCCAGGCGGCCGCATCGGGCTCCTCGGCCCCGGTCTCCAGCACGGCCCGGAAGTGCGCCGGGCCGTCCTCGCCCCGCAGTTCCGCCTCCAGACCCGACGGCGAACCGGGCGCGCCCCCGCCGCCGAGCACGGTGATCCGGTGGCCCGCCCCGGACAGCTCCGGCAGGGCGTACTTCTGGTACACCCGCAGATCGCGCAGGACCAGCCGCCCGGCCTGCGGCAGCCAGGCCGTGGCCGCACCCGCGAACCAGTCCAGGACCAGGGCCACGGGCAGCACGGGAGTCCCGGCGGGCGCGTGGTCCGCCAACTGCGGCAGCGTGTCCGCACGCACCAGCAACTGGGCGCGACGCGGATCTCCGGCGGGGGACAGGGCGGCCGGATCGTCCCCGGCCGCCAGGACGACACAGACCTCGCCGACGGCCCCGTCCAGCTCGGCCGTGAAGGCGGCCGCACCCTGCGCCAGGGGGATCAGCGGCACCCCGGACCTGCCGAAATGCGCGGCCAGGGCCGGGGTGACCATGCCGCCCTGCCAGGGCCCCCAGGCCACACACCGCACCAGGCAGCCGGGGCGGCGGGCCTGCTCGGCCGACGCGACCTGGCGCATGACCTCATTGGCCATGGCGTAGTCGCTCTGCCCCGGGTTGCCGAACACGGCGGCCACCGAGGAGAACAGGCAGATCATGTCCAGCGGATCGTCCGCCGTCGCCGCCAGCAGCGCCCGCAGCGCGTCCACCTTGGTGGACATCACCAGCTCGGCCTGCTCGTCGGTCTTGTCGGCGATCAGCTTGTCGGCCAGCACTCCCGCACCGTGCACGATGCCGGTGACCGGCCCCCACGTCTCGCGCACCTCGCGCAGAGCTGCGGCGAGGGCGTCGGCGTCGCGGACGTCCACCCGAACGTATCGGACGGCTGACCCCGAAGCCTCCAACTCCGCCACGGTCGACCGTACTTCGCGCGCGGCCAGGACCTCCCGGGCGCGCTCCGCGATCCGGGCGGGCGAGGAGTCCGCCGGGACCTCCGCCGAGCGGTCCGCGAGCAGGCGGGTGAGCGCCGCCTCGTCGGTCGCCGACGCCAGTCCGGCCGGCTCGGCGGCCGGATCGGTCCTGCCCAGCAGCACGATCCTCGGACGGTGGGTCCTGGCCAGGTCGAGCAGGGCGGCGGCGGTCACCCCGCGCGCGCCTCCGGTGGCCACGATCACCGAGTCGGCGGTGATCCGTCCCGCGCCGCCGGGCGTCACTGCCTCGGGCGCCATCCGCAGCAGAGCGCGAGCGCCGTCCGCGCGGAGACCGACCTCCTGGTCGGCCCCACCCCGGAGCAGTTCCCGTACGAGGGCCTCGGCGACCTCCTCGTCGTCCCGGCCGCCCCGCTCGCAGTCGACGACCTTGACCGAGGCGTCCGGCCACTCCTTCGCCGCGGTCCTGGCCAGCCCGGCGACCCCGCCCAGCCATGCCCGGCCGGGCGCATGGCCGCCGAGCCCGAAGTCGCCCCCGGTGTCCTGGACGCTCACGAACACCCCGCCGTCCGCCGCCGCGCGTGACGCCACCGCACGCGCCGCGCGCAGCGCCGACCGGTGGACCTCCCGCGCCGCGTCCGGAGCGTCGCTCGCGGTGAGCCCGCCGAGGTGGATGACACCACGGGCGCCCTCGGGCACCTCGGCCGCGGCGGTCGCGTCCACGCCGTGCTCCGTGAGCTTCCGGGCCACGAGAAAGGCGATCGAGCACCCGTCCCCGCCCTCGCCGGTCACCACGACGGGCCCGTCCAGCAGTCCCGCCGTGGCCAGGCCGGACGCCGGTGCCTCCACCATGCGCGACACCAGCCGCGTCAGCGGAGTCAACGGTGTCAGCGGTGTCAGCGGCGTTTGTCCGGCAGCCTCGCGGACCGTTTCCACCGGGGCGGGAGCTTCGGCGACCACGGAGGGCCCGGCGGACCGGGCGGGCCGGGCGTCGCCGGTGAGCGCCTCGACGATCTCGCGCAGCGTACGCAGCTTGCCGAGCTGCCCGACGTCTCCCGCCGCCACGTCACCCACCTGCCGGCGTACGGCCGAGAGGATCTCGACGCGCTTGATGGAGTCGACGCCGAGATCCGCCTCCAGCTCCATGTCCATGTTGAGCATGGCGGTGGGATAGCCGGTGAGCCGGGCCACCACCGACAGAAGCAACTCCTCCAGCTCCGACGGTGACAGGGACACCGAGTCGTCGACGGGAGTGGGAGCGGGCGTGGGGGTGAGAGCGGAAGAGGTGGGTACGGGCGCGGGTGCCGGGGCATCGGTCGCGACAGAAGCCGGTGGAGCCGACGGAATCGACTGAGCCGACGGGATCGGCTGAGCCGGTGGAGTCACGGGCGCCGGTGCGGGGCGCGGTGACGACGAGCCGCGGGGCAGCGGCAGCGGTGGCGCAGCGGCCGTCACCTCCACGGCCCCGCCCGCGTCCGGCACCCCGAGCATGGCGGTCAGCGTCGTCTCGGTCATGCGCAGGAACGCCATGTGGCTTTCCGTCAGCAGGTGTTGGCAGGCCGCATGAGCCTCCGCCGTCTGCCGATGGACACCCTCGACGGCGGCGAGCCGGTCGCCGTCGGCGACAGCCGTCCCGTACGCCGACGGCTGCGGGGTGTGGACCGGGAAGGGGACGTGCGCGGGCATGGGAACCGCCGGGGTGTGGGACGCGGACACGGGGATGGGAACAGGTACGGATACGGATGCGGGTACGGGTACGGGAGCCGGTTCGGGAGCGGGTCGAGGCAGGTGTCGCCGCGCCTCCTCCGGTGCGGGCGGCGACGGCTCGACGGATGCGGCACGCGGCATCGGTTCGACGGACGTGGCCCGCGGCGGCAGCCCGGTGGACGCGGCGGGGAGCGGCGGCGACTGACCGTAGTTGGCTCCGCTGATCTTTACGGTCATTCGGGGCTCGGGCTCCTTCGCTGAGGCTTCGTGCGGGGCGTACGGGGCCCAGAGGGCGTCGAGGTCGAGGGGGACACCGCGTACGGCGAGTTCGCCGAGCGCGGCGTGCAGGGTGTCGGCCCCGGGCCGGGCCGGCCGGTCCAGGGGCACCGCCGCGTGCTCGCGGTCGCCGAGGATCTGCCCGACCAGGCCGGTCAGCGCCGCGCCCGCGCCGACCTCGACGAAGGTGCGTACCCCCGCCGCGTACATCGCCTCGATCTGGTCCTGGAAGAGCACCGGTGAGGCGAGATGGCCGGCGATCCGGTCGCGCACCTCGTCGGGCGAGGACGGATACGGCTCCGCGTCCGCGTTGCCGTAGACCTCGATCCCCGGCTTCGTGAGCGGCACCGTGCGCAGGTACGCGGCGAGCGGTTCGACGGCCGGGGCGACCAGCGGACTGTGGAAGGCGGTCGACGTGGCCAGCCTGCGGGTGCCGACCCCCGCCGCCGAGAACGCCTTCTCGGCGCGCCCGACCGCCTCCACCGAGCCCGAAAGGACCGTCTGGAGCGGGGAGTTGTGGTTGGCCGGCCAGAGGTCACCGAAGCCTCCACCGGCCAGCACCTCGGCCACCAGTGCGTGATCCGCCGCCACCGCCAGCATCGCGCCGGACGTGGTCGCCGCGTCCCGCATCAGCTCACCGCGGCGACGGGCCAGACCCACCAGCGCATCGGCGTCCAGCACCCCCGCGCAGTGCAGCGCCACCAGCTCCCCGAAGCTGTGGCCCGCCACGCAGTCCGGCCGCAGCCCCAGCCCCCGCACCACCTCCAGCAGCGCCAGCGCGTGCACCGCCAGCGCCGGCTGCGCCCACTCGGTGGCGTCCAACAGGGCCGCCCGCGCGGTGCGTTCCTCGTCGATGAAGGAAGGCGGCGGGAACACGACCCGGTGCAGGGCCCGCCCGTCGAAGCGGGTCGGCCCCAGCCGGTCCCACACGGCCTGGGCGGCCGGTGCCAGCATCGCGAGGCCGGCCCCCATCCCGACGTACTGGGACCCCTGTCCAGGGAACAGGAAGCCGATACGGCCGGGCGAGCTCTTCCCGTACGCGTACCGGATGCCGGACGGTGTCGAGAACGCCGCGTCGGGCCGCTGCCGGATCAACTCGGCCGCCTGTGCGTACTTCTTCCGCAGGTCCTCGGCGTCGGTGGCGACGACGGCCAGCCGCACCCGGGCGGCGGAGGAGAAGGAGGTGTGGCTTTTCCGGGCCAGCGCGGCCAGCGGACGCCCGTCGTCCGGCACGGGCGGCACCAGGTCGGACCGGGAGTCGCCGCTGAACAGGACGAGTTCGCTCGGGGCGGTGCGATGGCGCGGAGCCGTACGCCCCGGGGCCGCCGAGGGCGTGTACTCCTCCAGCGTGACATGGAAGTTGCTGCCGCCGAAGCCGAAACTCGACACCGCCGCCCGGCGCGGATGACCGGCCGGCCGCACCCAGGGGCGGGCCTCGGTGTTGACGTAGAACGGGCCGTCGGGGTCGGCGGCCGCCGGGTTCGGCCGCTCCACCTTGACCGTCGGCGGCAGCACCTTGTGGTGCAGGGCCAGCACCGCCTTGAGCAGCCCCGCCGCACCCGCCGCGCACTTGGTGTGGCCGATCTGCGACTTGACCGAGCCGATCGCACACCACTGCCCGTCCGGACGCCCCGAAGCGGCGAACACCTCGGTGAGCGCGGCCAGTTCGGCGGTGTCCCCGGCCTTCGTGCCGGTCCCGTGCGCCTCGACCAGCTCCACGGTCTCCGGCCCGTAGCCGGCCTCCTCGTAGGCGCGTCGCAGGGCCCGCGCCTGACCGTCGGGCAGCGGGGCGTAGATCGCCGTACTCCTGCCGTCGGAGGAGGTGCCGATGCCCCGGATCACCGCGTGGATCCGATCACCGTCACGCTCCGCGTCGGACAACCGCTTCAGCGCGTACATGACGACCGCTTCGCCGAGCATGGTGCCGTCGGCCGCGGCCGAGAACGGCCGGCAGTCGCCGGTGGGGGAGAGCGCGGGCGTCTTGGAGAAGCACAGGAACATGCCGATGTCGTTCCCGGTGTCCACGCCACCGCTGATCACCAGGTCGGCCCGGCCGAGCGACAGCTCACCGACCGCCGTCGACAGGGCCGCCAGCGAACTGGCACAGGCCGCGTCGGTGGTGTGGTTGATGCCGTGCAGATCGAACCGGTTGGCGATCCGGCCCGCCACGACATTGCCGAGCAGCCCGGGGAAGGACGACTCCCGCCACGGCTCGAAGCGGGCCGCGATGCGGTCGCACACCGCTTCCGCCTCGGCCTCGCCGAGCCCGCTCTCCCGCAGACCCGCGAGCCACAGCGGGCGCTGGGCACGCCCGTACATGTGCGGAAGCAGTTCGAGGGCGGCCGCGCCGAGAACGACACCGGTCCGGTCCCGGTCCACCCCGGCCAGGCCGCCGGCATCCTTCAGCACCTGGTCGGCGACCATCAGGGCGAGCAGCTGGGAGGTGTCCGTCGCCGGCAGGTTGGCGGGGGGCACCCCGTAGGCCATCGGGTCGAAGTCCACCTCGGGAAGGAAGGCGCCCCGACGGGCGTACGTCTTGTCGGGGGCGGCCGGATCCGGGTCGTAGTGGTCCTCCACCCGCCAGCGGGATGCGGGCACCTCGGTGAGCAGGTCGCGGCCGTCGGTCACGATCCGCCAGTAGCCGGCCGCGTCCGTCGCGCCGGGCACCAGGGCGCCCACGCCGACCACTGCGACGGGGACCTGGCGTGGGGTGGAGCCGGGCACGGTCTCTCCTCGGGGTCGAACGGTCGTTGCTTCCGGATCCTCGGTGGCTCCGGGGCCGCTCACGCCAGCTCGCACGGCGTGTAGGCGAACGCTTCGGTGGGCAACGGGACGCCGTAGGTGCGCAGTTGATGGGCGCGGGTGAGCACGGCGGCCCCTTCGAGGAGATTCAGCGCGATCTGCACCACGGACCGGTGCGCCGGATCGGCGAGGAACGTGCCCGCCACCCACCGGTTGAACGCGCCCATCGCGGGCCCGCACCAGATCTGGTAGTCGGCCCGCCGCGCCCCCTCCCCGGAGATCGCCCACCGGCTGGACTGCCCCAGATACCCCCGGAAGACCAGGGCCATGAGGTGCTTCGGGTCGGCCTCCGCACGGGCGATCTCCGTGGGATCGCGCTGCTCCCAGAACGCGCGCGTTCGCAGCCAGGTCTCCTCGAACGGGGCGCGCAGCACATCGCGTTCGATCGAGGCGCGCAGCGCGGACGGGATCTCCTCCAGTGAGCCGTGGGCCCGGTACGCCGCGAACAGCCGGCCGGCCCGCTGCGCGAACATCGTTCCCCGGGACAGCACCTGCACCTTCACGCCGAGCTCGAACATGTCGGCCGAGGGCGCCATGGCCACATCGGCGACGTCCGCCTCGCAGAGCATCGCCTTGGCCTCGTCGGACAGGCCGGCCTCGACCGCCGTCTGGTTCACCGACCCGACGACGACATAGGACGCGCCGAGGGCGAAGGCGCCGGCCACCGCGTCCGGTGTGCCGAGACCGCCGGCCGCGCCGAGCCGGACCGGCCGGCGGTATCCGAACCGCCGGCACAACGCGTCGCGCAGGGCGGTGATCCTCGGCAGCAGGACCGACAACGGCCGGTTGTCGGTGTGCCCACCGCTGTCCGCCTCCACGGTGATGTCCTCGGCCACCGGCACCAGGGCCGCCAGCTCCGCCTCCGCGCGGGTGAGCTTCCCCCGGGCGACGAGATGCTCCAGCAGGGCGGGCGGGGCGTGGGAGAGGAACCTCTCGGCCACCTCGGGGCGGGAGACCTTGGCGAACAGGCGCGTACGCCGGACGACGTCGCCGTCCGCGCCCCGGCGCAGCCCGTGGGCCGCGCACAGCACGACCGCCGGAGTCAGCTCCATGAACGCCGAGGCGGAGATCCGGGGGACACCGCAGCGCAGCAGCAACTCGGCGACGCGGAACTCCAGCGCCGGTTCGGCCGGTGAATGGATGAGGTTGACACCCCAGTTCGGGCGGGACCCCAGCTCGTGCGCGAGCGTGTGCACGGCCCGCTCCACCTCGGCGTACGCCAGACCCCCCGCCCCGAAGAAGCCGAGCATCTCCGCCCGGGCCGTCGCCGCGACCATGCGGGTGGTCGCGATGCCGTTCGCCATCTCACCGGCGACATAGGGGAAGCGGACGCCGTGCGCCTCGCAGAAGGTACGGCCGCCGAGCCACTCGGGGTAGAGCGGTGGCAGCGTGCCGAGCACCGGGCCGCCGGGCAGCGGGCCGGTCGCGAGCCCCAGCTCCCGGCCGTCCGGCCCACTGACGACGTGGACGGGTTCCCGGATCCGCCGGGCATGGGCCGCGATCCCCTCGGGCGAGAAGACCGGCGGGGACGCGGCGGTGGCGCCGGGAACAGTGAGGACGGACACGCGAAGGCTCCAACGGGAAACGGGAGAGGAGGTCGGCAGGTCAGCGGAGGGCCGCGGGTGTCTCCGGCGGCAGGGGGAGGGGCCTGTCCCGCGGGGCCAGACCGGACCAGAGGTAGTCGAGACCCACCGGGGCCGAGACCGCCGACGGACCCAGCCGGGCCCTGACCCGGGTGTCGTCGAACCGCCGCCGGTGGGCGAGGTAGGCCGTCAGCCCCGGGTAGAAGTCCATCAGCGCCTCCAGCGCCGACGGGTTGTCCGGCTTGGCGGCCACCAGGTCGATCGCGATCGGGACCAGTCGTTCCAGCAGGGCCACGACCACCGGCACGGGCACATCGCGGTCATGGACGACGTGGTACGTGTCGACCCCGCCCGAGGGCGGCAGACCGGCCAGCCGCACCATGACCTCGGCCGCGTGCTCCACCTGCAACAGGTTCAGCCGGCCGTGCGGATGCCCCACGGTGCGGACGCGGGGCCGGGGCCCGGAGGCGTCGCCCGACGTGCCCGGGCCGCCGTGCGGGCCCGGGCTCGCGGCGGCGGCACTCTGCGCGTCGTGCAGGATCCGCTCGACGACCTGCAGCGGGTGCGAGGGCAGCTCGGGGTGCGGCGGCAGGTCCGTGACCAGGATGCTCGGCCGCAGCACCAGGACCGGCCGGCCGTGCTCCCGGGACCAGGCGCGAACCAGCAGCTCCGCCTCGTACTTGGACCGTTCGTAGGCGTTCTCGAAGCCACCGGCGTCGTCCAGCTCGTCCTCGTACGCCACACCGTCCCGTCGCGCCCCGGCCACGAACGCGGTGCTCACGTGATGGACCACGGGTGACCCACGGCCCGAGGCCGCGAGCTCCAGAACATGCCGGGTCCCGTCCACGTTGATCCGGCGCAGCTCGGGAAGGTCCCCCTCCAGATTGATGCTGCCCGCACTGTGCCAGATCGTGCCGAGGCTGTCGGCCAGCTCCTGGAACGTCCGTGCGGGCAGCCCCAGCCGGGGCAGCGCCAGATCGCTCTCCACCACCCGCAGCCGATGGGGGAGCCGGGAGACGAACGCCCTCGGCGCGCCCGTCACTTCGAAGAACCGGGTGATGCGGTGCAGCGCGTCCCCCGACCCGGCGTGGGCCAGGATCGTCACCGACCGATGGGTGCCGAGCAGGCGACGTAACAGACGCAGTCCGAGGAATCCGGTGGCGCCGGTGAGTGCGACGTGCACGAGCGTGGCTCCAAGGGCGGTGAGAGGGGGCGGATCGCCGGCCGTGTGCGGAGAGAGGAGATGAGGAGACAGGGGGGGGGCGGTGCTGCCGTTGCGGAGACCGGGCGCGAGAGGAGGACGACGGCACCGGCCGTCCTGCGTCGCGGATCGTCACCGGCGATCGCACCGCGCACGGTCCGGCTCGTCCGGCCGGTCCGGTTGCGGCTGGTGCTTGTTCGCCGGTTCTCCGACCACCCGTCCGGACGGGGGTTCTCGGGCCCTTCGGACCCGGTGATCTCCGGCGCACGGCACACAATGGCAGAAGAGGGACGGAGAACGCGCCTCGATCTCTGCTGCTCACCCGAACGAAGTACGTCACCCCGAGACCGGTGAAGAGCCGCCGGTCCGGTGCGGGCCGGGCGGCCCCTCACCTGCGCGGCAGCCGTGCACGGGCGGAGCCGTACGGCGGTGATCGGAGCCCTGTCCTCCTTTCGGGGGAACCCGCCGCAGCGGGCCGAACCATTCCCTCGAGGGTCGCCCTGTCGACGGCGATCGCGGGCGCGTGGGGCAGCCGAGCCCGTCAGGACAGGGAAACCGGGGGCCGAGAGGTCCGATGGCGGATGCGGCCGACGGCCGCGGGGCCGGCCGGAATCCGGCGGCCGGGGCCGGGGCGGCGTGCGGACGCCGGACGGAACAGCTCCGGGCGATGGTCATCCTGATGGTCGGCCGGTCCGGGCAGTGCGCGGGGCCGGTCCGGACGGGTGGGCCGCGCCCGGATACCGGTGGCCTCCTGCCGCTCACGTCCCACTGCCCTCCGGCCGTCAGCACGACCGCCCCCGGCCCGAATGGGAGCCCCGAAGCCTCATGCCTGATTCCGAGCAGTGCACCCCGTCCGCTCCGCCGCTCACCCCGGCGACCTCATCCACGTCATCCACCTCGTCCGCTCCGCCCGAGCCGTCCGTTCCCGCGCCCCGCCACCCCACCCACTCGGTCGACCGGGCGTTCCTCAACCTGGAGCGCCGTCGGCCGCACGTCCGCTGGGACGCCGGCGGCGTCGCCTACCTCGGCGGACCGCCGCCGTCCCTGGCGGACCTGCGCGCGTACGTGGGCTTCCGCCTCGGCGAACTGCCCCTGCTCACGAGCCGGGTGATGGGCGGCCGGCGGTCACGGTGGCAGCCGGACGGGGATTTCGCCGTCGACCGGCAGGTGCACGAGGTGGTCGCCGACGGACCCGCCGGCTGGGACTCCGCCCTGCACACCGCGCTCAACGCCCCGTTCGCGCCCGGCGCCTACTGGGGGGTCTGGCTGATCCACGGCCATGAACCCGACGCGTACGCCGTCTGCTACCGCTTCCACCACGCCTGCCAGGACGGCGCGGCCGCCGCCGTGACCTTCCGGACCATGCTGGGCGGTGGCGAGCCGTCGGCGCGCCCGGTACCGGGCCGAAGCGGTCTGTCCGGGGCGCCCCGACGGGTCGGCGCGGCCGTCGGTCTCGCCGCCAGGTTCCTGGCAGGCTCCCTCGCCGTACGCGGTCACCGCCCGGACGCGGCCTTCACGCCTTCCGGGGAACGGCGGCTGTGGCGCGGCCGCGTACCGTCGGACACCCTGCGCCGGATCGGCGCCGGACGGGGCGGCTCCGCCCACGATGTGCATCTGGCCGCCCTCGCCGGGGCGTTGTCGGTCTGGTCGGCGCGCGCCGGCGTGACCCTGCCCCGGGTGACGGCCGTGCTGCCCGTCGACGCACGCCGCGCGGACGAGGAACAGACCTGGGGAAACCGCTGCTTCGCCCTGCCCATCGAGCTGTCCGTGCGCACCGCCCGGGAACTCCCGGACGGTTCCCGGAACCCACAGGCACCCCTGCGACGGCTGGATCACGTCATGGCGACGACCCGGAAGCTGCGGGGCGAGACCTGGCGGCAGGCCATTCAGGACCTGGTCCGCTTCATGCCGGACCGCCCCACCGAGTGGTACCTGCGCAGGATGCTCTCCCCTCGCGTCACCAACGTCATGGCCACCTCCATGCCCCTCGCCGACCGGGGGAGTCTGGGGGAGACGCAGGTGACGGGCACCGCCCTGCTGCCCCTGCTCGTGCCGGGGCACCTCTTCGCCGTGGGGTTGTCGTTCTTCGGCGACTGGGCCGAGGTGTCCTTCGT
Source organism: Streptomyces sp. NPDC091289 (assembly GCF_044757365.1). NCBI lineage: Bacteria > Bacillati > Actinomycetota > Actinomycetes > Kitasatosporales > Streptomycetaceae > Streptomyces > Streptomyces sp. NPDC091289. Next base: position 244,480 of record NZ_JBIVUT010000003.1, read on the forward strand.
CGCCGACCGCGCCCTGCCGCTGGGGGAGGAGCTGCCGGAGCTGTGGGAGCAGGCCGTGGGCGAGCTGGCGGAGAGCTCGACGCCGGTATGAGCCGGGCGGGGGCCGCCCACCACGCGACGCGGACGGATTTCCGCGGGCCATCAGGAACACCTGGGACGACGGAGCAACGCGATGGACGTCACCGATGTGCACCACTCCTACCGGCAGCATGCCGTTCTCCGGGGCATCGACCTACGGCTGCGGCCCGGCACCCTCGCCGGGATCGTCGGGGAGAACGGCGCGGGCAAGACCACGCTGCTGAAGATCCTCGCCGGTGAACTGAGGCCGGACCGCGGCTCGGTGCGGCACAGCGGCAGATTCGGCTACTGCCCGCAGTCCGTGGTCCTGGACGACTCCTTCACCGTCCGCCAGCACCTCGACTTCTTCAGGAGCGCGTTCGGTCTGGCGAACCTGCGACGGGCCGAAGAGGTGATGGAGACCCTGGCCTTCACCGAGTACCTCGACCAGCGGGCCGGCCTGCTCAGCGGGGGCTCCCGGCAGAAGCTCAACCTGACCCTGGCGCTCATGCACGACCCGGACGTACTCCTGCTCGACGAGCCCTACCAGGGCTTCGACTGGGAGACGTATCTGCGCTTCTGGGAGCTGGCGGAGCGACTGCGCGACGCCGGGCACTCGGTGCTGGTCATCTCCCACCTGGCCTACGACATCGACCGGCTGGACCAGCTCTGGCGGCTGGAGAACGGGCGCCTGGAGCGCCAGGAACGACGCACGGAGGCGGCGGCGGTATGAGGCGGCACCGGCAGCTGTTCACCACGGCGTCCAAGTACGCGTTGATCGGCCACGCCCGCAACCGGTTCGCGATGCTCCTGGTGGTCGTGTACATCCCCGTGTGGATCGCCCTCGCCTATGTGACCATCCCCGACCAGCCGGCCCCGTTCCGGCTGCGGGCCACCGGTGAGATCCTGTCCCCGCCCGGCAACCACCTCACCCAGATCACCGGTGCGCTGAACGCGGTCACCCTGATCGCCGGGTTCATGATGTTCGCGGCCACCTTCACGGGAGGCGCCTTCGACCGCCGCCTCGCGATGGCGGGCTACCCCCGGTATCACCTCGTCCTCGCCAAGCTCACCGCGCTCACCCTGGTGTGTGTCGCCATCGCGGTGTACGCCACGGTCGCCGTCGGGGTCTCCTGGCCGCCGGAACAGCCCCTCCTGCTCGCCGCCGCGCTGTTCTGCGCCGCTCTGACCTACGGTGCGCTCGGCGTCGTCCTCGGGTCGGTACTCCGCCGCGAGGTCGAGGGCATGTTCGCCATCCTGATGATCAGCATCCTCGACGTCGCCCTGCAGAATCCCCTCTCCAGCTCCGGGTCGGACAGCGCGGTCGTGCGTTTCCTGCCGACGTACGGAGCCGTGCAGGCCAGCATGTCCGCCGCCTTCTCCGACGCGTCGGCCGTCCGGGGCATCGTGATCCAGTGCCTGTGGCTCATCGGCGCCGCGGCGGCCGGATTCCTGGTCTTCCGCCGGCGTACCCGCAACGCCCTCGACCGGCCCGTGACCTGGGAAGGCGGTGATCGTTCTGTAGCCGTCGGGCGCTGAAGCGGCGCCCGGACCGACACCCCCTCCCTTCCTGTTTCCCCGCAAGGAGCACTGCCCCATGACCCTTTCGCGTACTGTCCGGCGCACGGTCCTCACCGCGGTTCTGGTCTCCGCCTCCGCACTGGCCGCTCCCTCCACCGCGCAGGCGGCCCCGATGCCCCCCGCGTGTCAGGAGGCGCTGCTCGAAACCCTCGACAAGTTCCCCGTCGTGGACTTCACGGTCCCCGACAAGGCCAAGAACGCCATGCTGGGCCAGGTGCTGGGGCTGAGTGAGGCCGACCAGGAGGCGCTCACCGAGGTGGCGTGCGCGGCCTGGAACACCTGGGCGACCCAGAACGGGCAGGCCGTCGCCACGGACCTGGACACCCGCTACCGGAACGCCGCCGGACCCGTGTGCAACAAGTTCGCCAGGTCCTCGCTGCAGACGCTCAAGAAGTACGCCCCGAACGTCCCCGCCGAGACCCGCGAGCTGGAGAAGCTGGCCAAGAAGGTCTGGCGCAACTCCATGGAGAAGCTGGCCGCGGAAGCCACCAACGCCGACTGCCGCACGGCCTACAACGCGGTGAAGGCGGGCTGGTAGCGGGGGAGCTCGCCAAGAGGCCACCTTGCCGGAGGGCGGGTGAACACCCCGTGCGGGTGCGGAGGGGCGGGGCCTGTCGTGGCGGTCGGCAACCTTTACAGATCTGTTCGACTTGTGCCATGCTCCGCGCTATCCTCAACCCGAACAGTGGTGTTCAATTTAAGGAGTGTGCCGTGACCGCAGCGTCGCCCCCGCTTCCGACCGGCACCCCGCCGGGGGCGGCGGAGCCGCGCCGCCGCGCGGACGCGGAGCGCAGTATCGCGTCCATCGTCGCCGCCGCCCTCGACTGCTTCCGCAAGGACCCCAACGTCAGCCTGTCCGCGGTCGCCGGCGCGGCCGGGGTGAGCCGGGTCACGCTGTATGCGCACTTCCCGTCCCGCGAGGACCTGCTCGACGCGGTGCTCGAGCACTCCGTCGAGCAGGCGGACGCGGCGCTGGGGGCCCAGGTGCTCGACGAGGGGCCGGCCGACGAGGCCTTCTCCCTGCTCGTCCGATCCGGCTGGCGGATCCTCGAACGCCATGCGTTCCTGCTCGCCGCGTCCCAGGGCGTCATCGCCCCGGCCCGGCACCGCAGGCACCACGAGAAGGTGCTCGCACGGGTGGAGCGGGTCCTGGTCCGTGGACAGGAGCAGGGCGTGTTCCGCACCGACCTGCCGCTGTCCTGGCTGGTGACCACCTTCTACAGCTTGCTGCACGCCGCGGCGGCCGAGGCCGACGCACGGCACCTCAAGGTCAAGGACGTCCCCGACATCCTCGACAGCACGCTGTCGTCGATGTTGCGGACGCCCGCTTCCTCCTGACATCCGTGTCCGTCCCGCCTCCGACCGGGGCGGGCAGCAGCCCTGTCACAACGACAAGTTCCCTCCCTACACGCAGGAGGTGGTCCCGATCGACACGAACGGAACCCCGCGCCACATACGCCTGGTCAACGCCCTGAGCGCCCAGGATCCGTCGGTCCGGCTCCAGGCCGCCATGTCGGTCGGCTCGGCCCCCGATCCCGCACTCCTGGAGACGCTCGTCGAGCGGTGCGGGGTCGAGCCGGACCTCTTCGTGCGGGACACGCTGTCCTGGGCGCTGATGCGTTACGCGCCGGAGATCACCCTGCCCCGGATCCGTCAGGAACTCGGCTCCGAGCGCGCCCAGGCCCGCAGCCAGGCGATGCACACCCTCTCCAAGATCGGCGACAGGGCCGCGTGGGACTGGATCACGCGCGACATGCTGCACGACGCCGACGACGAGACCGCCCGGACCGCGTGGCGCGTCGCGGTCTCCCTCGTACCCGAAGGCGAGGAGCAGGACCTGACCGACGAACTGGTCAGGGAGCTCGGTCGCGGCAACCGCAGTCTGCGGCTGAGTCTGAGCCGCGCCCTGGTCGACCTCGGCGACGTGGCCGAGCCCGCCCTGGCGAAGGCCGCGGCCGGCCCCGACCCGGCGGTGGCCGAGCACGCCGCCGCCACCGAACAGCTCTTGAGGAGCAGGCGGGCCGACCTCGACGCGGCCGCCGAGCGGGCGAAGCGCGTAGCGGCGTCCGCCCCGGAACGGGCGGACGCCGCCACCGCCGGCGAAGGAGCCAGGGAGCGCTGACCGGCGCTCGGCCCGCCGCGTACGCCCCGGGGGCTACCGCCGGGGCCGGTCCGCGAACACCCAACGGTTGCCCGCCAGCGCGTCGTTCGGCTCGGGCAGCGGGCCGCGCCCGTGCAGGCGGGTGAAGTCGAAAGGGGTGCGGACCGAGGTGGACCAGCCGTGGTCCGTCAGCCGCCCGGCCGAGTCGGGCCGCGGCTCCCGGTCGAACAGGTTCAGCAGGTCGATGCCGATCTGGTGTTTCGTGGCGGTGTAGAGCGGGCTGTCGCGGTACTCCAACAGGTCCTTGTCGAGCTTGACCTCGAAGGCCAGTGCGCTGCCCCCGGCACTGAGCCGGTCCACCGTGTCGATGAGATACGTCTCGGCGGCGGGCGGCAGATAGAACAGCAGCCCCTCGACCAGCCAGACGCTCGGCGCGGCCGGATCGAAGCCGGCGCCGGGCAGGGCGCCGGCCCAGTCGTCGCGCAGATCCATCGGGACCGGTACGCGTGCCGCCTTCGGGGTGGCCGAAAGACCGCCGAGCACCCGGTGCTTGAACGCCAGGACCCCCTCCCGGTCGATCTCGAAGACCACACAGCCGGGAGGCCAGTCCAGCCGGAACGCACGGGAGTCCAGCCCCGCACCGAGCAGGACCACCTGGCGCGCGTTCCCCGCGTGCGCCGACCGCAGAAGGAAGTCGTCGAGGACCCGCGTCCGCAGCCCGAAGTACCGCGCGAACCGCCCCCACAGCGGGTTCGTGTCCCCGTCCGGGACCTCCCGGGGGTGGACCGGCCAGCCCGTGGACGCCGGTGCCGCGCGCACGAAGTGCTCCGCGTAGACGTCCCGCGCCAGGCTGTCGGGGCGATGCGTCTCGATCGCCCGCGCCGCGGCGACCAGCAGAGCGGTCACACCGACCCCTCCCGCCACACCCTCCACACCGGTGTTCCGGTGCGCCGTGTCGACCATATGCACTCCCATGGTGTCGGTGAATTCACGTGTTTCCCGGCGGTGTCACGGAACGAGGACCGGTTTCACCACGCGGCCCAGCTCGCAGTCGCGTTCGGCCTCGTCGATGTCGGCGAGCGGGTACGTACGGATCAGCTGGTCGAAGGGGAACAGCCCGGCCTCCCACAGCCCGGTCAGCCGGGGGATCAGCAGGGCCGGCACCGCGTCGCCCTCGCAGATGTGGGAGATCTTCCGGCCCCGGTCCAGCGTCCCCGGCTCCAGCGGCAGCGCGGTGTGCAGCCGGGCCACCAGCCCGAGGTGGCCGGTCGGGCGCAGCGCCCGGAGCGCGTCGTTGATCAACCGGGCGGACCCCGTGGTGTCGAGGGCGTACCGCGCGCCGCCGTCCGTCAGCCGCCGGATGCGGTCCGGCAGCCCGGCGGAGTCGGAGTGCACCGGGGTCGCGCTCAACTTCTCGGCGAGAGCGAGGCGTTCGGGGTGCCGGTCGACCGCGATCGCTACGGCCCCGGCGGCGCCGGCCGCCATGACCGCGGCCAGCCCCACCGCTCCGGTGCCGAGGACCACGACGGTGTCGCCGGGGCCCGCGCCGAAGGAGTTCAGGACCGCCCCGGCGCCGGTGAGGAAACCGCAGCCGAGCGGCCCGAGCAGTTCGAGGGGGAGTGCGGGGTCGACCCGTACGGCGTTCCGGGCCGGGACCATCGCGTACTCCGCGAACGAGGACTGGCCGAACCACCGGGGGGCCAACGCGCCCCCGGCCGCGTCGGTGAACCGGGCGGCGTTCTCCGTACGTCCCCCGAAGAGGTTGAGCGCGGCGAACCGGTCGCAGTAGGCGGGGGCCGCACCCAGGCAGCTTCGGCAGTGCCCGCAGGAGTCGAAGCTCAGCACCACATGGTCGCCGGGGCTCAGACCGGTGTCCGGGCCGCCCGTCTCCACCACCACCCCGGCCCCCTCGTGGCCCAGCACCGCCGGCAGCGGTGAGCGGCCCGCCGAACGGCGGACGGCGAGATCGGTCCGGCACATGCCGCAACCCGCGATCCGGACCAGGATCTCCCCGGCGGCCGGCCCCGCGTTCAGCATCACCTCCTCGACGCTGAACGGGTCCTCGTACGAGCGCAGTACCGCCGCGCCGAATCTCATCCTCCGACCTCCCTCGCACGGTGCACGACGAACGGCCGGAGGTTCCCGTACAGCCCCCACGGCCCGCCCGCGACGCCGACGCCGCTCTCCTTGACCCCGGCGAAGGGCTGGGCGAGGGAGAGCTCGGCGTGGTGGTTGATCCACGCCGTCCCGCACTCCAGCCGGTCGGCCACCGCCTCCGCCCGGTCCAGGTCGGTCCCCCAGACCGAGCCGCCGAGACCGAAACGGGTGGCGTTGGCCGCCTCGACGGCCTCGTCGATGCTCCCGTACGGCAGCACCGGCAGGACCGGACCGAACTGCTCCTCCGTCACCACCGGGCTGTCGGGCTCCACATCGGCGAGCACGGTCGGGGCGTGGAAGTAGCCCGGCCGGTCCAGCCGGTGACCGCCGGCCACGGCCCGGGCCCCGTCCGCCAGCGCGCGGGCCGTGTACCCCTCCACCCGGGCCAGTTGGGCGGCGTTGTTGAGCGGCCCCAGCTCCGTACCCGGGTCGAGACCGGCTCCGACGACCACGGTCTTCGCGCGTTCCGCGAGCGCCTCGACCACCCGGGAGTGGAGCCGGGCCGGGGCGTAGACGCGCTTGACCGCCATGCAGACCTGACCGCAGTTACGGAACGCCGCCCAGAACAGCCGGTCCGCGATCCGCTCCACATCCACGTCGTCCAGCAGGATCGCGGCGTCGTTGCCGCCCAGCTCCAGGGTGACCCGGGCCAGGCCGGGCGCCGCACCGGCCGCGACGGCCCGCCCGGTGGGGACCGAACCGGTGAAGGTCACATGGCGGATCCCCGGGTGCGACGCGAGGCGGGCGCCGAGGGGCTCCCGGCCGGTGACGATGCTCAGCACGCCCTCGGGGAGAGCGGCCGACAGGACGGAGCCCAGCAGCCGGGTGGCCAGCGGCGTGCAGGGCGAGGGCTTGAGCACCACCGTGTTGCCCGCGGCGAGCGCGGGCGCGAACTTCGCCGACGCCAGCTGGAGCGGAAAGTTCCACGGGACGATGGCGGCGACGGGCCCGAGCGGCCGCCAGCGGATCTCGCTGTGCCCGGGCCGACCGTCGGTGATCGTACGGGTCTCGGGGGCCGACGCGGCGAAGTGACGCAGGCGGGCCGCCGTACGGGCGACCTCCGCGTACGACTCGGCCAGCGGTTTCCCCTGCTCGCGGGTGAGCAGGGGAGCGAGCTCCGCCCCGGCCGCCTCCACGGCGTCGGCCGCCGCCAGCAGCGCGGTGGCGCGGGCGGCGGGGTCGGCCCGCCAGCTCGGCCAGGCCTCGTGAGCCCGGCCGACCACCGCGTCCAGCTCCTCCGCCCGCTGGTCGGGAGCCTCGTCGAAGTCCTCGCCCGTCGCTGGATCGAGGACGGTGAAGTGCCCACCGCGGGACACCGGTCCGGGGCGGAGCCGCTGCGGGTCCATGCCGGCGGTCAGCTCGCGGCCGGGGCGGCCGCGTGCTCCCGGGCGTGCCGGTCCATCTCCGCCCGGAAGGCGGCCACCAACCGGGGCTGGATCCGCCCGGTGTTGCGGTCGCCGCCCTCGCAGACCGCCCCGCGCACGCCCACGATGTCCGTCCCGATCCGGGTCAGTGTGGCGAGATCCTCCGACTTCACGCTGCCCGCGAGGGCGGCGAGCAGACCGGCCTCGTGGGCCAGCCGGACGAACTCCGCGCAGGCATCGGGCGGCACATGGTCGAACAGCCGGGTGCCGTCCTTGATCGCGGTGTCGAGCATGGCCGCGTCGGACCCGGAGCGGTGGGCGATGTCGGGCAGCGCGAGCGGGCTGACGCAGCCGATCCGGTGGGCGTCGGCGTAGCCCGAGGCGACGACGAACGCGTCCGGCCGGAAGTCCTTCACGGCCCGCACGACTCCGCGCATGACCTCGATGGCCTGGTCGGGCGTCGTGCACCCGTAGAGGCCGACCTTGATGTAGGTGGCCCCGGAGACGGCCGCGCCGAGCGCCGCCTGGGCCACCGTGCCGGGCTTGTACGGCACGTCTCCCACCGTGGCGGACACCGGGGTGTCCGCCGGGACCGCTCCGCGGATCTCCCTGATGACCCAGGGGTAGTTCGCGCCGAGCGAGCCCTCGTCGGGCTTCTTGACGTCGACGATGTCGAGGTGTTCCGCCGCCTTCGCGCACGCGAGGGCCTCTTCGACACCGTCCGGGGAGATGAGAAGCAGCAACGTGGATTCCTTCCACCGCGGGTCCACCCGCCGAACGGCGGGTGCGCGGATTCGCAGGGATCTTGTGCGGTCGGCTCATCCTCGCCGCGCCGGGTGGCCGCCGGCAGGGCGCGAGGGATGGCGAACGGGGCACAGCCCTGACACGCTCACGCCCCTGCGCCGCGCCGTTCACCTTGTGTTCCCCTTGACCGGGCCCGCCGGGAGAGGGGCCGGGGCCTTTCGCGCCGGCGCTTTCCCCGACTCGGTGAAATCCACGCAGTGGCGCGAGGTGATCGTTCCCAGGCGGGGTAGCGAAGCGGTATGACCACTGACAAGACAGCTACCGCTTCCGCCGGATACGTACAGCCGGAGGTCGACGTCCGGGCGCTGACCGAGCTGCTCGACGGCGAGTACGCCGAGGTCCGCGACCTGGTCCGGGCCAACCTGGTGACGTACGCCTCGGTTCTCGACGAGGCCGACGAGCTCGACATGGAGGCGTTCCGCGAGCGGGTGCGCGACCTCGTGGTCGAGATGGCGGCGACGGGCCAGACCGGCATGGGGTTCCCGAAGCGGTACGGCGGTGGCGGCGACGTCGGGGCCTCGATCGCCGCGTTCGAGACGCTCGCCTTCGGCGATCTGTCCGTGCTGGTGAAGGTCGGCGTGCAGTTCGGGCTCTTCGGCGGCGCGATCCTGCACCTGGGCACCGAACGCCACCACGACGCCCATCTGCCGGACCTGGTCACCGGGAAGCTGATGGGCTGCTTCGCGATGACCGAGACCGGACACGGCTCGAATGTGCAGGCACTCGGCACGGTCGCGCGGTACGACGCCGCCGCGCAGGAGTTCGTCATCACCACCGAGGGCGAGCAGGCGCGCAAGGACTACATCGGCAACGCGGCCCGGCACGGCGAACTTGCCGTCGTCTTCGCCCAGTTGGAGGTGGGCGGGAAAGCCGAGGGCGTGCACGCGTTCGTCGTGCCGATCCGGGTCGACGGCGCGGTGGCGCCCGGCGTCGACATCGAGGACGACGGCCGCAAGATGGGCCTCAACGGAGTGGACAACGGGCGTATCCGGTTCGACGGGGTGCGGGTGCCGCGCGAAGCGCTGCTGAACCGCTTCGCCGACGTCACCCCGGAAGGCGTCTACGAGAGCCCGATCGACAACCCCGACCGCCGCTTCTTCACCATGCTCGGCACCCTGGTGCAGGGCCGGGTCAGCGTCGGCGGCGCCGGGATCAACGCCGCCAAGGTCGCCCTCGCGGTCGCCACGAAGTACGCGCTGCGGCGACGGCAGTTCGCGGCAGGATCGCAGGGGGAGGAGCAGCTGCTCCTCGACTACGGTCTGCATCAGCGCCGCCTGCTGCCGCTCATCGCCCGTACGTACGCCCTGCACTTCGCGCAGGACGTCGTGCGCACGCAACTCCACGACGTCTTCTCCGGCGTCGAGGACGACCCGCAGGCACGGCGTCGGCTGGAGTCACGGGCCGCCGGAACCAAGGCGCTCGGCACCTGGCACGCCACCCGGGTGATCCAGGAGTGCCGGGAGGCCTGCGGCGGCGCCGGGTATCTCGCCGTCAACCGGTTCGCCGCACTCAAGGCCGACAGCGACATCTTCACCACCTTCGAGGGCGACAACCACGTCCTGCTCCAGCTCGTCGCCAAGGGTCTGCTCACCGACTACGCGAGCGAGTTCGAGGACCTGGACCAGCTCGGCATGGTCCGCTACGTCACCAACCTCGCCGTCGAGACGGTCATCGAGAAGACGTCGGCCCACAAACTGCTCGAACGCGTACGTGATCTGCTGCCCGGCGGTGACGAGTGGGACCAGGAGGCCGGCCTGCTCGACTCGGACTACCAGCTCGCCATGGTCCGCTACCGAGAGGAGCATCTGCTCGCCGGGGTGGCCCGCAGGCTCAAGCGCGGGATCGACCAGAAGCGCGACCCCGGCGTCGTCTTCTCCCAGGTGCAGGACCACGTCATCGCCGTCGCCCGTGCCCATGTGGAGCGGCTGGTGCTGGAGGCGTTCGTCGAGAAGATGCGTACGCTGCCGGAGGGCGGCAACAAGGTCGCGCTGGGTCTGCTGTGCGACCTGTTCGCCCTGTCGACGATCGAGGCGGACCGGGCGTGGTTCATGGAGCACGGACGGCTGACCGTCCAGCGTTCCAAGGCGATCACCCGTGAGGTGAACGACCTCTGCCGCAAGGTCCGGCCCCTCGCGGCCGACCTCGTCGACGCCTGGGGCATCCCGTCCGAACTGCTGCGCGCCCCGGACCTGGTGGGCTGACCCCGGCGGCATCCACCCCGGCCTCCGGGCTCCGGGTCCGGCGGACCGGGCCCGGAGCCCGCCCCGGATCAGCCGGTGAACAGCTGGGTGGCCTTGCGAAACAGTTCGTACAGCCCGTAGGCGAGCGGGGCGCCCACCCACAGCCAGGTGAAGGCGATCAGCGGCCGCCGGTCCTTCCCCGCGGAGGCGTCAGGCGGGCTCTGACTGCTCTCGTCGGACATCGGGCGCTCCCTTCTGCGCCGGCACGGCGTCGAGGTGGTGGGACGGGTGAACCGGGCGGACCAGCTCATTGGCCACGAAGCCGACGACGAGCAGGCCCATCATGATGAAGAGCGATGTCCCGTACAGGTCCGCGCCGTGCTTCCCGGCCGCCTCCTGCCGGTCGGCGATCCAGTTCACGATCAGCGGCCCCAGAACACCGGCGGTGGACCAGGCGGTGAGCAGCCGGCCGTGGATCGCGCCGACCTGATGGGTGCCGAAGAGGTCCTTGAGATAGGCGGGGATCGTCGCGAAGCCGCCGCCGTAGAAGGAGAGGATGACCAGCGCGCACAGGACGAACAGGGGCTTGGAGGAGCTTCCCACCAGGGCGATGAGCGCATACATGAGTGTGCCCGCACCGAGGTAGACGCGGTAGATGTTCTTGCGTCCGATCAGGTCGGAGGTGGAGGACCAGCCGATCCGGCCGGCCATGTTGGCCGCGGACAGCAGGGCGACGAACCCGGCGGCGGCCGCCGCCGACACGGGTGTGGAGGTGTCCGCGAAGAAGTCCGTGATCATCGGCGCGGCCTTCTCCAGGATGCCGATGCCGGCGGTGACGTTCATACAGAGCACGACCCACAACAGCCAGAACTGCGGGGTGCGCAGCGCCTGACGCGCCGACACCTGGGGCCCGGCCGGCGCCGTGGCGCGACCGGCCTTCCGCTCCTCGCCCCGCGGGCGCGGCACCCGTACCAGCAGGACGCCGAGCAGCATGAAGACGGCGTAGGACAGTCCGTGGACGAGGAAGGCCAGCGCGATGCCGGACTTGTCGCTGCCGAACGACTCCAGCATCTGCGCCGACCAGGGCGAGGCGATCAGCGCGCCGCCGCCGAAGCCCATGATGGCGATACCGGTGGCCATGCCCGGACGGTCGGGGAACCACTTGATCAGCGTCGACACGGGCGAGATGTAGCCGATGCCGAGACCGATGCCGCCGACGAAGCCGTACCCGAGGACGATCAGCCAGAACTGCCCGGTCGCCGCGCCGAGTGCGGAGATCAGGAAGCCGGAGGAGAAGCAGACGAGGGCGACCGTCATGGCCCAGCGCGGTCCTCGGCGCTCCACGAGCGTGCCGCCGAAGGCCGCGGAGAGGCCGAGCATGACGATGCCGAGCTGGAAGGGCAGCGCGCTCTGCGTACCGCTCAGACCGAGCGCGTCCTCCAGCGGCGGTTTGAACACGGACCAGGCGTAGGCCTGGCCGATGGAGAGGTGGATCGAGAGGGCGGCGGGCGGCACCAGCCAGCGACTCCAGCCCACGGGGGCGATGGGGGGACTCATGGGTCCATCACCGTAGTGAGGGGGAAACTGGTTGAGAAGGTAGTTGAATAATCTTTCACCGTGTTCGTTTCGCGTGAGGGCGCTGCGAATGGGCGCGCCGCCCCGCCGGGCTACTCCCGCGTCGCCGCGAGCACCAGTTCCACGCAGTGCGACTCCAGCCGCTCGCGCGGCACATCGAGCGTGCCGTGCAGCCACCCCGCGAAGAGGTTCGCCAGGCCGCCGACCAGGGCGTGCGCGGCCATACGGCGGTCGATGTCGTCCCCCGCCCCGGAGAGCTGGCCGCCGACCAGGTCGGTGAACACCGGCATGAGCCGGTGGCTGTGGGCCCCGATAGCCGGGTCGGCGAAGGGCTCCAGGAGCAGCAGGCGGCCCTTGTGGGGCGCGTCCAGGACCAGGGCGACGAAAGCGGAGACGGCGGCCCGGGCCCGGACCTCGCGCTGGGGGTCGCTGAGCGCCACGGCTTCCTCCAGGGCGCTTCTGGCCTCGTCGGCGACCCGCTCGAAGGCGGCGAGGAGCAGATCGTCGCGGCCGGTGAAACTCTCGTAGAAATAGCGGTCGGTCAGGCGCGCCTCCCTGCAGACGGACCGGACCGTGACCGCCGCGCACCCCTCCTCGCCCGCCAGGCGCTCGGCGACGTCCAGGAGGGTCTGCCGACGAGCCGCGCGACGATCGGCGAGCTTGGTCCCGCCCCAGCTCCGTTCCGTCAACTCCGGTGCTCCCGTTCTTCGTTGACGCTGCTTTTCCTGTCGACCCAATTGACGACAGGTGTCCGCACATTCTAACCTGAGGACAGGTGTCATCAGATTGCTCTCGACGGCCTCGCAACGGAAATCCACCAGCGGAGGTACACGTGACAGCGTCAGCTCATGGACCGGACCCGACCGACCCGAGAACCGCCGAACCCCTCGGCCCCGACTCGCTCACCTGGCGGTGGTTCGGCGACTGGCGAGGTCTCCTCCTCGCTCCCTGGGCCGGCTCGATGCAGAACATGCATCCCGAGCTGGGCGCGGGCGTCGCCGAGCACTCGCGCTTCTTCGAGGAGCGCTGGGAGCGCCTCTTCCGCTCGCTGTATCCGATCGGCGGAGTCGTCTACGACGGCCCGCTCGCCGCCCGGACCGCCCGCGAGGTGCGCGGCTACCACGCATCGATCAGCGGGGTCGACGAGCACGGCCGCCCGTACCACGCGCTCAACCCGGGCACGTTCTACTGGGCGCACGCCACGTTCTTCATGCTGACCGTGCAGGTGGCCGAGCGTTTCGGCGGCGGTCTCACCGAGGCGCAGCGGCACACGCTCTTCGACGAACACGTCCGCTGGTACGCGCTGTACGGCCTCTCGATGAAACCCGTTCCCCGCACCTGGGAGGAGTTCCAGCGGTACTGGGACCACATGTGCGCCGACGTCCTGGAGGACAACCGGCCGACCCGGGACGTCCTCAACATGCGCCGGATCGCCAGACCGCCCCTCCTGCGGCTGCTGCCGTCGCCGCTGTGGGCCCTCGCCCGTATCCCGATCGTCCGGCTGACGCTGTGGATCACGGTCGGGATGTATCCGCCGGCCGTACGCGAACGGCTCGGCCTTCGCTGGGGTCCCCACGACGAACGGCTGCTGCGCGGGCTGGGCCTGTTGGTGCACCACGCCTGGCAACACGTTCCCGAGCGACACCGCTTCCACCCGCGCGCCCGTGCGGGGTGGGACCGCGAGCGGGGCCGACCGGTGACGGGCCCGGTGGAGACGCCCGCCCGCAACCTGCCGGCGGAGGAGCGGCGCGGGCTGCCCCAGCACTACGTACCGAAGGCCGACCGCCCGGGGTGAGGACGTCCCCGTGCGTCACCCGCCTCGCTCCGCCGTACCGCCCTGCGGCTAGTTTGTGTGCAGGACGGATGAGCAGGCCCGTGGCGGCACAGACGCACGGGGGACGGGAGGTCGGGAAGCGTGTCGCTGCGCGGAGGTGATCCAGCCGAGATCGGCGGTTATCCGCTGGAGGAACGGCTCGGTTCGGGTGGCATGGGCACGGTCTTCCTGGCCCGTACGAGCTCGGGTCGGCCTGTCGCGATCAAGCTGATCCATCAGCAGTTCGCCGGCGACGACGAGTTCCGCATCCGCTTCCGGCAGGAGGTGGCGGCCGCGCGGCGGGTGAGCGGCGCGTTCACCGCCGCCGTGGTCGACGCCGCTCCCGAGGCCGAGCAGCCGTGGATGGCGACGACCTATATCGAGGGGCCCACGCTCGCCCAGCGCATCGCCGAACAGGGCCCGCTGGACGGGGCGGAGCTGCGGAGGCTCGCCATCGGGCTGGCGGAGGCGCTCCGCGACATCCACCGGGTGGGCGTCGTCCACCGCGACCTGAAGCCCTCCAACGTCGTGCTCTCGCCCGAGGGCCCGCGCGTCATCGATTTCGGCATCTCGCGCGCCGTGGACCAGCAGACCCTGACGATGACCGGGCGGGTCATCGGTACACCGCCGTTCATGTCGCCCGAACAGTTGCAGGCGCCACGCGGTGTGGGGCCGAGGTCCGATGTCTTCTCGCTGGGGACGCTCCTGGTGTACGCGGCGACGGGCCACGGGCCCTTCGACGCGGACAGCCCCTACATAACGGCCTACCAGGTGGTGCACGAGGAGCCGTCGCTGGGCGCGGTGCCGACGGCTCTGCGGGCGGTCGTCGAGCCGTGCCTGGACAAGGAGCCCGAGGGGCGCCCCTCGGCGGACGAACTCCTCGTGCTGCTGCGGGACCTGCCGGCCGAACTCGGCGCGATCGACACCGGCGCGCCGGGGGCCGGCCGCACCCGCGACATGGTCACCCAACATCACTCCGCGACGGGCGCCGCGACGGGCGCCACCTCGAAGCCGACCGCTCCGGAGCGGACCGAACCGGAGCCGACCGCCCCGGCCGGTTCCGGCACGGGGAGCACCGGCACCGCGATCGGCGGCCGGCTGCGCCGCCGCTGGCGACCTGTGCTCGCGGCGGCGGTCGCGGTGGCGGCGATCGGCGGGGGAGTGGCCGCGCTGACGACGGGCGGCTTCGGGGCGGACGACGACACCGACCGTGGCGGCGACACCGGACACAGCGCTGCGGCGTCGCCGGGCGGACCCCTGCCGAAGGGCTTCGGGCCGTGGCGCACGACCGTGCTGGGCGGCCGCGAGGACATCCCCGACGAGCTGCGCTGCGTCGCGCGGGACGACGCGCTGTTCTGCGGGGGCGGCGGTGTCGTCGCGGCCCGCATCGGCGTCCGGGACGGATCGCGGGTGTGGACGGCGAAGAGCCCCGGCGTTCCCGTCCAGGGCATGCACCTGGTGGGCGCCACCGACGACACCGTCCTCGGTTACCGCTTCGCCGCCCAGGACGCCCCGCAGGACCCGCGCAGCGAGGTGGTGGCCCTCGACGCGGACAGCGGCCGTGAGCTGTGGTCCGTGCCGTCCGGCACCCAGTCGACGGCCGTCACCGGCCGGTCCCTGGACGCCGTCGTGATCGGCTCCGCCGTCGTGACGGTCGACGCCTCCAACTCCCGCTTCGAGGCCCGGGACGCCCACAGCGGTGAGATCACCTGGACGACACCGTTCCCGGAGGGCACGCAGTGCGCCCCCGTCCCGGCGGGGCCCCGGCTCCTCGCGATGTGCGCGCCGGACGCGGAGGTGGACGACGTACAGGTGCGCCGCCCCACTCTGGCCACGCTCGACCTCGCCTCCGGGACACCGGGCGAGCCCATCGCGGTCGACGGCCCCGTGGTGCCGATGGGGTACGCCGACGGCGGGCTCGTCCTCCTCTCGGAGCACTACGAGGGCGTGTCGCCGGCCGGCTACGACGGGGTGGCACGGGTCGACCCGGCCACGCGGAAGGTCACGTACGCCCGGTTCGACCGGGTGTACGAGGGCACGCCCGGCCTGGCGGACGGCACCGTCTACGTGAGCGGGCAGACCGGTCTCGTGACGGCGCTCGACTCCGCGACCGGACGCAGGAAGTGGTCGCGGCAGACGGGCGTGGAGGGTGCGTCGGGTCCCGCGGCGGGACCCGACGCGGTGTACTTCAGCTCGGCCACCGGCCGGGTGGTCGCGCTGTCGCCGGACGACGGCACACCACTGTGGTCGACGGATCCCCGGGCGGACGGTCTGACGGGCGAGCAGGACGCGAGCCCCCGCGTGACCGTCGCGGGGCGGGCGCTGTTCGTGGCCGCCGCCGAGAACACCCTCTTCGCCTTCGACGCGCAGAGGCCGCCGAGGTCGGGCTGACCCCGGCGGCCCCCCGCCCGCCCCTCCCCTGTGGGGGCGGGCGTCAGCTCCGGCGCAGGACCGTGGCCTCCGTGCCCCAGCCGAGCGCGATGGTCCGGTCGACCTCCCAGCCCGACCGCCGCGCGAGGGCGGCGACGGCGGCGGAGTCGCGCAGCGGGCTGCCGGTCGCGGTGTAGGCGTGCAGGGCCGCCTCGGCCGCGTGCGGGCTCAGACCGTCGGGGCGGGACGCCTCGACGAGGACCGCCGTCCGGGTCCAGCCGGCCAGCCGCGTGAGGAGCTGTACGGCCTCCTCGTCGGTGCGGTGGGCGAGGGCCTTCGCGGCGACGGCGACATCGGCGGGGCCGGCCGTCCACGCGATCCGGTCCGGCGCCGTGATGTGCCCACGCAGGACCTCGGCCGGTGTGGCCTCCTCCGCGATCCGCAGCAGCGGCCGCCGTCCGGCGTCGTCGAGGGCGGCGACCACCGACGCGCTGCCCGGCCCCGTCAGGAGGCAGCTCCCGACGCCCTCCCAGAGGGGGTCGGCCGTCAGCCCGTCCAGCAGGAACACCAACTGCTCGCATTCCTCGACCAGTTCGCCGTAACGCTCCGCGTCGTGCGTCACCGTGTCGAGCAGGGAGGCGCCCGAGGCGAGCCGCCAGGGGGACGTGCCCTCCCGGAGCGCGGGAGCGAGGTGCGCGAGGGCGAGCAGAAGTTCGGCCTCGTGGCCGGTGTACTCCTCGCGCTCGTGGTCCTCCAGGAGTTCCTCGCCCGCCGGGCCGAGACGCAGCCCGGTCCCGTCGTCGCCGACGACGACCACGCCGTACGCGGCGAGCAGCGGAAGCAGGACGCCGATCCCCGGTCCCGGCGCACCCAGCCGGGTCGCGAGCGCCCCGGCGGAGAGTCCCGGTGCGTCGGCCACCGCGTCGACCACGCCGAGCCGCAACGCGGCCCGGGCGACCAGCCAGGGCAGCGGCGACGGGATCCCGGCCGGGGCCTGCGCGGAGGCGTCGGCCGTGCCTTCCGCCTCCGGTGCGGCCGCCTCCTCGCGGTGCCAGTAACCCGTGATGTTCACGCGGTCCTTGGGAAGCTTCCGCTCCCGCTGGAGATACCGGCGTACGGGGAGCAGCGCCCGGCTCTCCGCCGCCGCCCAGGCGTATCCCTCACCCGCCGGCACCGGCAGCGCGCGGACGGCGGTGTCCAGGGCCGCCGCGTCGCCCGGCTCCGCGACCACCCACGTGACCGTGTCGCCTTCGCGCAGCGCCAGTTCCTGGCGGGCCGCGTCGTCCGAGACGGTCACCAGGACGTGCGCCGCGGCGTCGATCGGGCGCTCGTCGAGGAAGCGGCCGATCGCGGGCAGCGCCGTCTCGTCCCCGATGAGGAAGATCCAGTCCAGCTCTTCCGGCAGCCGGAGCGACGACTTGGGGCCGACGAACCACAGTTCGTCGCCCTCCCGCGCCGACGCGGACCAGGACTCCGCCGGCCCTTCGCCGTGCACCACGAAGTCGAGGTGGAGCTCGCCCTCCCGGAGGTCGACCCGCCGGGGCGTGTAGTCGCGGGTCAGCCGGTGTTCGGCCGGCGTCCACTCGATGCCGTGCGGCAACTGGGCCGGGAGCGCCGCCCGGACGTCGCCGTCGGCGGCCAGGATCAGCTTGATGTGGTCGTCGAACCCGGGCGCGGCGAAGGCGGGACGGTCGGTGCCGTGACGGGTGAACGCCGCGAGATCCTCGCCGCCGAGGACGATCCGCCGCATCCGGGGGGTCACTTCGTGGACGCGGCGGACGGTGACCCGGCGCAGGACGAGCGGGTGCGTCGTGTACGCGCGCTGGGCGGCCATCAGGAGAACTTCTTCTCGATGACGTCGAGCAGGGCCATCGACTCGTCGTAGTCGCCGCGCAGCACCCAGTACGGCAGGTCATAGGCGTGGTTGGTCTTGAAGGCGGGCAGCGCGCCGTAGACGGGGTTCTTCTTGAGGGTGGCGACGTCGGTCGTGTCGGCGTTGAAGCCCATGACGAACACGGACGGCTGGGTGATCGTCTGGCCCACCTTCTCGGTCGACAGCTCGAACATGTCGCCGCCCTGCCCGTACACCTTGAAACCGCCCTTCGCGAAGACCGGCGCCGGTTCGATGCCGACCTTCTTCAACTCGGTGGGCAGACCCACGCTCTCCACGAGGCCGTAGGCGGTGCCGTCGCCGGTGAGGGCGAGGAAGGACACCGGGCCGGGCGGCGGGGTGATCGCCTTCTTCACCTCGGCGATCCGCCGGTCGTAGGCGGCCACGTGCTGCTGGTAGACGTCGGCCTTGCCGAACACGTCACCGGCGAGGAAGGAGAACTGGGCCCGCCAGTCGCCGAGCTTCTTGCCGACGAGCACGGTGGGAGCGATGTCGGAGAGGTCGTCGTACACCTTCTCCGCCTGGAACAGCGGGAAGCCGATGCCGCCGCCGACGATGAGGTCGGGATCCAGGGCGAGGATCGCCTCCAGGTCGAAGCCGTCGACGCTCCACGGCAGGAACGTCGTGCCGTCCTCCTTCGCCTCCTTCTCCCAGTACGGGGAGAACTCGCCCTTGCCGTCGGCGTCCTCGGGAATCGTGGCGTGCACCGGTACGTCGAGGTCGTACAGATATCCGGCGAGGGCGTGGTTCAGGACGACCACACGCTGGGGCTCGGCCGGCACCTCGACCTTGCCGTAGTCGGTCGAGACGGTACGGGTCTTCGCGGCGGACGACGTGTCCCCGTCGCCCGGCGAATCGGCGGCCGAGCAGCCGGTGAGGGCCAGCGCGGCGACGAGCGCGACGGCGAGAAGGCGGGCAGGAGCAGACATGGGACCTCATGAGACTGGGCAGGCTCGAACGTTCGAGCTGTTGGTAAGGTGAGGCTAACCTCGCTGGTTCCGCTGCGTCGATCCGCGTACGACATCGCCGGTGACGGACACGACGCATCGCACACAACGGGAGGCACGCTTGCCGGTGACATCCCTCGGCACCGTGGTCGCCGAGAACGCCATCCGCTTTCTGGGACACGACACACATCGGCACGACGAGCCGCACCTCGTCTACGTGGTGACCGGTCAGGCCCGGCTGTCGGCCGACGGCGAGGAGTGGCGGCTCGGCCGCCACGAGGCGCTCTGGCTCGCTCCCCGCGTGCCGCACGCACTGCGGATCGAGCCGGGCGGCATGGCACTCGGCCCCTTCCTCGACCCCGCTGACCAGCCACGATGCCGGGTACAACCGCTCGGGGCGGTACCCGCGATCGTCGAGGTCATGACCACCACGCTCGGCGCGGCGCCGACCACACCGGAGCAGGTCGAGCCGTTCCGGCAGGCCCTGGGGCGGGTGCTGAGGGGCATCTCCCGGCAGTACTTCCCGGTCGTGCTGCCCGTCCATCCGGCGGTGCGCGCCCTCGCCCGCGAGGCCCTGCGCACCCCCGCCGTGACCCTGGAACGGCTCGCCGAACAGCACCGGATGAGCCCCCGCCAGGTGCAGCGCGTCTTCCTCGACGAGACCGGACTGCCCTTCACACGGTGGCGCAACCGGGCCAGGATGAACGCCGCCGTCGAACACCTCCGGGGCGGGGGTGAGGTGACGGCGGCGGCCAGGGCGGCCGGTTACGCCACCCGGGCCGGGCTGCTGCGCGCGCTGAGCCGCGAGTCCGGGGTGCCGGTGAGCGCGCTCACCACGGACGCGGTGGGAGCGCTCGGCGGCCGCTGACCCGGCAGCACACACGGCAGCAGTTCACGTACGTCGATGACGCACGGCACCAAGGCCCGTCCGGGTGACGGGTTGTTCAGGGAGATCAGATGGCACAGGCGACCGCGACGACGATCGCGCCCCCACCGACCGCACCGTCGCGGTCCTCGCGTCGCAGGGCACGCCGGCTCGTCGGCCTGGGCGTCGCCGTCGGCATGCTCTGCGTGGCGGTGCTGCTCAGTGTCGCGATCGGCTCGGCGCTGCTCCCGCCGGACGTGGTGTGGCAGGCGCTGACCGCTCCCGACGGCTCCGCCTCGCACGCCACGGTCAGCGGCGCCCGCGTGGACCGCACGCTGCTCGGCATCGTCGTCGGTATGTCCCTGGGCGTGGCGGGTGCGCTCATGCAGGCGCTCACCCGTAATCCGCTCGCCGACCCCGGCGTCCTCGGCGTCAACGCCGGTGCGGGCTTCGCCGTCACCCTGGGCGTCGCCGTCTTCGGCGTCACCCGCATCGAGCAGTATCTGCCCTTCGCCCTCGTCGGCGCCGTCGTCGGATCGGCGGTGGTCTACATCGCCGCGAGCGGCGGACGGGGCGGGCCCACACCGGTGCGCCTCACCCTCGTCGGGGTCGCCTTCACAGCGGTCCTGGTCGGCATCTCCCAGACCCTCGCCCTGATCGACACGGAGACCTTCGACCGTATGAGGTTCTGGGGAGCGGGCACCATCACCGACCGCCCGACGGGCACCGCCGGTGACATCCTGCCCTTCGTCCTGGCCGGCCTGCTGGCCGCGGCCCTCTGCGCCCGCCCGCTCAACGCGATGGCCCTCGGCGACGACGCGGGCCGGGCCGTCGGGCTGCGGGTCGGCGCGGTGCGGTGCGGGGTGGTGATCGCGGTGGCCCTGTTGTGCGGTGCGGCGACGGCCGCGGCGGGCCCGCTGATGTTCGTCGGTCTCATGGTGCCGCACGCCGTGCGCTGGATCACCGGGCCCGACTGGCGCTGGATCCTCGTCTACTCCGCCGTCCTCGCCCCGGTGATCGTGCTGATCGCCGATGTCCTCGGCCGGCTGATCGTGATCCCCTCCGAGCTGCAGGTCGGCGTCATGATGCCGCTCATCGGCGCGCCCGTCCTGATCCTGCTGGTCCGCGGAAGCCGGGTGAGGGAGCTGTGAGCGGGGCATTCGTCCTCAGGGCAGGGCCGCTGAGCCTGAAGGCGACGCGCCGCACGGTCCTGGTGTGCGGGCTGCTGGCGGTCGCGCTGGTCGCCCTGGCCCTGTGGGCCTTCACGCTCGGCAGCTATCCGCTGAGCCTCGGCGACCTGGGCGCGGTCATGTCCGGCACCGCCGGGAACCGTGTCCGCACCGTCGTCCTGGAGTGGCGGGCACCGCGCATCGTCGCCGCCGTACTGTTCGGGGCCGCCCTCGCCGTGGGAGGCGCGGTCTTCCAGTCCCTGACCCGCAACCCGCTCGGCAGCCCCGACGTCATCGGCTTCACCACCGGCTCCTACACCGGTGTCGTCCTCACCCTGCTCGCGGGCGCGAGCAGCTACTCGGCGCTCGCGGCGGGCGCGCTCGCCGGCGGGCTCGTCACCGCTCTCGCCGTGTATCTGCTGGCGTTCCGGCGGGGGGTGCGGGGCTTCCGGCTCATCATCGTGGGCATCGCGGTCGGTGCGCTGCTGTCCTCGGTCAACACCTGGTTCTCGGTGAAGGCCGATGTGGACACCGCGCTGAGGGCCGCGGTCTGGGGCGCCGGCTCACTGAGCGCCATCGGCTGGCCCGCCGTGACGATGGCCGCCGTCCTGATCGCCGGGGTCGCCCTGGTGGCCCCGATGGCACAACGCCGGATGCGCTGGCTCGAACTCGGCGACGACACGGCGGCGATGCTGGGCGTACGCGTCGAGCGCACGAAGCTGCTGCTGGTCGTTCTCGGTGTGGCCGCGACCGCCGCGGTGACCGCCGCGGCGGGCCCCATCGTCTTCGTCGCCCTGGCGGCGCCGCAGATCGCCCGCCGTCTCACCGGGCGCGGAACCTCCGTCGACCTCGCCGGTTCGGCGCTCGTCGGCGCGCTCCTGCTGCTCGCCGCCGACATCGCGGCGCAGCACGCGATTCCGGGCGTGGTACTGCCGACCGGCGCGGTCACCGTGTGCGTGGGCGGGGCGTATCTGCTGGTGCTGCTGGTGCGGGAGTCCCGCCGGGGGTTCTAGAGCCCTCGTCGAAGGCGGGCCCCCGGGACCGGCTCAGTCACCGAGGATCCGCTCCCACAGCAGCCCGTCCCGCCAGCCGCCGTCGAGGAAAATGGCGGAGTGCGCGACGCCGTACGGGGTGAACCCGTTGCGGCGCAGCACCCGTTGGGAGGGCAGGTTCTCCAGGTTGGTGGAGGCCTCGGCGCGGTGCAGGCCGAGTTCGTCCGTCATCACCCGGAGCGCGAGCCCGACCGCGTTCCCGGCGTGCCCTCGATTCTGGGCGACGGAGGCGATCCAGTAGCCGACGGAGCCGCGGCGCAGGTGCGGCTGCGGCAGGATCCCGCCGATGGTGACCTGCCCGATCACCCGGCCGTCGGCGAGCACCACACCCGGCCAGACCGTGCCGGCCCGGTGGCCGGCCAGCAGGCCCTCGATGCGCTCCGCCTGGCCCTCCGGGGTGAAGTAGTCGGCCGGCTGGGCCGGTTCCCACGGCCGGAAGGCCTCGGCGTCCTGCACCCGGTGCGCGGCGATCGGGGCGGCGTCGGCGGGCTCGATCAGGCGGATCGTGGTGGTGGTGCTGGGCATGGGCCGGTCCTCGTCGGGGATGTCGGATGGGACCGGCCCAACCTATGCGAGGGCGTCAGGGGACCTTCACCCAGTCGAGGGTGCGCTCCACCGCCCGCTTCCAGCCCGCGTAGCCGTCCGCGCGCTGCTTCTCGGACCACTGGGGCGACCAGCGCTTCGACTCGTGCCACTGGGTGCGCAGTTCGTCGGTGTTCTGCCAGAAGCCGGTGGCGAGCCCCGCCGCGTAGGCGGCGCCGAGCGCGGTCGTCTCGGCGACCACGGGACGGCTGACCTCGACGCCGAGGATGTCGGACTGGATCTGCATGCAGAGGTCGTTGGCGGTGACACCGCCGTCGACCTTGAGCACGTCGAGATGGACTCCGGAGTCCTGCTCCATGGCCTCGACCACATCGCGGCTCTGGTAGCAGATGGCTTCCAGCGTGGCCCGCGCCAGATGGGCGTTGTCGTTGTACCGGGCCAGGCCGACGATCGCGCCGCGGGCGTCGGAACGCCAGTACGGCGCGAACAGGCCGGAGAACGCGGGCACGAAGTACATGCCGCCGTTGTCCTCGACGCTCCGGGCCAGCTCCTCGCTCTCCGGCGCCGACTTGATGATCTTCATCTGGTCGCGCAGCCACTGCACTGCGGACCCGGTGACGGCGATGGACCCCTCCAGCGCGTAGACCACCGGGCTGTCGCCGAACTGGTAGGCCACCGTGGTGAGGAGGCCGTTCTGCGAGCGGACCAGTTCGGTGCCGGTGTTGAGCACCAGGAAGTTGCCGGTCCCGTAGGTGTTCTTGGCCTCCCCGGGCTCGAAGCAGACCTGGCCGACGGTGGCCGCCTGCTGGTCGCCGAGGACGCCTCCGATGGGAATGGCGGCGCTCAGCGGCCGGGAGGTACGGGTGGACCCGTAGGCCTCCGCGTCCGACGAGGGGTTGATCTTCGGCAGCATCGCCCGGGGGATGCCGAAGAAGCCCAGGAGTTCCTCGTCCCAGTCGAGGGTCTCCAGGTTCATCAGCATGGTGCGGCTCGCGTTGGTGACATCGGTGGCGTGGATACCGCCGTTCGGGCCGCCGGTCAGGTTCCACAGGACCCAGGCGTCCGTGTTGCCGAAGATCGCGTGACCGGCCTCCGCCGCCTTCCGTACGCCGTCGACGTTCTCCAGGATCCACTGGATCTTGCCGCCGGAGAAGTACGTCGCCGGCGGCAGCCCGGCCTTGCGGCGGATCACCTCGCCCTGCCCCGAGCGTTCGAGGTTCGCCGCGATGGAGTCGGTACGGGTGTCCTGCCACACGATGGCGTTGTAGTAGGGCCGCCCGTTGCGCGGGTCCCAGACCACCGTGGTCTCGCGCTGGTTGGTGATCCCGATGGCCACCAGGTCGGTCGGCGAGAGACCGCCGTGCCGCAGGGCGTTCTGCATGACCGAGTTGGTGCGTTCCCAGATCTCCACGGGATCGTGCTCCACCCAGCCGGAGCGGGGCAGGATCTGCTCGTGCTCCAGCTGGTGCTTGGCGACCTCGTTGCCGCCGTGATCGAAGATCATGAATCGGGTGCTGGTGGTCCCCTGGTCCACCGCGCCGATGAAGTCCGCCATGATGTGTCGCCTCTCCGGCCGGTGGGATCAGTCCTTGGACGCCGGGACGCGTCCCGGCGGTTCGGGTACGGCCGACGGCAGGAAGCGCCCGACGAAGGCCTTGTAGAAGCCCGCGCCCAGCAGGCCGCCGATCAGGGGGCCGAGGATGGGCACCCAGAAGTAGAGATTCCCGTACTGGTCCCGCCACGCCCCGCCGTAACCGGTGAGGAAGCTCGCCAGCCGGGGGCCGAAGTCACGGGCCGGGTTGATCGCGTACCCCGCGTTGGTGCCCCAGGCCATGCCGATCCCGACCACGACGAGGCCGATGACGAACGGGCCCAGGTTCGAGCCGGGCGGGGTGTTCAGCATGTCCGTGATGGCCATGATCAGCAGCAGCAGGATGGCGGTGCCGATGATCTGGTCGCGGAACGCGCCCCACTCGTGGACCGGCAGGGCCGGGTTGCCGTTGGCCGGCAGGGTGGAGAACACGCCCTGCGTCTTGATGGTGTGCCCGGGGTCGGCCTTCGCCAGCGCCTCGCTGTAGTTCCAGCGGACGAGGAGTGCGGCCACGAACGCACCGGCCGTCTGCGCCAGCGCGTAGGGAGCCACCTTGCGCCACGGGAATCCCTTGAACGCGGCCAGTGCGACGGTCACCGCGGGGTTGAGATGCGCCCCGCTCAGCCGCGCCGCCACATAGACGCCCATCGTGACGCCCAGTCCCCATGCCCAGGCGATGCTGTCGTGGTCCCCGAGTCCGCCGGGTGGATCCGTCAGGGCTCCGCCTGCCGCCACCTGGGCCACGACACCGCATCCGAAGAGGATGAGGATCATCGTGCCCGCGAACTCGGCGGACAACTCGCCGACCAGTCCGGACTTCTTACGTAGTTCAGCCATGGAAGCTCGCCCTCCGCCGACGGCGCCGGCTGTCGACTATCCGAGCAGTGTCAGCAGGCTAAGACGTTTCACGGGATCGGGCATATCGGGATGATCTGCGCGCAGGGGCGCAAGCCCCCCGCCATTCGAATGCATCACTTGCCGTCACCTCTCATCGAATGGTGAACCTTGAAGAGAACTAAGCGGTGTCTTTGGTCTTCCAGTTTCGTTCGTAGGCGTGCCAGCATGCAAGTGATGTCATATGACCGACCCGGTGTGACTTCCTTGCGGGTCGGTGTCCCGCAGATGTCGAGGAGTTCAATGATCAAGCTGTGCAAGATGTCGGTCTCCCTCTGTGCGGGGGTGCTGCTCGTCCCCGTCCTGTTGTCCGATCCCACGGCGGCGGCGGTGGGCGCCGCCGCCGCCGAGGACCGCCTTCAGGTGGACTACGAAAGCGGAACGCTCGACTCCGGAGTGGCGGGTCTGACCACCACGAAGGCGACGGCGCGGGATGCCTCCGGTGTCGTACGGCCGGCCCACCAGGGGACGTACGCGGTCCAGCACAAGGTGACGCTCGACGATCCGGGCTACGAGTCCAACGACGCGCCGCGCAGCGAGAGCGCGACGGATCTGCTCCCCGCCGGGCGCTTCGCCGTGGGCGACGAGCAGCGTTACGAGTTCAGCGTGCTGCTCAAGGACTGGGAACCGTACGGCCCGGGAGACAGTACGTCCGGTGACATCGTCTTCCAGGGCAAGTACGCGGGAGGCAACGTCCCGGCGTTCTACCTCATGGCGAAGCGCAACGAGATCGCGTTCCGGTCGCCGCACCTGAACCGCCAGACGACGGTCGTGGAAGACCTCCGCCCGCAGGTGAACCGGTGGATGCGCTTCCGAGTGGACGCGCGCTGGACCACCGACGGGACGGGCTACCTCCGGGTCGCCGTACGGCTTCCCGGCCAGGACGACTACCGACAGGTCGTCGCGTACGAGAACGTGCGCACCTACCAGCCGGAGAATCCGGCCGATCACGGCTACCTCAAGTGGGGGCTCTACCGCCCCTCGCAATCGACCGGGAACGGTGACGTGCCCACCCGGATCGTCCAGCACGACGACATCCGCGTCCTCGACCTGCCCTGAGCCGAGTCGAGCCGAGCCGGGCCCGCGTACCCGACACACTCAATCCCCCCATGGAGTTCAGATGACCCACTTCTCTTCCCCGGACTTCTCTTCCCCGAGCAGGCGCCGACTGCTCCAGGCCGGTGGCGCGCTCGGGCTGGCGACGGCCGCCGGATCCCTCCTCGCCCCCCGGGCCGGGGCGGCGCCGGCCGCGCCGGCCACGACGGCGGTGACCGACCTGGGGCCGGGTCTGGTCCAGTTCTCGCTGATGAGCGGGCTGCTGGTCGGCGACACCGTGTACATCGGGTCGCGCAACATGCGGCCCTCCAGCGTGATCGGGTTCCATCTGCCGAGCCGCACGGTGGTGTCCGCGACCACCCTCGACGCGGGGCCCGAGCCCTCCGTCCAGGCGCTCGCGGCGGACCCCACCGGCCGCTACCTCTACATCGGCGTCCTGGTCAAGGCCGACCAGGGCGGCCCGAACCTCTACCGGTGGGACCTGAAGACGCCCGAAACGCCCGCCGTGGCCATCGGCAGGACCGAGGACCGCGACATCCGTGATCTGGCGGTGGCCCCCGACGGCACGGTCTACGCCGTGGGCGGCGTCCCGGGGAAGGCGCCGTGCCTGTGGGAGTACGACCCGGCCACCGGCGCGGTCACCGACCGGGGTGTACCCGACCCCAAGGCGACCCTGGCCAGGGCGGTCGCCGCCTCGGACACCACCGTCTTCTTCGGCGCGGGCAGCGTCCTCGCCGGCGGCGGCGGCGCGAGCAAGGCGTCGCTGTACGCCTTCGACCGGGGCACCCGTACCTTCACCTCGATCGTGCCCAAGGAGATGGAGAAGGACCCCAGCCTGCGGGAACTCGCCGTCGTGGACGACCACTTGGTCATCGGCACCTCGGCCGGCGTCGACCCCGCGAAGCTCGCCGTGATGGACCTGGGCGACTTCTCCTCGTACACCGTGGCGCCCACGCGCGGCACGGTCGTCAAGACGCTCACCGCCGACGCGGACCATATCTACTTCGCCTCCGAGACGGGTCTCCACGCCTACGCGAAGGCGGACCGGACGATCTCCCCCGTGCAGTTCGACGGGCCGGACCTGGGCGAGATATGGGGTGTGGACCACGCCGACGGGAAGCTGGTGGTCGTCTCGGCGTACGGATTCGTCGCCGAGATCGACGTGCGGGCCCGTACGTCGGTCGTCACCGATCTGCACGAAGCGGGCGCGAAGGCCGGCCCGCAGGCGGGCATGGGGATCGCCGCAGGCCGCGGATACGTCTATCTCGGCGGCAACGGAGCCATCTCCCGGCGCGATCTGAGGACCGGCGAGGTCGTCAACCTGCCGGCGCCCGGTGAGGCGAAGGACGCCGAGGTGATCGAGGGCGTCCTGTACACCGGCCAGTACAACGCGCAGGGCATCTGGCGCTACGACCCTTCCCGGCGGCGGAACCCGGAGCAGGCCGCGAGCTTCCCCAGCGAGCAGAACCGGCCGCTCGACACCTCGTGGGACCCGGAGAACGAGCTGCTTCTCGTCGGGGTCCAGTCCGACACCGAGGGCGGCGGCGCCCTGTGGACGTACTGCCCCAGGACGGGAAAGAAGGCCTCCTACGTCAATCCGATCGACGACGTCCAGCTCGTCCGGGCGGTCGCCAACCGGGACGGCATCGCCTACCTGGGCGGTGACAACACCTCGGCAGAGGGCCCCCGCGCCACCGTCGTCGCCGTCGATCCGGTCACGGGCGAGGAGCGGTGGCGCCTCGACACCCAGCAGACGGCGGGGGTTGCGGCGCTGGCGGTGCAGGGCCGCAACCTCTACGGGCTCACGACGAAGGGTGCCCTGTTCGTCGTCGACGTGCGGACCCGGAAGGTGGTGCACACCGCCGACGTCAGTGCGGTCAGCAAGGGGTTCGCCGCCATGGTCACCCATCGTGGCGCGGTCTACGGCGTCTCGGACACCACGCTCTTCCGCTTCCACCCGAAGACGTTCGCCGTCGGGACGGTCGTCGCCGGGATCGACGGCGTCTGGTACAGCGGCCCGCATCTCCACGTGTACGACGGTCTGCTCTACACGCTCCGCGGGCACAACCTCGTCGCGGTCGACGACAAGCCGTCGCACTGAACCGCAGGCGTCCAGGCGCTCCGCCGTTCCCGGCCGTTGTTGACCTTTGATTGATATCTTTCGGTTATCGAGTGAAGGTCTGTGACGCACTCGCTACCGAGAGGGGACTGAAGGTGTTGGCTGACGAGCGGCGGGAAGCGGTTCTGCGCGCTGTGGAGCGCCAGGGGTCGATCACCGTGAAGGTGCTGGCGGAGGAGATGGGCGTCTCCGCCGTCACCCTGCGCCAGGACGTACGGGAGCTGGCCGGCCGAGGGCTGCTGACCCGGGTGCACGGCGGTGCCAGGGCCCTGGCACCGGCGGACCCCGCCCCGGCCGAGGCGCCCGTCGCCGCCGCGCCGTCCGCGACGGAGCGGTACGCCGTCGGGTTGGTCGTCCCCCCAGGCGGCTACTACTACGCGGAGGTCATCCGCGGGGTGCAGGACGCGGCCCGCCCGCTCGGCGTCCGGGTCGTGCTGGCCGTCTCCGGGGAGTCGCTGGCGGAGAACCAGGAGCAGGTCCGCCAACTGATCGCCGGAGGCATCGACGGCCTGCTGTTGATGCTGCACCCGGGGCTGCGTCCGGTGGACGAGGCCGAACAGTGGCTGAGCGGCCTGGAGGTGCCGGCCGTCCTGGTGGAGCGCAGGGCGGGGATCAAGGCGGGCAGGCTGGAGCAGGTCGCCTCGGACCACGCCTACGGCGCGGCGCTGGCGGTCCGTCACCTCGCCGGGCTCGGCCACGACAGGGTCGCCCTGGTCGCCCGCGTCGAGAGCCCCAACACGGCTCATCTCAGCGCCGGTTACGCCGAGGCCGTGGCGTCCATGGGGCTGCGGCCGGGGCCGGAGTACCCCATCGTCACCACCGGCGACGCGACCGCGGCCGACGGGCGCTTCGACGAGGTGGTCCGGGCCGTGGAGGCCGGTGAGGTCCGGGCCGCGCTGGTGCACAACGACATCGATGCCATCGCGCTCGTCGGCATCCTGCGCGCGCGGGGGCTGCGGGTGCCGGAGGATCTGGCCCTGGTCACCTACGACGACGAGGTCGCCGAGCTGAGCGAGACGCCCCTCACCGCGGTGGCTCCCCCCAAGCAGGCCGTGGGGTCGTGGGCACTGGACCTGGCGGTACGCCGGCTGTCCGAACCCGCCACGCCCCAGGCGGAGATCCTGCTCCGCCCCGAACTGCGGGTGCGGGCTTCCTGTGGCGCCCAGCGGCGGGCGAGCGCCTGATCATATGATGCATTCGCTTTCGTTTCTCAAAAAACGAAAGCGAATGCATTGACTGGCTGTCGTACGTAACGAATGATTGAGGTGACACCCCAGCAAACGATCGGTGGCACATCATGTTTCGTAGACGGCTGACGGCGCTGGTCTGCTCCGTCGCAGCACTCGGCCTCCTCGCCACGGGATGCGGAGACGCGGACAGCGGGAAACCCGCGGCGGACAAGGCCACGGGAAAGGTCACCTTCTGGTCCTTCGTCAAGGGCTCCGACAAGGTGGCCGAGGCCTTCAACCGGTCCCACCCGGACATCGAGGTGACCTTCGAGGCGGTGCCCTCGGGCCAGGAGTACTACTCCAAGCTCACGAACGCCGTGAAGGCCGGGACCGTACCGGATGTCGCGGTGGCCGAGTTCGCCCAACTGCCCGAGTTCGCCACGCAGGGCAAACTGGAAGGCCTGGGGGAGAAGCTCGGACCGCTGGTCAAGGACCGGTTCCCGGAGCCGACACGGGAGTTGGTGGAGCTGGGCGGCGAGACCTGGGGCGTGCCCCGCGACGCCGCGCCGCTGATGATGTTCTACCGGAACGACTTCTTCACGTCCCACGGGATCGACGTCCCCACGACCTGGGCCGAGTACCGGACCATGGCCGGTCAGGTGAAGAAGGCCGATCCGAAGGCCCGCGGCGGAGTCCTCTACACGGACAACCCGGGACTGCTGACCGCCCTCGCCCAGCAGGCCGGATCGCAGTGGTTCGACACCGAGAAGGACGCCTGGAAGGTCTCGCTGACCGACGCCCCCTCCCGGAAGGTCGCCGACTACTGGGGCGACCTCGCCGCCCAGGACCTCGTCCACTCGCTCAGCTCGCTCGACCCGTTCTGGACGAGCGTCCAGCAGAACCGGACCGTCGCCTACATCTGCGCGAGCTGGTGTGCCGGAGCCCAGCAGGCCACCGTCGCCGACCAGAAGGGCAAGTGGTCCGTCGCCCCGGTCCCCAGCTGGGACGGCAAGCCGGCGTCCGCCATGTACGGCGGCTCCTCCTTCGTCATCCCCAAGGGCGCCAGGAACAGCGCGGCCGCCGCCGAGTTCATCAAGTGGATCACTACCGACCCCGCGGGCATGAAGGCGTGGGTCTCCACCGGCACCAGCAGCATGTTCCCCGCCGACCCCTCGCTCGTGCCGGTCACCAAGGCGGCCTTTCCCACCGACTACTTCGGCGGCCAGGACATCTACGCCGTGGGTGGCACGTCCTACGAGGCCATCGTGCCGGGCTGGACGTGGGGCCCCGTCATGGGAACCACCAACACCGCCGTCGTCGACCAGCTCCCCAAGGTCGCCGACGGCCGGACGAAGCTCATCGACGTCCTCACCGGCGCCCAGCGGGCCACCGTCAAGGACATGGAACGCCGCGGGATGAAGGTCGCGCCGTAAGGGCTGTCGTTCGGATCAGGGCCGGGTCCACGACGCCCGGCGCGTCATGGACGCGAACCGCAGGTGAGCCGATGCCCGCCCCACCCGACAGGGCCGGCGTCGGCTCCCTCCCCGCACCTTCCCGCTCCCATCGAGCTCTCATCGAGAAAGGCCCGGTATGACAAGCCCGTCAGCCCGCGCCCAGCGCCGTACCGCCGCGCTGCTTCTGGCACCGTTCTTCGCTCTCTTCGCCGCCGTCACCATCGCCCCGCTGGTCTACGCGGGCTGGATGAGCCTGTTCACCACCCGCACCTCCGGCCTCGGCTTCGGCGGCGCGGAAGAGGTCTTCGCCGGACTGGACAACTACGTACAGGCCTTGGGCGACCCCGCGTTCCGCAGCGGATTCGTCACCATCGCCGCGTACGTCGCGATCTACCTCCCGGTGATGATCGGCGGCGCCCTCGTGCTCGCCCTGCTGCTGGACACGGCCCTGGTCAAGGCACGGGCCTTCTTCCAGCTGGCCCTGTTCCTCCCGCACGCGGTACCCGGTCTCATCGCGGCGCTCATCTGGGTCTACCTGTACACGCCGGGCCTGAGCCCGGTGATCGACTTCCTCGCCGCCGGCGGCCTCGACATCGACTTCCTGTCGGCGGACAACGCGGTGTTCTCCGCGGCGAACATCGCCGTCTGGGAGTGGATCGGCTACAACATGGTCATCTTCTACGCCGCACTCCAGGCGGTGCCCGGCGAGACCCTCGATGCGGCGAGGATCGACGGCGCCGGCGGCATCCGCACCGCCCTGTCCATCAAGGTGCCGATGATCCGCCCGGCCATCGCCCTGGCCGTGCTGTTCACCGTGATCGGCTCGGTCCAGCTCTTCACGGAGCCGAAGGTCATCTACAGCGCCTCCAGCTCGATCGGCAGCAGCTGGACACCCAACATGTTCGTCCAGACCGCCGCCTTCACCCACAACAACTTCGGTCTGGCCGCGGCCGCCTCGCTGCTCATCGCGGTGTTCGCCGCGGTGCTGTCCTTCCTCGTCACCCGTTTTTCGCGCAGCAGGAGCAAGCCGTGACCCAGCCCACGACACGCATCGCCCCGGCGTCCGACCCCGCCCCGGCCCTTGCCCCGGGCTCCGCCCCGGAGCAGAAGAGCGGGCGCGGTCCGGCCCGGCGCGGCCCCGGGAAGCGCCCCTCGGTCCTGCTGTCCAAGGCCGGCGTGACCGCGATGCTGGGTCTCGCCGCCCTCTACACCCTCCTGCCGATGCTCTGGCTGGTCCTGTCCTCCACCAAGAGCCGTCAGGACCTCTTCGCCACGAACGGCTTCGCACCGGGCGACGACTTCGCGCTCCTCGACAACCTCCGGTACCTGTTCGAGGCCGACGACGGCATCTTCCTGCGCTGGCTGCTCAACACGATCCTGTACGCCGGGGTCGGCGCGCTGCTGGCCACCGTGTTCAGCGTGGCCGCCGGGTACGCGTTCGACAAGCTGAGCTTCCCCGGCAAGGAGCGGATCTTCTCCCTCGTCCTGCTCGGCGTGATGGTGCCCGGCACCGCGATGGCGATCCCGCTGTACCTGATCGCGGCCAAGGTCGGCCTGGTGAACAGCTTCTGGGGGGTGTTCATCCCCGGCCTGGTGTTCCCGTTCGGGGTCTATCTGGCCCGGGTCTTCAGCGCGTCCTACGTCCCCGGCGAGGTCCTCGAAGCGGCCCGGATGGACGGGGCCGGCGAGTTCAGGACCTTCTGCCGGATCGCCCTGCCCATGATCGCGCCCGGCTTCGTGACCATCTTCCTCTTCCAGTTCACCCAGATCTGGAACAGCTTCTTCCTGCCCCTGGTGATGCTGTCCGACGAGGACCTCTTCCCGGTCAACCTCGGTCTGTACGTGTGGTATTCCTCCGCCCTCTCCCAGGGGCACCCGCAGGACTACCTCCTGGCGATCGTCGGATCGCTGGTGTCCGTGGTCCCCCTGGTCGTGCTCTTCCTGATGCTTCAGCGGTTCTGGAAGTCCGGCATGACCGCCGGCGCCGTCAAGTAGGCCATCGTCATGAGGATTTCCATGCCATCCACTCCGCCCCGCCCGCGTGCCCTGTTCGCCATGGGCCGCCGCCACCGCGACGCCCTCTTCCCGCCGGCCGCCGTCGACCGGCTGACCCGCCACGTCGACATCGACCCGGAGTCCGTCGCCGAGACCTTCGACGGGGCTTTGGACCTGGCGGCCGTCGAGCTCCTGATCACGTCCTGGGGCTGCCCGCCGCTCGACGGCACCGTGCTCGCCCGGATGCCCGCCCTCAAGGCGGTCGTGCACGCGGCGGGCAGCGTCAAACACCATGTGACGGACGCCTGCTGGGACCGGGGCCTCCGTGTCTCCACCGCGGCCGCCGCCAACGCCGTACCCGTCGCCGAGTACACGCTCGCCGCCATCCTCTTCGCCAACAAGCGCGTACTGGAGATCGGCGGTCTCTACCGCGAACACCGGGACCACCTGGACTGGGCGGCGCTCCACCCCGGCTTCGGCAACTACCGCAGGACGATCGGCCTGGTGGGCGCGTCCCTGGTCGGCCGCAGGGTGCTGGAGCTACTCCGCCCCCACGACTTCGACGTCCTGCTGGCCGACCCCCACGTCGACCCCGCCGAGGCCCGGTCGATGGGCGCCCGGCTCGTCGAACTCGACGCGTTGCTCGCCGCCAGCGACGTCGTCTCGCTCCACGCCCCCGCCCTGCCCGAGACCCACCACCTGCTCGACGCCCGCAGGCTGGCGCTCCTGCCCGACGGCGCCACCCTCGTCAACACCGGCCGGGGCTCGCTCATCGACACCGCCGCCCTCACCGCCGAGGCGTCGTCGGGCCGTATCCACGCGGTCCTGGACGTCACCGAACCCGAGGTGCTGCCCGCCGCCTCGCCCCTGTACTCCCTGCCGAACGTCCTGCTGACCCCGCACATCGCCGGCTCGCTCGGCGGCGAGCTCCAGCGCATCACCCGCAGCGCCCTGGACGAGGTGGAACGCTACTGCGCCGGGGAAGAGTTCGCCCATGCCGTGAGCCGCGCGGCCCTGACCACCTCGGCCTGATCCCGCCGGAGAACGGAGTACCGCCATGTCCCCGACCGGCCACCTGTCGGACGTCCTCGTCCACACCCGTACGACGGCCTACCGCCACGACTCGATCCCCGCGGCGCGCACCGCTCTGCGCGAACTGGGCGAGGAGGAGGGCTTCACGGTGGAAACCTCCGAGGACCCCGGGGTCTTCACCGACGCCTCCCTGGCGGGGCGGAGCGCGGTGGTCTTCCTGTCCACGAGCGGTGAGGTGCTCACCCCGGACGGGCGGGCGGCGCTGCGGCGCTGGATCGCGGGCGGCGGCGGCTTCATGGGCGTCCACTCCGCCGCGTGCACCGAATACGACTGGCCGTACTACGGCGAACTGCTCGGCGCACGCTTCGCGGGCCACCCCGCGTTCCAGCCCGGCACCGTGCTGGTCGAGGACCGGAGCCATCCGGCGACGGCCCATCTGCCGGCGCGCTGGGAGTGGAACGACGAGTGGTACGACTTCCGGGACACCCCGCGCCGCCCGGGCGTCCAGGTCCTCGCCTCCATCGACGAGACGGGATACGAGGGAGGCGGCATGGGCCCGGACCACCCCCTGGTGTGGTGCAAGGAGTCCGGCGCGGGCCGCTCCTTCTATACGTCGCTGGGCCACGCGGAAGAGGCCTACAGCGCCCCGGCCTTCCGTCGCCACCTCCTGGGCGGTCTGCGTTGGACGGCGGGCGCGGCCGCCTGACGCACAGCACGGACCGTCGCCCCCATGGCTACCGGGCCGGGAGGAGCCCCGCCGACTCCAGGCAGGCCGCGACCGCCGCCGTCTGCATCGCGTCCAGGCGGCGCATCGGCGGGCTCATCACATGGGTGGCGATGATGCCGCGCAGCATCAGGGCCGTCTTGAACGCGCCCAGACCCGCGGCCGTCGCCGAGGCCGTGCCGGGGCGGGCCGCGCGGACGATGTCGAACAGGCCGACGAGCCGGTCCTGTTCGGCCCTGGCGGTGGCCCAGTCGCCCTTCACCGCCGCCTTGTGGAGCCGCACATAGCCGTGCTGGGCGCCGCGGCCCTGACCGCCACCCTTCCCCTCCACCGCCCGGGAGCTCACCGATGAACGCACAGGACCTGGCCGCCGCACTCCGGGGCCGGCTGATCGTCTCCTGCCAGGCGCCCCCGGCGACCCGATGCGGGACACGGCCACCCTCGTGCGCCTCGCGCGCTCGGGCGCCGCCGGTGGCGGGGCCGCGATCCGCGCCAACGAACCGGAGGTCGTCGCCGCGATCGTGGCCGCGGTGGACCTGCCGGTCGTCGGCCTGTGGAAGGACGGCGACACCGGGGTGTACATCACGCCCACCGTCCGGCATGCCCTGGCCGTCGCCGAGGCGGGTGCGGCCGTCATCGCCGCCGACGCCACCGACCGGCCCCGCCCGGACGGCTCGACCTTCGCCGGGCTCGTCACCGCCGTGCACGCGGCGGGCGCCCTCGTCATGGCCGACGTCGCCACCCTCGCCGAGGGGATCGCCGTCGCCGAAGGCCGTATCAACACCCCCGAGGAGGCCGCCGAGGCGCTCGCCCGTGGTGCGCACAGCGTCGTGGTCGGCACGGCCATCACCGCACCGACCGCCCTGACCTCACGCTTCGTCGGCGCGCTGGCGCGGGGAGCGGACAACGGCGTGGACGGACCGGCCGGACCGGACGGACCGGGCCGGGGCTGAACCGGCAGCGGGCGGTTCGCCGGGTGCGCTCCACCCCGCCTCGGGGGCGCGGCCACCGGTCTGAGACGCTGTGCCGGCGTCCGACCAGGCGTTCCGACCCGGCCGGACCGGCCATCGCACCTGATCCACCCGCAAGGAAGCCATGCAGGGAGTCCTCACCGGATTCACGGTGATCGCCACCGTGATCGCCGTCGGGTACGTCATAGGGCGCCGCGGCTACCTGGGCCAGGACGGTCGTGCCGTGCTCACCCGGCTGGCCTTCAACGTCGCGACCCCGGCCCTGCTGTTCACGATGCTCGCGGGCGCGGATCTGTCCGTCGTCCTGTCGACACGCCTGCTGGTCACCGCGATGGCCGTGGCCGCCACGGCCGGAGTCTTCGTCGTGGTGGCCGGGCTGTTCCTGCGCTGGGACGCCGGACGGGTCACGATCGGTGCCCTGTGCTCCAGTTACGTCAACGCCGGGAATCTGGGCATCCCCATCGCCGTGTACGTCCTGGGCGACGCCTCGCTCGTCGCCCCCGTCCTGCTGCTCCAGCAGATCCTGGTGACCCCGCTGGCCCTGACCGTCCTCGACCTCAGCCGCCCGGGGGAACCGGTGTCGGTCCTCCGGCGGCTGACCACCCCGCTGCGCAACCCCATGGCGATCGGATCGCTGGCCGGTGTCGCCGTGGCCGCGTCCGGCCTCCCCCTGCCCGGACCCCTGCTCGAACCACTCGTCCTCATCGGCAACATGTCGGTCCCCGCGGTCCTCCTCGCCTTCGGGATATCCCTGCACGGCGGCGAACGGCCGGGCCGCGGTGAGGACCGGGGCGCGCTGTACCTGTCCGCCGTGCTGAAGACGGTCGCCCAGCCCGTCGTCGCCTGGGCCGTCGGCGCGGGGCTGTTCGGACTGCGGGGCGAGGCGCTGCTGGACGTCGTCGTGATCGCGGCTCTCCCGGCCGCCCAGAACCTCTTCACGTACGCCTCGCACTACCGGGTCGCCGAGCGGTTCGCCAGGGAGTCCATCCTGCTGTCCACGCTGCTCTCGGTCCCGGTGCTGATCGCCGTCGCCGCGCTGCTCGGCCGGTAGCCACGGGCCGGACCGCCCGGCGGAGATGTGACGCAGACCACTCCCGGGTGAGAACCTGCGGGCCCGGTCCCGCGTCTGGCCGGTGTGAGACTACGTAAGAAGCGGCCCCCGGAGCCGGCCGAGGAACATCTCCTCCGCCTGATCGCCGAGGGAGACCGCACCGCGTTCGACGAGCTGTACCGACGGACCGCGCCCTGGCTGGCGGTACGGCTGCGCCGCCGGTGCGCCGACGAGCAGATCGTCGCCGAGGTCATGCAGGAGACCTATCTCGCCGTGTGGCGTGCCGCCGGTGCGTTCGCCGGCAGCGCCATCGGCGGGAGCGCCGCCGGGTGGCTCTGGACGATCGCGGCCCGCCGCCTGGTCGACGCCTTCCGCCGCCGCGCCCACCACGCCGAACCACCCGCTGCCGCCGCCGGACATGCCGTCGCCCCGGCCGCCGAGGACGAGGTGCTGGCCGCCGCCGTCGGCGGGGAGGTCGGGGACGCCCTGCGGACCCTCGCCCCGGAGCTGCGGCAGGTCCTTCAGGCCCTGGTGCTCGACGGACTCTCGGTCCGGGAGGCCTCCGTCCTGCTCGACCTCCCCGAAGGCACCGTCAAGACCCGGGCCCGCCGGGCCCGTATCGCCATGAGAAGGGCACTGGCATGAGCGTCGAGCATCCGTCCGGCCGACTGGTCAGCAGCTACGCGCGCGGCGACACCGACCTGCCCGCCGACGAACTGTGGGCCGTGGAGGCCCATATGGAACAGTGCGCCCACTGCCGTGACCGGCTGGCCGGGGCAGCGGCCGGCGTACCCGCCGTCACCGACCTGCTGACCGCCGTCCGCAGCGGCCTGGAACCGGCCCTGGACCGTGCGACGCCCGCCCCGCCCCGCCGTCGCCGCCCGATGTCCTGGGCCACCCCGGTGATGGGCCCCTGGCTGGCCATGGTCATCGGGGTGACCGTCGTCGCGGTGCTGCTGGACCGCGCCGCCGGCTGGACCCGAGGGGCGCCGCCCGTCCTGCTGCTGGCGCCGGTCCTTCCGCTCGCCGGAGTCGCCGCGGCCTGGTCGCGCGCCCTGGACCCGGCGTTCGAACTGACCGCCGTCACCCCGCGCGCCGGACTCTCCCTGCTCCTGCGGCGCACCCTGACCGTGCTCGCCGTGGTCCTTCCGGTGCACCTGGTCGCCGGGCTCCTGACGGGCGTCGCGCTCGCACAGTGGCTGCTGCCCTCCCTCGCCCTCACCGCGACGGCGCTGGCGCTCGGCAGCGTCATCGGCGTCGGCCGTGCGACCGCCGCCCTGGGCGCGCTGTGGACCGTGGCGGTCCTCGTCCCGGCCGCGGCCCTGGGCCGCCTCTTCCTCCTGCGGCCCGAACACCTGCCGCTCTGGGCCCTGACGCTCGCCGCCGCCGTCGGCGTCGTCCTGGCCCGCCGCCGCGCCTACACCACCCCCGGAAGCCTGTGATGACACCCCTTGAGCCTGCGATGACACCCCTTTAGCCCGCGATGACCTCCCCGAAGCCTGCGACAAGCCCCGCAAGGAGCAACCGATGACCGTCCCGACCGGCGCGCTCGACACCGCGCCACGCACCTACGTCCACGAGATCCACACCACCGGTCTCACCGTCAGGGTCGGCCGGGACCATCTCGCCGTCGACGGCCTCGACCTCTCCCTGGGCACCGGAACCCACGGCCTGCTCGGCCCCAACGGCGCCGGCAAGACCACCCTGATCCGCACCCTCGCCACCGTCCTGCGGCCCACCGGGGGAGACCTCGAACTCTTCGGCCACTCCGTCCGCGACCGCGGCCACCACCGCGAGCTGCGCCGCCGCATCGGCTATCTGCCGCAGGAGTTCGGCTACTACAAGCGGTTCACCGTCCGCGAGTTCATCACCTACATGGCCTGGCTGAAGGAGATGCCCGCCCGGGACATCCCCGGCGCCGTGCAGCGCGCCGTGGAACGGGTCGGCCTCGCGGACCGGGCCGAGAGCCGGATGAAGGCGCTCTCCGGAGGAATGGTGCGCCGCGTCGGCATCGCCCAGGCCATCGTCAACGACCCCTCGGTGCTGCTCCTCGACGAACCGACCGTCGGCCTCGACCCGGCACAACGCCTCCAGTTCCGTGCACTCCTCCAGGAACTCGGCCGGGAGAGCTGCGTGCTGGTCTCCACCCACCTCGTCGAGGACGTCGCCGCGGCCTGCACCGATGTGGTGCTCTTCGACCGGGGCCGCCTCGTCTTCCAGGGCACCCCGCAGGCGCTGGCCGCCGCCGGAACCGCCGACCAGCCGGGCGACAGCCCCCTGGAACGCGGCTACTCCGCCCTGCTGTCCACGTCCGACTCCGAGCAGGAAAAGGGCAGCTGGTGAACCTCCGCGTCCTGCGCACCGAACTGCTGCGCTCCGCCGCCCCCTGGGCCGGCCTCACCGTCCTCGCCACCGGGTTCCTGTTCCTGTACGCCATCAACGGCGGCTGGTGGGGCGGCACGGTCCGGTGGACCGACCAGTGGACCTCACTGGCCCTGTGGACCCGGATGCTGCTCGCCTACTTCTGGCCCGTGGCCGCCGGGATCGGCGCCCTGTACGGGCTGCGCGACCACCGCTCCCGGATGCCGGAACTGCTGGCCGCCACGCCACGGCCCGGATGGCAGCGCGCCGCGACACCGGCCGTCGCGATCGCCCTGGCGCTGGCCGCCGGGTTCGGGGCGCTGCTGCTGTGGGGCGGCGTCCAGGTGGCGCTCGGCCCGACCTCGTACACCCACCTCGGCTGGCTGCCGATCTCCGCCGTCGGGCTGCTCGCCCTGGTGGCCGCGGCGGTGTTCGGCATGGGCGTGGCACGCGCCCTGCCCTCACCGCTGACCCCGCCCGGCGTGGCGGTCGTGTTCCTCGCGGCGAACGTCGTTCTGATGCAGCAGGGCGACGGCGAACTGCCCACCACCCGCATCGGATCGCATCTGTTCTCGCAACTCTCCCCTGCCGTCGCCGAGCCGCGCCAGGTGCTGCTGACCCTCACCGGCGCCGTGCACCTGGGCCAGACGCTGTGGCTGCTCGGGCTCCTGGCCACCGGGTTCGCGCTGCTGAGCGCCACCCGCGGGCGGAGCCGCCTCACGGCGGTGGTACCCGTGCTCGCCGGGGCCGCGCTGGCACTGCTGGTGCTGCCGGGCGACGCACGCGGCAGCTACCGCGTCGAC
Source organism: Streptomyces sp. NPDC091289 (assembly GCF_044757365.1). Taxonomy (NCBI): domain Bacteria; kingdom Bacillati; phylum Actinomycetota; class Actinomycetes; order Kitasatosporales; family Streptomycetaceae; genus Streptomyces; species Streptomyces sp. NPDC091289. The sequence goes on from NZ_JBIVUT010000003.1 coordinate 284,169, forward strand.
CCGGCGGCCGCCGCCCCGGTGTGCGAAGGCCAGGTGTGCGTCACCGAGGTGCACCGCCACCGGCTCGACGCCCTCGCCCCTCCCGCCGCGCGGGCCCTGGACGTCCTGAGCACCGCGCTCGGCGACGCGGCGCCCCGGCGGGTACGGGAGGAGACCGCGCCGCGAGCCGTCGGCGAGGAGCGCCGGCTCGACCCGGCGGCGGTGCTCGTCCACTTCGAGGACCCCCAGATCGGCGGGGCCGAGGGCGACCAACTGCTGCGCCGCCTGGTCGGCGAGGGCCTCGCGCCGAGCTGCCGGGCCCTCACCTCCCGCGAGTTCGGCGGCGACGAGGTGCTCGTCGTGCAGAGCGTGCTGGCGAGCTGGGCGCTCGGGACGTACCGGCCCATCGAGGCCGATGTGTACGACCCCGAGGCCCACCGTGCCTCGATGGACAGGACGTGGAAGCGGTTCACGGCGCTCTCCCCGCAGCAGCAGCGGAGCCGGGCCGCCGAGGTGCGCGAGGCCGCCCTCGGCTGCGAGTTCACCTGGGCCGACGACCTGGCCGGGGGAGCGCGGTGACCAGCGGTCTCCTCCTGTACGCGCGATCGCGGCGGATCGCGCCCACGACCGGGGTGCTCCTCGCGTCGGCGGCGCTGCTCGGCGTGGTCGCCGCGGCCGACGGCACCGCCGAGCCGCGGCTGACCGTCCTGGCCCTGGCGGCCGCCGTCGCCGCGGCGGCCCCCGGGCTCGGCGGCCAGGACGCCGCCCTGGACCGGACGGCGGCGATCCGCTGGGCCCCGCTCCGGGCGGCGCACGTGCTGCTGATCGCCGCCGCCGTCACCCTCGTACTCCTGGCGGCGCAGACAGCGGCACGAGAGCCGGTGACGGCGGGGTTCCTGCTCCGGGACGCCGCCGGGCTGACCGGTCTGGCCGCGCTGGGGGCCGTGCTGTTCGGTGCGGCCTACGCCTGGACTCCGGTCGTCGGCTGGCCGGCCGCAACCCTCTTCGTCCCGCCCGACCCGACGGGGCCCGTCGGCTGGCTGCTGGCCCCGCCCGGGGCCGGGCCGGCCGCCTGGACCGCCGCCGTGCTGCTGGCCACCGGCGTCATCGGCTACGCGGCGGCCGGCCCCCGGAGGTGACACGCCCGGCCCCGGCGGTGGGGCGGCCGCCCCGGGCGGTGGGCGGCCGGTCCCGGCTACCGCTTGATGCCGTGCTTCGCCGCCCAGTCGTTCGCGACGTCCTCGGGGTCCTTGCGGTCCTTGTCCACCAGGCGGTTGAGCTCGGTGAGGTCCTTCGTCGTCAGGACGGCCCCGAGCCGGGCGAGCGCCTTGCGGACCGTCGAGTCGGCCTTGCGGTCGGCGATCAGCGGGACGACGTGCTGGCCGGGGATCAGGTTCTTGGGGTCGGTGAGGACGACCCAGCCCTCGGCGAGGATGTCGGTGTCAGTGGTGAAGAGGTTCGCCACGTCCACATCGCCCTTCTTGAGGGCCCCCTTGACCAGCGGGCCCGAGGAGTCGAGGGACTTGAACTCCTTGAACTCCACGCCGTAGACCTCCTTGAGGCCCACCGACCCCACCGTGCGCTTCTTGACCTCGGGCGCCGCCCCGATGACGAGCTTACCGTTGTGCTTCGCGAGATCGGCCAGGGACTTCAGGCCGTACTTCTCGGCGGTCTCCTTCGTCACGGCGAAGGCGTCGGCGTTCTCCGCCTCGCCGTACGGGAGGATCTGGAGGCCGCGCGGCAGGAGCATGGCCAGCGCGTTCTGCATCGTGCCCTCCTCGGTGGCCGTGGCCCCGGCGTCGAGGTAGTGCAGCAGGGCACCCTGGTACTCCGGCAACAGATCGATGTCGCCGCCCTTCAGCGCGGGGATGAGGATCTCGCGGGTGCCCAGGTTGGGGCGGACCTTCGTCTTCACCCCGGCCGCTTCGAGGGCCGCGGCGTAGAGGTATCCGAGGACCTGGTTCTCGGTGAAGTTGGCGGTGCCGATCGTGACTCCGCCCTCGCTGGAGCCGCCGCCCCCGCCGCCGGATCCCTCCCCGTCGAGGGAGGTGATGCCGCTGCTGCAGGAGGCGAGCGCGGGCACGGTCGCGGCGGCGAAGAGTCCGCCGAGGAGAGTTCTGCGGTTCATGGGAGGACTCCTAGGCCTGGGCCTGCGTGGCGGGGCGGTGGCGGAAAAGGACGCGCTGGAGGGCGGAGAGCGCGAGATCGAGGACGACGGCGACGAGCGCCACGAGCACGGCGCCGCCGAGCACCTGCACGAGGTCGCGCTGGGCCAGCCCGTCGAAGACGTACCGGCCGAGCCCGCCGAAGGAGACGTACGCGGCGATGGTGGCCGTCGCGACGACCTGGATGAGCGCGAGCCGGAGCCCGGTCATGATCAGGGGAAGCGCGAGGGGCAGCTCGACCTGGAGGAGGACCTGGTGCCGGCGCATGCCCTGGCCGCGCGCCGCGTCCCGCACCTCGGGGTCGACCGCCGTCATCCCGGCGTACGTGTTGGTCACGATGGACGGGACCGCCAGCGCCACCAGCGCGATGTAGACCGGCCACATCGAAAGACCGCTGGCGAGGAAGACGAGGACGACGAGCCCGACCGTGGGCAGGGCCCGCCCGAAGCTCGACAGGTTGATGGCGATGAACGCGCCGCGCCCGGTGTGCCCGATGAGCAGACCGATCGGCAGGGCGATGGCGGCGGCGACGAGGGTGGCGAGCAGCGAGTACTGGAGGTGCTCGGCGAGGCGGTGTCCGATGCCGTCGGAGCCGGTCCACTGCTCACCGCTGACCAGCCAGGAGCCGAGGCCCTTGAGGAGTTCGTACATGAGGTCAGGCCCCCTGCTTCTGCCGGCGGGTCCACGGCGTCAGGACGTACTGGAGGGTGACGAGCAGGGCGTCCGCGACGATCGCGAGGAGCAGGGTCAGGACGACGCCGACGATGACGGGGGTGGGGAAGTTGCGCTGGAAGCCGTCGGTGAAGAGCTGCCCGAGTCCGCCGTCGCCGATGTACGTGGCCACGGAGACGAGGGAGATCGCCATCACCGTCGCGATCCGTACGCCCGCCATGATCACGGGGAGGGCGAGGGGAAGTTCGACGGTGAGCAGGGTGCGCAGCGGCCGGGACCCCATCGCCTTCGCGGCTTCCTTCGTCCTGACCGGGACGGAGTCCAGGCCCTCGACGGTGTTCCGCAGGAGCACGACGAGCGTGTAGATGGTCAGGCCGATGACGGTGGTGGTGCGGGTGAGCCCGCTGACCGGGAGAAGAAGCACGAACACCGCGATGGACGGGATCGTGAACAGGACGTTCGACAGGCCGAGGAGCAGTCCGCGCAGCCTGCGCACCCGGTGGGCCACCACGGCCAGCGGCAGCGAGACGAGCAGGCCGAGGAGTACGGCGCTGAACGCGGCCTGGAGGTGGGAGAGCGTCAGGGCGGTGAGATCGTCGGTGTGGTCGGCTATCCACGACCAGTCGACGCTCATGCGGCCACCGTGCTCGCCGCGCTGTGCACCTGTCCCGCGCGGTCGTGGATGTCCTCGCGGGACGTCACACCGGTGAGGACGCCGTCCGCGTCGACCCGGGCGACCAGGCCGCTCGGCGCGGCGATCGACTCGTTGAGCGCGGAGAGGAGCGAGTCGGTGTCCCGCAGCGGCCGGACGGGTATCTCCGCGGCGCCCTTGCTCTCGCTGTCGCGCCAGGCCAGCGGCTTGCGGGCGGCGTCGAGGGTCAGCTGCCAGCGGGAGCCTTCGGGGGCGGGGCCCTGGGCGACCGCTTCGAGCGTCGTCAGGGACAGCAGCTTCAGGCCGCGCTCCGCGCCGAGGAAGTCCGCGACGAACGCGTCGGCGGGGCGGGCCAGGAGTTCGGCGGGGGCGGCGCACTGGACGAGGTGGCCGCCGGTACGGAAGACGGCTATTTGGTCCCCGAGCCGTACGGCCTCGTCGATGTCGTGAGTGACGAAGACGATCGTCTTGTTCAACTCCCGCTGGAGCCGCAGCAGTTCGTCCTGGAGCTGGGTGCGGACCACCGGGTCGACGGCGCCGAAGGGCTCGTCCATCAGGAGGACCGGCGGGTCCGCGGCGAGTGCGCGGGCCACGCCGACGCGCTGCTGCTGGCCGCCGGAGAGCTGGTGCGGGTAGCGCTTCCCGGCGTCGGCGGCGAGGCCGACCGTCTCCAGGAGCTCCGCCGCCCGCGCCCGCGCCTTTCTGCGGCCCCAGCCGAGCAGCAGCGGTACGGTCGCGATGTTGTCCAGCACGGTGCGGTGCGGGAAGAGCCCCGACTGCTGGATGACGTAGCCGATGGAGCGGCGCAGCTCGGCGGCGTCCTGTTCCAGGACGTCCTTGCCGCCCACCCTGATGGTCCCGGAGGTCGGCTCGACCATGCGGTTGATCATGCGAAGCGTGGTCGTCTTGCCGCAACCGGAAGATCCGACGAGGACGGTCACGCCTCCTTCCGGCAGGTCGAGCGTGAGGTCGTGCACCGCGGTCGTGCCGTTCGGGAAGCGCTTGTGGGCCTTGTCGAATTGGATCATGAGGAGTCCCTTGCCCGGCTGCATATCATCATGCAGAGTTCTCGGTGACTGAATAGGTTGTCAATAGGTCGTCGCCGCTCAGGCGTAAATCCCTGGTTACGCATGGCCGCAGGGCAAGACGGAGCGCCCGATCGAGGAGGAAATGCTACTGATGTCGTCTCATATCTCGGACGAGGTGGCCGAAGACAGCAGTGCGATCGTCATCCTCGACGGCCGCCGACTGATGGTCGCAGATGTCGTACGCATGGCCGAATCCGACGCCCGGCCCGTTCCGGCGACCGACGGCATGAAGCGGATGGAAGCCTCGTGGAACGCCGCCCGGGAAATCGCTTCGTGGGGCCGCGTCTACGGCCGCTCCACCGGCGTGGGCGCGAACCGGAACGAGTCCGTGCCCACCGAGGCGGCCGCCGACCACGGCCTGCGCCTGCTGCGCAGCCACGCCGGAGCGATCGGCGAGGAGCTCCCCGCGCGGCAGGTCCGCGCCATGCTCGCGGTCCGCGCCAACCAGCTCCTCGCCGGCGGAGCGGGCCTGCGCCCGACCGTCGTCACCGCGCTCTGCGAGGCCCTGGAGACGGGCGCCTATCCGAAGGTCAACGAATTCGGCTCGGTCGGCACCGGCGACATCGCCGCCCTCGCGCAGATGGGCCTCGCCCTGGCGGGCGAACACCCCTGGCGGGGCGCGGGCGCCGCCCCCGGACCGCAGCCCCTCGACAACAACGACGCCCTCGCCCTGATCAGCAGCAACGCCCTCACCCTCGGCCAGTCCGCCCTCGCCCTGCACGAACTGCGCACCCTGATCGCGGCCACGCAGGTGGTGGCGGCCCTGTCCCTGATGGCGATCGACGGCAGTTACGAGGCCTACGCGCTGCCCGTGCACGAGGCGCGGCGGCACGCCGGTTCGTACGCGGTCGCCCAGCGGATGCGACTGCTGCTCGGTGCCCCCGACCGCCCCACACCGCCGCTCGGCCGGATCCAGGACCCGTACGGCTTCCGCTGTGTGCCGCAGATCCACGGACCCGCGCACGACGCGGCGGACGCGCTCGACGAGGTCCTCACGGTCGAGATCAACGCGGCCGCCGAGAACCCGCTGATCTCGGCCGACGACATGGCCGCCTACCACCACGGCGGCTTCTACCTCGCCCAACTCGCCCTGTCCCTCGACCACTTCCGGCTCGCGGTGACCCAGGTGGCCCGGCTGTCCACCTCCCGCCTCTCGACGCTCAACGAACCGGGCTTCACCCGCCTGCGCCCGTTCCTCGCGGACGGCGAGCCGGCGTCCTCGGGCGTGATGATCCTCGAATACGCGGCGGGAGCGGCGCTCGGCGATCTGCGGGCCTACTCCGCGCCCGCCTCGCTCGGCCACGCGGTGCTCTCGCGGGGCGTCGAGGAGCAGGCCAGCTTCGCGTCGCTGGCCGCGCGGCAGACCCTGCGGGCGTGCGAGGCGTTCCGGCTCGTGGTGGGCTGTGAACTCGTCGCGGCTGTCCGGGCGTTGCGCCAGCGCGAGCTGCGACTCGACCCGGAGCTGCCGGTCGGCCGCGCCTTCGAGCTCGCCGCATCGGTGCTCGACGCGGAGCCGGCCGACCGGCCCCTGACGGACGATGTGGCGGCCGCCGCCGGGCTGCTCGACCGGTTCGCCGAGCTGTGGCGGGCCGCGGGGCCGGAGCAGGGGGGCGGACCGGCTCACCCGAAGGTGAAGACGTAGGCCTGGAGGCCTTCGTCCAGGCGCAGTTCGAGGCGGGCGGTACGCGATTCCTTGTCGTCGGTGAGGCGGTACAGCGTCGGCGACCCGGTCACCTCGACCGTCCTGGTGACCTTCCCGTCCACGAGCACGGTGACCTTTCCGGTGCCGGCGAGGACGAGGTTGGCGTTCTTCGCCCGGTAGGTGAAGGCCAGACGGGCCTCGCGACCCGCGGTGAACTGCTCGTATCCCGCCGTCCATGTCCCGTCCAGCGACAGCTTGTTGAGCGGCAAATCACCCTTGGGGAAGCGGTAGGCGGTCGCCCTGTCGTCGACCAGGGGCGTTCCGACGTACCCGCGGATGCGCAGATTGCTCAGATACGTCTCGGGCGTCCGGTCGGCGGCCAGATCGTCCATGGCACGGTCCGTGGGCTTCGGCAGGACGACGGTGGGGTCCGCCTGCCGGAGCAGCTCGCGGATCATCTTCTCGGTCTTGTCGTACTGGCCCTCGCCGAACTTGAAGTAGCGGACGGTGCCCTCGGCGTCGATCAGATACTTCGCGGGCCAGAAGCGGTTGCGGTAGTTGTCCCAGGTGGTCAGGTCGTTGTCGAGGGCGACGGGCCAGTCCACTCCGAGCTTCTCGGCGCCGGCGACGACATTGCCCCGCTTCTTCTCGAAGGCGAACTCGGGGGAGTGCACCCCGATGACGCGCAGCCCCGCGTCCCGGTAGGCGCGCTCCCAGTCGCGGATGTGCGGCACGGCACGCTGGCAGTTGATGCAGGAGTACGTCCAGAAGTCGACCAGGGTGACCTTGCCGCGCAGGGTCTTGAGGTCGACGGGCCGGTCGCCTGGGGTGTTGAACCAGGAGTCGATGCCCTCCAGTGCCGGGGCCTGCCCGCACGAGCGCAGCTCGTCGGCGCCGTCCTCGCACCGCGAGAGCTCCTTGTTGGAATCGTCGTACAGACCGGACAACTGCTGCCGGGCGGCATCGCTGTCCTCGATCTTCTTCTGGACACCGGAGGTGTAGTCGGGCAGCGCCCGCTGGATGGCCGCCGTGACGTCGAGAGCCAGACCCAGCGCGAGCACGATCATCAGGGAGCCGGCGGCGATCCGCAGTCCCCGGGCGCGCCTGCGGAACGCGGCGATCCGATCGGCGACCCTGCGCCCGGCGAGGGCGAACACCAGCAGGGGCACGGCCGTGCCGACGGCGAACGACAGGGTCAGCACCACGATGTCGGAGCTGATCTCGCCCCGGGCGCCCGCGATGGTGATCGCCGCCAGGACGGGCCCGGCACACGGCACGTACAGCAGGCCGAGGCCCAGACCGAGGGCGAAGGCGCTGCCCTCCTTGTTGACCTGACGCTGCGGAATCCGGGCGAAGGGCTTCTCCAGCACGCGCTCGACGGGCGGGAAGATCAGGCCGAGCCCGATGAGGACGAGCAGCGACAGTCCGACGTAGCGCAGGATGTCCTGCGGCAGGCCGAGGGCGGAGATGATCGTCACCCCGAGCAGGGTGAAGAACGCGAAGCTGATGACGAGCCCGGCGACCACGGCGTACGGACGCCGATTGCGCGGCGCGCGTACGGGAGCGGCCGGGGCGGTCGCGGTCGCCACCGAGCCCCCGCCGCCTTCGGCCCCGCTACCGTCACCGCCCGCCGCACCGGCACTCCGGGCCTCGGCCGGGGTGCCGGCGTCCTCGCCCCGCCCGGTGCCCCCGGCCAGGAACACCACCGGCAGGACGGGCAGAATGCAGGGCGAGACCGCGGTGATCAGCCCTCCCAGCAAGCCGATCAGCATCAGCGTGATCATGGCGTACCGCCTCTCGAAGGAGAGAGCGGCGGACTCCGCGGCCCTCCACCCCGTATTCGGTGCCGGGCGATCACCGGATTGGTGCCGAGCGGCACACCGCGCTGCTCGTGCCGTGCGGGGGCGGCCCTTCCCGGGGTTCCTCAGGAACGGGTGGCGGTTCCGCAGGTCCCGTCCCCGGCCTCACCCATCTGCTTCTCCATCGGCGCGCTCCGGTCGTACGGGTCGACCGCGGGGCCGTCGCCCCCGTCGGATGCGGCGCGATCGGCGAGGAACTTCGGGGTCAGATAGCCGGTGTAGGTGCCGCAACCGCCGTTGGTGGTGTCCACCTTGTAGGAGACGAGCGAGAAGGTGCCCGGCTCGATCACGATCTTCGCCGGGTCGTCCCAGCTCATCACCACCTCGCGGCGCACGATGGTGCGCGCGACCTCGTCGCTGCCGCCCGCGGCGCGCACGACCGGGTAGACGTAGGTGACGTCGGTGGAGATCTCCACCGCACCCTTCGCGCCCTCCCGGAAGGCGACCCGGCCGCGGGTCTTGACCACGTCCCCGGCCGGCCGCACATCGGCGGACCGGAAGCGGCTGAACAGCAGGAGCGGGTCGTTCTCGCGGTCGGGTGCGCGGAACGCCTTCCCGAGGAAGTCCTGGACGTCCGACTGGTGCGGGTTGATGAGCGCCATGGCCTTCTCGGGCCGCTCGCCGCGCAGCACGGCGGGGTCGAGACCGGACGCGACCAGGAAGTCCCGGGTCCGGTCCAGCGCCTTGCCGACCTCCGCTTTGCTCATCCAGCCGGTCGCCCGTGCCTCGGGCAGATGGATGCCCGCCGCGCCGTCGCTCCAGCGTGCGGCCGGTGATCCGCTGAACGGCTGGTCCAACGTGGGCTGTTGGTCGGCGGCCCCCACTGCGGGCGGCCCGCTCGGACGCTCCGACTCCGCGGCGAGCGGTGTGGTGTCAGTCGCTTCCCCGCCGTCGAACCAGCCCACGATCCGCCCGGGAGCGACGGCCACCGTCACCAGCAGCACGATCGCGACCACCAGACCGAACGCGTACCACCCCTTGCCGCGCCGCCGGGGTTGGGCCGGCGTGTAGGTCCGCCACCCCTCCGGCGGGCCGGGCTCCTCCTGGAGCCGCCGTGCCACCATCCGGGCCCGCGCCGACGGTTCCTCGGGCGCACCCGGGCTTCCGGCCTCGGCCTCCTTGAGGAAACGCTCCCACTCCTCGTCCGGTACGGACGCCCCACCCTTGCTCAACTCACCGCTCCCGCCCGTGTTCCGTGCCGGCGTCTCCCTCGGCCCCTCCCCAGGTCCGAGCGCCGTACGGCATCATCACACGGCCCACCGACACCGACGGCGGGCGGTCCGGTCAGCGGCCGGGCGCCCCCACGCGCAGCCCGTCCATGACGAAGTCCAGGAGCCGGCCGGCCGTGGGCTCCCAGTCCTTGTGCGGATCGAGCTGCCAGAGACCGGCGATGGCGAGGAAGAAGTCGTCCGGGGTCACCCCGGTGCGGATGGCCCCGGCCTCCTCGCAGGTGCGGAGGAGGGTTCCGGCCGCCTCCATGATCGGGGTGGGGCCGGGCCTGGCGGGCCCGCCGGGCGCGCTGGTGACCAGCCGGATCGCGTCCGCCAGACCGGCCTTGGTCATGGCGAACCGGGCGAGACGGTCCATCCACTCGCGCAGGGCCCGTTCGGGCGGGCGGGTCTCCAGCAACTCGCACGCCGCGTCGGCGACCTGCTGCATCTCGTAGCGGTAGATCTCCAGGACGAGCGCCTCCCGGTGCGGGAAGTTGCGGTAGAACGTGGCCTGTCCGACGCCCGCCTTCTTGGCGATCGCGCTCAGCGGGGCGTCCGCGCGCAGCGTCAGCTCGACCATGGCCACCCGCAGGATGCGTTCGCGGTTGCGCTGCGCGTCCGAGCGCAGGGGGGCGTCCTTGTTCGACCGGGACACGGATCCTCCTCGCGGGTTCATGGCCGAAACCCGTCCTTGTTAACCGGACAGTTGTCCGTTACGTTTTCCAGGCAAGCGGACAATAGTCCGGTTAGGGCTACCTTACTGCCGACCGGGGCCGCCGGTCACCGGCCGACGGCCCGGGTTCCTCGTCACCTGACACCAGAAAAGGCTGATCATGGCCCCAGCGACCTCGTCGACGTCGAGTGCGATCACCCTGAACATCAACGGCGAGAAGCACCACCTGTCCGTCGACCACCGCACCACTCTGCTCGACGCCCTGCGTGAGCGTCTCGATCTCACCGGCACCAAGAAGGGCTGCGACCAGGGACAGTGCGGCGCCTGCACCGTCCTGGTCGACCAGCGGCGCGTCGTCTCCTGTCTCAGCCTCGCGGTCGCGGCCGAGGGGCGCGAGGTCACCACCATCGAAGGCGTGGGCGGGGGCGATGACCTGCACCCCGTCCAGCAGGCCTTCCTCGACCTCGACGGCTACCAGTGCGGTTACTGCACCCCCGGCCAGATCTGCTCGGCCATCGCCGTCATCGAGGAGCACGCGGCCGGCTGGCCGAGCGCCGTCACCGACGACGTCGGCCCCGAGGCGGGGCCGCCACCGCTGACGCCCGACGAGATCCGCGAGCGGATGAGCGGCAACCTGTGCCGCTGCGGCGCCTACGTCTCGATCGTCCAGGCCGTCGCCCGGGCCGCCCAGGAACATGCCGCCGAGGCGCACGCCGAGGACCGGACCGCAGCCACGAAGGAGACCGCCGCATGAAGGAGTTCGGCTATCAGCGCGCCCACGACGTCACCGGCGCGGTCGCCCTCCTCGCCGCCGACCCGGACGCGCGGTACCTCGGCGGCGGCACCAACCTCGTCGACCTGATGAAGGCCGGCGTGGAGCGCCCCGCCCGGCTCGTCGACGTCCGCGAACTCCCCCTGGGCCGCGTCGAACCCACGGCGGACGGCGGCCTGTGCATCGGAGCGACCGTCACCAACAGCGACCTCGCCGCCCACCCCGACGTCCGCCGCCGCTATCCGGCGCTGGCCCAGGCCGTCCTGGCCGGGGCCTCCGGGCAGCTGCGCAACATGGCCACCGTCGGCGGCAACCTCCTCCAGCGCACCCGCTGCGGCTACTTCACCGATGTCTCGGGACCCTGCAACAAGCGGACCCCGGGCAGCGGCTGCCCCGCCGTCGCCGGCGAGCACCACAACCACGCCGTCCTCGGCGCCTCCGGCCACTGCGTGGCCGTGCACCCCTCCGACATGGGCGTGGCCCTGACCGCGTTCGACGCCGTCGTCTCCTATGAGAGCGCGGACGGGCCCGGCGAGAGCCCGATCACCGACTTCTACCTCCCCGTCGGCGACACCCCGCACCGCGAGACCGCCCTGCCGCCCGGCGCGCTGATCACCCACGTCAGCCTGCCCGCCGCGCCCGTGGCCGCCCGCTCCCGCTACCGCAAGGTGCGCGAACGCGCCTCGTACGCCTTCGCGATCGGTTCCGTCGCCGCGGCGCTCGACATCGAGGACGGCCGCGTACGCGAAGCGCGCCTCGCCCTCGGGGCCGTCGCCTCCCGGCCCTGGCGCGCCCGCGCCGCGGAAGCCGTCCTGACCGGCGCACCGGCCGACCGCGCGACCTTCGCCGCCGCCGCGGACGCCGAACTCGCCGCCGCCAGGCCGCTGCCCGACAACGGATACAAGGTGACCCTCATGCGCAACCTCGTGGTCTCCGTACTCACCGAACTCACCGAACTCGCCGAGGGGGACGCCCGATGACGACCACCACGCCGGGACCCCCGGCCGTGCGCGGAGCCGTCGGCGTCGCCCACACCCGTATCGAGGGCCGCGACAAGGTCACCGGCGCGGCGCGCTACGCCGGTGAGATCCCCTTCGCGGACCTGGCCCATGGCTGGCTCGTGCTGTCCACGGTCACCCGGGGCCGGATCCTCGACGTGGAGACCGCCCCGGTCCTCGGCATGCCGGGCGTGCTCACCGTGCTGCACCACGGCAACGCCCCCCGCCTGAACACCGATTACGTCGGCATGCTCGGCACCCCGCCGGACCCGGCCTCCGCCGTCTTCCAGAACGACCGGGTGCCGTTCGCCGGCTGGCCGGTCGCGCTCGTCGTCGCCGAGACCCCCGAGGAGGCCAGGGAGGCCGCCGAAGCGCTCGTGGTGACGTACGACCAGGAGCCGCACGACACCGTGCTCGTCGACGGCCACTCTGGCGCCTACCCCGGCGCGGGCCATATGCCCGCCGAGACGGAGAAGGGCGACCTGGAGGGACAACTGGCCGCCTCCGCCCATGTGGTGGACGCGCGGTACACCACCCCCGAAGAGCAGCACAGCATGATGGAGCCGCACGCGGCGACCGCCCGGTGGGAGGGCGGCCGGCTGGAGGTCGTCGACTCCAACCAGGGCGCCGGCTGGGTCCAGAGCGAGCTGGCCACGATGTTCTCGCTCGACGCGTCCTCGGTGCGGGTGCGCTCCGAACACATCGGCGGCGGCTTCGGCAGCAAGGGCCTGCGCGCCCACCAGGTGTCCGCCGTGATGGCCGCCACCGCGCTGCAGCGCCCGGTACGCGTGGTCCTGACCCGACGCCAGACGTTCTCGCTGGGCGGCTACCGCAGCCCCACCACACAGCGCGTCAGGCTCGGCGCGGCCCCCGACGGCCGGCTGCTGGCCCTGGAGCACCGCTCGTTGAACCAGACGTCCACGGTGTACGAGTTCGTCGAGCCCAGCGCGGGCGTCGCCCGGGTGCTGTACGACGCCGACGCCCACCGCACCGCCAACCACGTCGTCCGGCTCGATGTGCCGTCCCCGACCTGGATGCGCGCGCCGGGGGAGGCCCCGGGGTCGTTCGCGATCGAGGCGGCCCTCGACGAACTCGCCGAACGCACCGGCGTCGACCCGATCGAGCTGCGCCTGCGCAACGAACCGGCCGTCGGCCCGGTCTCCGGGCTCCCGTTCAGCAGCAACAACCTGGCGGCCTGCTTCCACGAAGGGGCCCGCAGGTTCGGCTGGGCGGACCGCGATCCGCGCCCCGGTGTGCGCCGGGAGGGACGCTGGCTGCTGGGCACCGGCACGGCGGCGGCCTCCTTCGGCGCCGGGGCCGCCCCGTCCACGGCCCTGGTCACGGCGGAGGCGGACGGCTCCTTCACCGTACGGATCACCGCCGCCGACATCGGCACCGGAGCCCGCACCGCGCTCACCCTGATCGCGGCCGACGCGTTGGAGACGACCCCCGAACGGGTCCGGGTCCGCATCGGCGACAGCGACTTCGGCCCCGCGATGATCGCGGGCGGCTCCATGGGTACCCGCTCGTGGGCCTGGGCGGTCACGGCCGCCGCCGCCGAACTGCGGGAGCGGCTCGCGGTGACCACGTCCGTCCCCCCGGAGGGGATCACCGTGCGGTCCGACACCACCGCGGCCATCGGCGCCCTCGCGCAGAAGGAACGGCACTCCTTCGGGGCGCAGTTCGCCGAGGTCGCCGTCGACACCGCCACCGGCGAGATCCGGGTGCGGCGCATGCTGGGCATCTTCGCGGCGGGCCGGATCGTCAATCCGCTCACCGCCCGCAACCAGCTCGTCGGCGGCATGACCTGGGGCATCTCCATGGCCCTGCACGAGGAGGCGGTCCGCGACCGCAACACCGGCGGGCACTACGCCCCCGATCTCGCCGGCTACCACGTGGCCACGCACGCCGACGTCCCGGACATCGAGGTGGACTGGGTGGACGACCACGACCCGGACGACCCGGTCGGCATCAAGGGCGTCGGGGAGATCGGCATCGTGGGCGCGGCGGCGGCCGTCGCCAACGCGGTCTGGCACGCCACCGGTGTACGCCACCGGGACCTGCCGATCCGCCCCGACCGGATTCTCACGGCGGCCCCCGCGGGCGGGGGAGCCGTGGATGCTTGACATCGCGGGCGAGCTGCACCGATGGATGGCGGAGGGCCGGGAGTTCGCCGTCGGCACCGTCGTCTCCGTCGGCGGCAGCGCGCCGCGCGGTCCCGGCGCCGCCCTCGCCGTCGACAGCGAGGGCACGGCGATCGGCTCGGTCTCCGGCGGCTGTGTGGAGGGCGCGGTCTACGAACTGTGCGAGCGGGCCCTCCAGGACGGCGCGACCGTGCGCGAACAGTTCGGCTACAGCGACGAGGACGCCTTCGCCGTCGGGCTGACCTGCGGCGGGGTCATCGACATCATGATCACGCCGGTCCGCGCCGACTCACCGGAACGGGAGGTGCTGCGGGCCGCGCTGACCGCCGCCGTCTCCGGCGGGGCGGCGGCCCTCGCCCGGGTGGTGCGCGGCCCGGACGGCTTCCTGGGGCGGTCCCTGCTGGTCCGCCCCGACGGCAGTCACGAGGGCGGGCTCGGGGGCCACCCGGAGCTGGACCGTACGGCGGCGGCCGAGGCAGCCGCCCTGCTGGACGCCGGCCGGACCGGCGCCGTCGCCCTCTCCGAGGACGGATCGCACTGCCCCGGCGGGCTCACCCTGCTCGTCGAGACCAGCGTGCCACCGCCCCGGATGATCGTCTTCGGTGCGGTCGACTTCGCCGCCGCGCTGGTACGGGCCGGGAAGTTCCTGGGCCACCATGTGACGGTGTGCGACGCCCGGCCCGTCTTCGCCACCCGGGCCCGGTTCCCCGAGGCGGACGAGGTCGTCGTCGACTGGCCGCACCGCTATCTGCGGGGCACCCCGACCGACGCCCGTACCGTGCTGTGCGTGCTCACGCACGAGGCCCGGTTCGATGTGCCACTGCTCGTGGAGGCGTTGCGGATGCCCGCCGCGTTCGTCGGCGCGATGGGGTCGCGCCGGACCCACGAGGACCGGACGCGGCGGCTGCGCGAGGCGGGCCTGAGCGAGGCCGAACTGGACCGCCTCCACTCACCCATCGGCCTGGACCTCGGAGCCCGTACGCCCGAGGAGACGGCCCTGTCCATCGCGGCGGAGATCGTCGCGGCCCGGCGCGGAGGCACGGGTCTGCCGCTGACCGGCGGCGCGGAGCCCATCCACCGGGAGCCCCGGCAGGAGCCGCTGGCCGTCAGCCCGCGCTGAGTCCGTCGCGGATCCGGGCGACGACGGCGGCGACGGCCTCGTCGAACTGCTCGTCCGCGGTGGGCAGGGGCAGCGCGGCGGCCTCCCGGAGCGTCGGGATGTCGAGATCGGCGTGCGCCGAGAGCCAGTGGCCGGGGACGAGCGTTTTCCCGTCGTCCCCGACCCGGTCGGCCGGCCCGTCGACCACGAGGGCGAAGGACAGCACGGCCAGGGACAGTTGACGGTGCGCCGCGAGCGCGGCGGGCATGTCCAGCCCGACGTCCCGCAGGAGCCGGAGGAACCGGTCCAGGTTGAGCAGGCGGTTCGGATGCACCGAGGCCGGCGGGGTGTCCTCGTCGAGGGAGACGAGCAGGGCGCGGGGCCACCGGCGGTACAGGGCGCGCAGAGAACGGGCGTAGTCGGCGACGGAGGTCTCCCAGTCCGCCGGGTCGAGCGCGGGCGGGTTCCAGGAGCTCAGCATGAGGTCGACGGCCAGTGCGACGACCTCCCCACGATCCTCGACGTAGTTGTACAACGCCCGTACGGTCACGTCCAGTTCGGCGGCCAGTGCGCGCATCGTGAGGGACGGGAACCCCTGTGCGCCGGCCATCTCCAGCGCCTTGGCGGCGATGATCTCGCGGGTGAGGACCGGGCGGCCCTTGCGGGTTGCGGGACGGTGGCGAGGGGTGGCAGGCATGGCGACAGCGTACGGGCCGCTTGAACTTCACGCATGTTGACTTTAACGATGGATGGAGCCAGGGTTGCCCTCCGTACCCAAACGCCGCCTCGACGCCCGGAGGTCGATCCCCGTATGCCGGCTCAGAAGTCCCGCCGCTTTCCGCCGCTGAGCGGGGCCTTGGTGCTCGTGATGGCGTCCACCGGCCTGGTGGTCGTGGACCTGACGATCGTGGCCATCGGGCTTCCGCTGATCAGCGCCGATGTGGCGGACGGAGCCTCGGCGGAGTCCGTGGTGGTGACGTACATGGTCGCCATGGGCGCGCTCACCCAGGTCGTCGGAAGCCTGTCGGACCGGTGGGGCCGGCGGACGCTGTTCCTCGCCGGGATCGCCGTGTTCACCCTTGCCTCGCTGGGCGCGACCGTGGCACCGGACCTGCTGTGGCTCGACCTCGCCCGCGTGGTCCAGGGCGCGGGAGCCGCCGCGATCATGGTGAACGGCATCCCGCTCCTCTCCGACCGCTACTCCGGCGAGGAGCGCAACCTCGCCATCGGCGCGTGGGGCTCGTTCGCGACCGCGGCAGGCCTGCTCGCCCCGGTCTTCGGCGGGGTCCTGGCCGAGACCTTCGGATGGCGGGCGGTCTTCGCGGTCAACCTGCCGCTCGGCGTGGCCGCCTGGCTGCTGGCCGTACGCGTGCTGCCCCGTTCCCCCGGGGTCGAGGGAGCGGGGCGGACGGGCCGGACGGACTGGCTCGGCAGCCTGCTGCTGATGCTCGGCCTCGGCACGGCGACACTGCTGATGCTCCGCCCCGGTGACACGCCCTGGTCCCGGCAGGACACCGCGGTGCTGCTCACCGCCGCTCTCGCGCTCGTGGCCTTCCTGGCCGTCCAACTCCGGGTGCCCGCGCCGACGCTGGAGCTGCGGATGTTCGGCCGGCCCGCGTTCTCCGGCGCGATGCTGGCCGTCCTCCTCTCCCGCGTCCTGACCATCGGCGGCTCCGTCTACCTGGTGCTGTACTTCTCCGACGGCCTCGGCCTGAGCCCGACCGGGGCGGGCCTCCTGATGACCCCGATCTTCCTCGCCCAGATCGTCATGGGCATGGTCGGCTCCAAGCTGATCGGCAACCGGGCGCCCGGCCCGGTGATCGGCGCCGGATACGTGCTGAAGGGCATCGGCTTCGCCGCCCTGGCGCTGCTGATCACCCCCGACACCCCGTGGTGGGCGCTCCTCCTGCCGCTGATCGCCTGGGGAGCGGGCGGCGGGATCGCCGGAGCCCCCGTCATGGCCGTCGCCGTACGCGTCACGGCACCCGAACGCGTCGGCATGGTCGCCGGGACCGTCTCCACGCTCGCCTCCCTCGGCGCGGGTGTCGGCACCGCGGCGCTCGGCGCGGTCTACGCCCTCCACGGCGGCCACGGCGCCCAGGCGGTCACCGACGGGGCCCGGGCCGTACTGGGCGTGTCGGCGGCGCTCGCGGCCGTCGCCGTCCTCACCACCCTCACGCTCATCGACCCGCGCCGGGTGCCGCGCCCCGACCTCGGCGGGTGACGGACGGCGTCGGTTCCGCTCCGTGCTGCGACTCCTCGCGACGATGCTTCATGGGCGGCCCGGGCCGCTGCCGCGTGGCTTTCGGTGCAGTCGTCGAGGCCGACGGTGACGTGGCGGTTCATGACGGGGCCTCCTCGGCGTGCCGGGTTCCCGGTGCGGAACCACGTCTCCAGCCTTCCGCCGCCCGCCCCGTCGGCGGGAGGGCCGACAGGGCTCGATCGGGGCCGAAAGGCCCATGCCCGCCGACTCCCGGGTCGCTCACGCGCTGCCGCACCACGGGAACTGCCCCGTCGAGGTCGTTCCTCCCGGTCACGCCGGTGCCACCGACGGGGCGGCGGAGGCGGCGGACGCCTCGTGAGCCGGCGGCCTCGCCGTCGCACGACGGCGAGGAACCGGTCATACGACGGTGAGGACGTCGGCGACCGGCCGGCGCGGGGTGGCCGTTCCCGAGGGGCCGTAGCCGAGCCGGAGCACCATGTGCACGAAGGCCGTCGCGGAACCGGGATCACGGGTGAGGGGGCGGAGTTCGGGCCATTCGAGCGGCTGCGACATCAGCGAGGTCGAGAGACCGTCGAGCGTGGCTTCCAGAAGCACGCGCTGCATCGCCTGCCCGGCCCGCAGCCAGTCCGCCGGAGTGTCCGTCGCCGTACCGAGGAGCGCGATCTGCGGCCGCTCCTCGAACGTGGCAGCGGCACGGTCCGGCACCGTGCGGGGGATGTCGAAGTCCCGGGCGGGGGCCGTCACGCCGTACTGGCGCGGACCGAAGGCGGAGGACGGGATGCCGTCGTCGTCGGCGGCGGTGCCATCGCCGGTCCTGCCGGTGCGCGTCCAGTCGGCGATCTCGGCGCGCACGGCCGCGTCGGCGGACTCCAGGAGCTCCGCGTCGTGGACGAGGTCCAGCACGGCGTCCCGGTGCCAGGTCCCGGGCACGATCAGCCGCGAGCCCTCCAGGAGGGCGGCCGCGCACAGCTCGTCGAGCAGCTCCGGCGGGATCGGCTCCTCGGAGAACGGGAAGCGGCTGGTGTGCCGTCGTGCTATCGCGGGGTGGAGGTCGGCCAGCGCGGTGTCCGTCGCCGCGGACTCCTTCAGCCGGACGTCGGCGAGACGCAGGTGGTCCGAGGGGTCGGGGAGCAGTTCGGCGTCGGCGGTCCACCCGTGCCGGGCGGCGGACACGCGCAGATTGAGCAGCGCCGCGCCGCACCCCAGGTGCAGACCTCGCCGGTCCGGATCGCCGACCGGCAACGTACGTTCCGGATCGCCGTACAGGGAGAGCAGCCGGGAGCCCGAGTGGTGGACGAACCGCCAGGGCTGGGCGTTGTGCATGGACGGCGCGGCGACGGCGTCCTCGACCAGCGACGTCACCACCGCCGTGAGCTGGTGTTCTTCTTGCGTGAGCATGGGCGTGTCCTGTCTGCGAGACGTCTGCGGTACCGCTCTCCAGGTCTTGTCGGAGAGGTACAGCCGCTTGGCGATCTGCGCCGATCCGTTGATCCGGCATCCGGGACCGCAGCTCGCGGCTCGCGGCAGACGGTGGCACCGTCGCCGTCGCCGTCGCCGTCGGACAGCCGGACGTCGAGCACGGCGACATCGGGCCGCAGCGCCGGTCCACGGGCCGGCGCCTGCCGGACCGGTCCCGCGCCGCGCGCCCACTGCCTACGGGCATTGTCCCAGGAGCGGGGCGACGGCGCCCTGTCGGCATCCGGGCCCGTCCTCCCGGGCGAAGACGCACAAACCGTTCGACCATGGGATCACTGCCGACGGCACAGGAGGACACCGATGACGCAGCAAGCCCTGCCGTCAGAACTCGGCGACGCACCGCGACCGGGCAGGGTCCTACGGCTCCCGGGCGTGTACCGGTCCCAGGAGGACACGCTCCTGCTGGCCGCCGCCATGCGCCGTGAAGGCATCCGCGCCGGAATGGACGTACTGGACCTGTGCACCGGAAGCGGCGCGCTGGCCCTGCACGCCGCCCGGCTGGGAGCCCGCGTCACCGCGGTCGACATCAGCCGCCGGGCGGTGGCGTCGGCGCGGCTGAACACGGTGCTCGCGCGGCTGCCCGTCACGGTGCGGCGGGGCGACCTGCTCCATGCGCTGCCGGGCCGTACGTTCGACGCGGTCGTCAGCAACCCCCCGTACGTACCGGCTCCCGGCCCCTCGGCGCGCGGTCACCGGGCCGCCCGCTCCTGGGACGCGGGCCTCGACGGCCGGATGGTCCTGGACCGCATCTGCGACGGCGCTCTCGCCGCCCTGCGCCCCGGTGGCCTGCTCCTTCTGGTGCAGTCGGGGCTGAGCCGTCCCGACGCGACCGTCGGCAAGCTGTCCGGAGCCGGACTCGATGTCTCGGTGACCGACCGGGTCACGATTCCGCTCGGCCCCGTCACCCGCGGCCGGTCGGCCTGGCTACGGGCCCGGGGGCTGCTGCCGGTCCACCAGGACGGGGAAGAGCTGGTGGTGATCCGTGCCCGGAAGGAATGAGCGGGACGAGCGGGAGGAGCGGAACGGGCGGAACGAGAAGCCGCGCCGAGTGGTGGTGAACCGGGACGGCCCCATCCTGGTGGAAGGGCCGGTCGAGGTGGTGGCCGACGACGGCACGACGACCCGGTCCGACCGCTTCGTCGTCGCGATCTGCACCTGCCGCCGCAGCCGCACCTACCCCTGGTGCGACACCAGCCACCGCCGCCGCAAGCCCGCAGGGCCGGACCCGGGCGGCCGAAAGCCCCGGGAGAGCGAGGAGGAATCCGGGCCGTGACGACCCCCGCCACCACCGCCCCCCGGAGCCCCGAGGCGTCTCCCGGGCTACCGCAGCCGCGCGGACCCCTGAGCGAGAGCGTCCTTGGTGTCCTGGCCGGCCGCGGAACACGGCTGCCGGAAGCAGCCGAGGTCCGCCGCGCCGACCCGTACGGCGACGATCTCCAGCTGCTCCTGTACGGCCTGTACGAGCTCCACTACCGGGGGTTCGCGGGCGTGGACGAGCGCCTGGAATGGGACCCCGCCCTGCTCGGCGTACGCGCGGCGGCCGAGGACGTCTTCCTGGACGCGCTGCGCCGCGACGGGGGATCGGACCGGACGGACGTGGCGCAGGCCCTCGACGCGCTCCTGCTGGAACCCGTGGGGGACGACGGCCACAGCGTCAGCCACCACCTCCAGCGGGAGGGGGAGCTGTGGCAGCTGCGCGAATACGCGGCACTGCGCTCCCTCTACCACCTCAAGGAGGCCGATCCGCATCTGTGGGTGGTGCCCAGGCTGCGCGGCCGGGCGAAGGCGGCGATGGTCGCCGTGGAGTTCGACGAATTCGGAGCGGGGCGGGCCGAGGACGTCCATGCGCGGCTCTTCGCCGATCTCATGACGGACCTCGGCCTTGACGCGCGCTACGGCCGCTACCTCGACGCCGCACCGGCCCAGGCCCTGGCCACGGTCAACATGATGTCCCTCTTCGGCCTTCACCGGCGGCTGCGCGGTGCGCTGGTCGGGCACTTCGCCACGGTGGAGATCACCTCGTCGCCGGGGTCCAGGAGGCTGGCGGCGGCCCTGCGCCGGGCCGGTGCCGGCCCGGCGGCACAGCGCTTCTACGACGAGCACGTGGAGGCCGACGCGGTCCACGAACAGGTGGTGCGCCACGAGGTGATCGCCGGCCTGCTGGAGGACGAGCCCGGGCTGGCGGCCGACGTCGTCCTGGGCATCGGGGCGACCGGCCATCTGGAGGACCTTCTCGCGGACCACCTGCTGGCGGCGTGGCGCGAGGGCCGCACCGCGCTCCGTACGCCGTTGACGTCCTGAGGGGCCTCGGCGTCAGCGTCCGAGGGCCTTGCGGAGTTCTTCCTTGTTCATCGAGGAACGCCCGTCGATGTTCTTCTTCCTGGCCTCTTCGTAGAGCTGGTCCTTCGTGGGGCCCCGCGCGCCCTTGTGGGAGCGTTCGCCGCCGCGCTGATAGGCGGACTTCTCGTCCTGCGTGGAGGTTCGGCTCGCCGTCTCCGACTCGCCGGACCGGGCACGCTGCTTGTTCACGGTCCGGGCCGCGATCTCCTTCGCGCGCTTCTGCGAGGCGCCCCGCTCTTCCTGGCTCTCCTTGATGTGCTCGTACTGCCGCTCGCGCTTCCTGTTGGATCCGGCCGGCATGACGTGCTCCCTTCTCCTGCTCGAGTCGTCGGCTCCTGCCCGGGGCGCTCACCGCGTCACCCGTACGGATCCCACTAAACAACGCGGACCGGAACGGCGCCCGGTTTCACTGTCGGTTCGGGGCCGCCCGGGTGAGCCGTGTCTCACCCGGGCTCCACGACTTGTCTATGCAACGAGTTGCATAGAAGGATCGCGGTATGGCTCTCGACCACGCGATCCTCGTCTCCCTGCTGGAGCGGCCGGGCTCCGGCTATGAGCTGGCCCGGCGGTTCGAGCGGTCCATCGGCTACTTCTGGACCGCCACCCACCAGCAGATCTACCGCGTGCTGGGCCGCATGGTGACCGACGGACTGCTCCTCGTCCGCGAGGTGGAGCAGCAGGGCCGGCCGGACAAGAAGGAGTACTCCGTCACCGGGCCCGGCCGCTCCGCGCTCGCCGCGTGGCTGCACAAGCCGATCGAGCCCGAGAGCCTTCGGCACGACCTCGCCGTGAAGATCCGGGGTGCGGCCTTCGATGACCCGGCCGCCCTGATCCGCGAGGTCGAGCGGCACCACCAGGTGCACCGGGACCGGCTCGCGCACTACCTCGCCGGCGAACTGCGCGACTTCACCGGGCCCGACGCCCCCGCACCGCCGGACGCGGGCCAGGAGCTCCAGCACGTCGTGCTGCGCGGCGGCATCGCGTTCGAGCGGATGACGATCGCCTGGCTCGACGACGTACTCGACACCCTCAACCGGCTCGCGGCTTCCGGGCCGGACGCCTGAGCGGCGGCCCGCCGCCACCTCCGTAAGCACCGACCACCCTCCTCCTTCCCGGAAGGCGATCTCCATGGCTGACTCCGCTTCCTTGCTGTTCAACCCGCGTACCTACGACCCGCAGCGCTTCGACCCGGAGACCCGCAGGCTGCTGCGCGCCACCGTCGACTGGTTCGAGGAGCGCGGCAAGCGCCGGCTGATCGAGGACTACCGCTCCCGCGCCTGGCTGGGCGACTTCCTCGCCTTCTCCGCGAAGGAGGGCCTGTTCGCCACCTTCCTCACCCCCGCATCCGCCGCGGGCAAGGACGACCAGCGCTGGGACACCGCCCGGATCGCCGCGCTCAACGAGATCTTCGGGTTCTACGGCCTCGACTACTGGTACGCCTGGCAGGTGACCATCCTCGGCCTCGGCCCGGTCTGGCAGAGCGACAACGCCGCCGCCCGCGACCGTGCGGCCGAACTCCTCTCCCAGGGCGAGGTGTTCGCCTTCGGCCTCTCCGAGAAGACGCACGGCGCCGACATCTACTCCACCGACATGCTGCTGACGCCGGACAGCGACGGCGGCTTCCGGGCCTCCGGTTCCAAGTACTACATCGGCAACGGCAACGCCGCCGGTCTCGTCTCCGTCTTCGGCCGGCGCACCGACGTCGAGGGGCCCGACGGCTACGTCTTCTTCGCCGCCGACAGCCGCCACGAGGCGTACCACCTGGTGAAGAACGTCGTCGACTCCTCCAAGTACGTCAGCGAGTTCCGCCTGGAGAACTATCCGGTCGCGCCCGCCGACATCCTCCACACCGGCCGGGCCGCCTTCGACGCCGCGCTCAACACCGTCAACGTCGGCAAGTTCAACCTCTGCACCGCCTCCATCGGCATCTGCGAGCACGCGATGTACGAGGCCGTCACCCACGCGAGCAACCGCATCCTCTACGGCCGCCCCGTCACCGCCTTCCCGCACGTGCGCCGCGAGCTGACCGACGCCTACGTCCGGCTCGTCGGGATGAAGCTGTTCAGCGACCGCGCCGTCGACTACTTCCGCTCCGCCGGGCCCGACGACCGCCGCTACCTGCTCTTCAATCCGATGACGAAGATGAAGGTGACCACCGAGGGCGAGAAGGTCATCGACCTCATGTGGGACGTCATCGCCGCCAAGGGCTTCGAGAAGGACAACTACTTCGCCCAGGCCGCCATCGAGATCCGGGGCCTGCCGAAGCTGGAGGGCACGGTCCACGTGAACCTCGCGCTGATCCTCAAGTTCATGCGGAACCACCTGCTGAACCCCGTCGACTACCCGGCCGTCCCCACCCGCCTCGACGCCGCCGACGACGCGTTCCTCTTCCAGCAGGGACCGGCGCGCGGCCTCGGCTCCGTACGCTTCCACGACTGGCGCACCGCGTTCGACGCGTACGCCGAGGTACCGAACGTCGCCCGCTTCCGCGAGCAGGCCGACGCCCTGTGCACCTTCGTCGAGACGGCCGCCCCGGATGAGGAGCAGAGCCGCGACCTCGACCTCCTCCTCGCCGTCGGCCAGCTCTTCGCCCTCGTCGTCCACGGTCAGCTGATCCTGGAGCAGGCCCGGCTGACCGGCCTGGACGAGGAACTGCTCGACGAGCTGTTCGCCGTGCTCGTACGCGACTTCTCCGCGCACGCCGTCGAGCTGCACGGCAAGGACTCCGCCACCGGGGACCAGCAGGAGTGGGCGCTGGGCGCGGTACGCCGCCCCGTCGTCGACGCGGCCCGCTCGGCGCGGATCTGGGAGCGCGTCGAGGCACTGTCGGGGGCGTACGCGATGGCGGAGTGACCGACGCCGAGGCGGCGATGCGGGGGAAGCGTGCAGCCGGATGCGGGGCCGGTCAGCTGTCTGTTCTTCGGGCGGGACGATGCGGAGGCGGACCTGCGTGACGGTCTCCTGAAGGGGCCGGTCTTCCGGCCCACGTACGCCTACCGCGAGGCCCTGTCCGGCCGGAAGACCCTCGTCATCGGCCGGAAGGGCTCCGGCAAGAGCGCGATCTGCCGTCACCTGGCCAACGAACGGTCCGGCGGCAGCGCGGTGGACGTGCCGCGGCATGTTCTGACGGCCTCGGTCCATTTGGGCCCTCATCCGATCCGTCGGAGGATCCGCGGGACGGGGCGGGGTCGGTGGGGGGCCGACTCCGGATAGTCGGGTCGGGCCCGGCGGTCACCTCCGTTTGCGGGCCGGTGGACATCGCGTTTCAGTGAGAGGGCCCCTCCCGCCTCCCTGGAGCTGACATGTCGATGGCGTTCGGTTCACCCCTCGGTCCGTCCGACCCGTTCAGTGATCTGTTGAACCGGTTCTTCGGTATGTCGCCCGCGTCCTCGCCCCCGGCCATGCAGCGGGTCCCGATCGGGCGGCTGCTGACGGAGTCCTCCCATGAGCTGCTGGGCCGGGCCACCAGCAAAGCGGCCGCGGACGGGACGGCGGACCTCGACACCGAGCACCTGCTGTGGGCGGCGACCCAGGTCGAGCCCTCGCGGGGACTGCTCTCCCGGGCCGGGGTCGACCCCGACGCCCTCGCGGCACAGCTCGACGAGGTGCTGCCCCGGGAGTCCGGCGAGCCCTCCGCCGAGCCCGGTCTCACCCCGGCGGCCAAGCGCACCCTCACCGCCGCCTACGGCCGCTCGCAGGCGGCCGGGGTGTCCTACATCGGCCCCGAGCACATCCTCGGCGCGCTCATCGACGACGCCGACTCCGGCGCCGGCCGGTTCCTCGGGTCGGACGACCTCGACGTGGGCAGGCTGCGCGGCGCCACCGACCGGGCGGCGGGCGGCGACGGGACCTCCGGCGGGGGGAAGCAGCCGTCGACGACCCTGGACGAATTCGGCCGGGACCTGACGGAGGAGGCGAAGGCCGGAAAGCTCGACCCCGTCGTCGGGCGGGCCGAGGAGATCGAGCAGACCATCGAGATCCTCTCGCGGCGCTCCAAGAACAACCCCGTCCTCATCGGCGAGCCCGGCGTCGGCAAGACCGCCATCGTGGAGGGCCTCGCCCAGAGCATCGTCGCCGGCGAGGTACCCGACACCCTCAAGGACAAGCGGGTCGTCTCCCTGGACCTGTCCGGCATGGTCGCCGGAGCCCAGTACCGGGGCCAGTTCGAGGAGCGGCTGAAGAAGGTCATCGAGGACGTGCAGAAGGCCGAAGGGGAGATCATCCTCTTCATCGACGAACTCCACACCGTCGTCGGCGCGGGCGCGACCGGCGAGGGCTCGATGGACGCGGGCAACATGCTCAAGCCCGCCCTCGCCCGGGGGGAACTGCACGTCGTCGGCGCGACGACGATCGACGAGTACCGCAAGCACATCGAGAAGGACGCCGCCCTGGAGCGCCGCTTCCAGCCCGTCCTCATCCCGGAGCCGACCGTCGAGGAGACCGTACAGATCCTCGAAGGACTGCGGGACGCCTACGAGGCCCACCACCAGGTCCGCTTCGCCGACGGGGCCCTCACGGCGGCGGCCGAGCTGTCCGACCGCTACATCAGCGACCGCTTCCTGCCCGACAAGGCCATCGACCTGATGGACCAGGCCGGAGCCCGCGTACGGCTGCGCAGCGCGAACCGCTCCACCGAGGTCGTCAGCCGCGAGGACCGCCTCGCCAAGCTGCGGCGCGAGAAGGACGAGGCTGTCGCCGGCGAGGAGTTCGAGAAGGCCTCCGGGCTGAAACAGCAGATCGCCGAGGTGGAGGGCGAACTCGCCGGGATCGAGGAGCGCCGCGAGGGCGTCGTCTCGGTCACCGCCTCCGACATCGCCGACATCGTCTCCCGCCGCACCGGCATCCCGGTCTCCCAGCTCACCGCCAGCGAGAAGGAGAAGCTCCTCAAGCTGGAGGAGGAGATGCACGCCAGGATCGTCGGCCAGGACGAGGCGGTCACCGCGGTCTCCGAAGCCGTACGCCGTAACCGCGCGGGCATGGGCGACCCGAACCGGCCCGTCGGCTCGTTCCTCTTCCTCGGGCCCACCGGCGTCGGCAAGACGGAACTCGCCAAGACGCTGGCCGAGCTGCTGTTCGGCGAGGACGACCGGATGATCCGGTTCGACATGAGCGAGTTCCAGGAGAAGCACACGGTCGCCCGGCTCGTCGGAGCGCCGCCCGGATACGTCGGCTACGACGAGGCCGGCCAGCTCACCGAGAAGGTGCGGCGCAACCCCTACAGCGTCGTCCTGTTCGACGAGGTCGAGAAGGCGCACCCCGACGTCTTCAACACGCTGCTCCAGATCCTCGATGACGGACGGCTCACGGACGGACAGGGCCGCACCGTCGACTTCCGCCACTGCGTCGTCATCATGACGTCCAACATCGGCGCCCACCGCATCCTCGCCCACGAGGGCGACGCCGCCGAGCTCAAGGACGAGCTGATGGAGGACCTGCGGGGGCGGTTCCTGCCCGAGTTCCTCAACCGCATCGACGACATCATCGTCTTCCACAGCCTCACCGAGGACGACCTGACCGAGATCGTCGACCACCTGCTGGACCGCAGCAAGCACCGGGTCCACGCCCAGGGCATGACGCTGGAGGTCACCGAGGCGGCGAAGAAGCTCCTCGTCGCCCACGGCTACCAGCCGGAGTTCGGCGCCCGCCCGCTGCGCCGCACGATCCAGACCGAACTGGACAACCGCGTCGCCTCCCTGCTCCTGGGCGGCGAGGCCGATCCGGGGGACACGATCGTCGCCGACGTGGTCGACGACTCCCTGCACTGCACGATCAACGCCACCGCCGACGGCAAGGAGTGAACGATGTCCCATCACCACCACAAGTCGAACGAAGAGGTCGAGGGCGACCCCGACACCGGCCACAGCCGCGGCATGCCCCGCCGCCCGGACGAGAAGCAGCTCGACGAGCGCCTGGAGCAGGACCGCGAGGAAGTGGGCCTCCCTCCTGACCAGGACAGGAAGCAGGACAGGAAGGCATAGGGGGCGCGTCCGGCCGGATCAGTCCTCGGGCAGCCGCTCCAGGGCGGCGGCCACATCGGTGCGGCCCGCGATCTCCCGCAGAGCGCGGGCCAGCACCGATCCCGGCTCCCGCGCGACGGTCACCAGACCGACCGGCACCGTCCGCTCCGGCTCGACCAGCGGCACGGCCCGCATCCCGTGCGGCACGCCGAAGACATGCAGCCAGGTGTGCGGCACGACGCTGGCCCAGCGGCCCGTCCTGACATGGGCGAAGAGCGCCGCCACGGAGTCCGTCTCGACCCGGGGCGACGGCCGCACCCCCGCCTCCGCGAACAGCTCGTCCAGCACCCGGCGCCCCTGCATCGCCTCCGTGAGCAGACACAGGGGCAGCCGCGCGGCCTCCGCCCAGGTCGCCGTCGTCCGGCCGGCGGGGGCGTCGGCGGCGCCGGTGAGCAGCACGTACCGCTCCTCGTACAGCGGAACCGTCCGGAACTGCTCCCCGACCCCCTCGTGGAGATAGGTGATCCCGGCGTCGATCTCGAAGTCCCGCAGCTGCCGGAGCACGTCCTCGGACTGGAGGTCTCCGACGACCTCCACCGTGACCAGCGGATGCGCCAGGCAGAAGGGGGCGGTCAGCAGGGCGGCGGTGCCGGACGCGGTCGGGACCGAACCGATCCGCATCCGCCCGCTCAGCCCGGTCCGCAGATGACCGGCCTCGCTGGTGAGGGCGTCACGGTCCGCCAGGATCCGCTGCGCCCACACGACGATGCGTTCGCCCTCGGGCGTGAGTCCCTCGTACTTGCGGCCGCGCAGGACCAGGGGGACGTCGAGCTCGTCCTCCAGCTTGCGGACCGCCTCGGAGAGGGCGGGCTGGGAGACGTGGCAGGCCTGGGCGGCGCGGGCGAAGTGACGCTCGCGGGAGAGGGCCACCAGATACTCGAGTTGACGGAACAGCACCCCACGGGTCTACCGGACGGCCTCCCGGAACGCCAATCGCCCCACCGGCGCGCGAGGCACCTCCGGACGCCGTCCTCAGGCGTCCGGCGGCGGGTGCAGCCGCTCATCACCCGCGTACACGTTCATGGACGCGCCGCGCAGGAACCCGACCAGCGTCAGACCGCTGTCCGCCGCGAGGTCGACCGCGAGCGAGGACGGCGCGGAGACCGCCGCGAGCATCGGGATGCCGGCCATCACCGCCTTCTGCACCAGCTCGAACGAGGCCCGGCCGCTGACCATCAGGACCGACCCGCGCAGCGGAAGGAGCCCCGACCGCAGGGCGTGGCCGACGACCTTGTCCACGGCGTTGTGCCGCCCGACGTCCTCCCGCAGGCACACCAGCCCGCCGTCGGCCGTGAACAGCCCCGCCGCGTGCAGACCGCCGGTGCTGTCGAACACCCGCTGGGCCGCCCGCAGCCGGTCCGGGAGGGCCGTCAGCACGTCCGTCCCGATGCGCAGCGGGTCCTCGGCGACCGACCAGGCGGCCGTCGTGCGCACCGCGTCCAGGCCGGCCTTGCCGCACAGACCGCACGAGGACGTCGTGGAGAAGTTCCGTTCCAGGGACGGGTCGGGGGGCGGCACGCCGGGGGCCAGGGCGACGTCGACCACGTTGTACGTGTTGCCGCCGTCGGCCGTGGCGCCCGCGCAGTAACGGATCCCGGCCACGTCGTCCGCGCCGTGCACCACGCCCTCGCTCACGAGGAAGCCGACCGCGAGGTCGAAGTCGTCGCCCGGCGTGCGCATGGTCACCGCCAGCGGGCGTCCGCCGACCCGGATCTCCATCGGTTCCTCGGCGGCCAGGGTGTCCGGACGGTAGGAGGAGCGCCCCTCCCGTACCCGCAGGACACGCCTCCGTACGGTCATGCGTCCCATGGTTCGCCCTTCCCACCGCTCCCGCCGCCCGTCACGGGGGCGGGTTCGAGGCGGACCACGACTCCCTTGGAGGTCGGGCAATTGCTGATGTCGGCGACGCTGTCCAGCGGCACCAGGACGTTGGTCTCCGGGTAGTACGCCGCCGCCGAGCCACGGCTCGCGGGGTACGCCACGACCCGGAAGTTCTCCGCGCGGCGCTCCCGCCCGTCGTGCCAGACGCTCACCAGGTCCACGGTGTCCCGGTCGGCGAGACCGAGTTCCGCCAGATCGGCGGGGTTCACGAGGACGACCCGGCGGGCGTCGTGGATGCCCCGGTAGCGGTCGTTCGGCGCGTACCAGACGGTGTTCCACTGGTCGTGCGAGCGCAGGGTCTGCAACAGCAGATGCCCCTCGGGGACGTGCGGCATGGTGAAGTCGTTGCGGGTGAAGACGGCCTTGCCGCTCGGCGTCGGGAAGACCCCCTGGTTCACCGGGTTGGGCAGGGTGAAGCCGCCGGGCTTCGCCACCCGGGCGTTGAAGTCTTCGAAGCCCGGGACGACCCGGGAGATCCGGTCGCGGACGGTGCCGTAGTCCGCCTCGAACTGCTCCCAGGGGATGGGGGGTTGGTCGCCCAGGGTCAGGCGGGCGAGCCGGGCGATGATCGCGACCTCGCTGAGCAGGTGCGGGGAGGCCGGCGGCAGCTTTCCCCGGGAGGCGTGGACGTCGCTCATGGAGTCCTCCACGGTCACGAACTGCTCGCCGGTGGCCTGGACGTCCCGGTCGCTGCGGCCGAGGGTGGGAAGGATGAGGGCGGTGTCGCCGCAGACCGTGTGGGAGCGGTTGAGCTTGGTGGAGATGTGCGCGGTGAGGCGGCACGTGCGCATCGCGGCCTCGGTGACCGCGCTGTCGGGCGTGGCCCGGACGAAGTTGCCCGCGACGCCCAGGAAGACCTTGGCGCGCCCCTCGACCATGGCCCGGATGCTGTTCACCGCGTCCAGACCGTGGTGGGTGGGAGGGGTGAAGCCGAACTCGGCCTCCAGGGCGTCGAGGAACTCCTGCGGCATCTGCTCCCACACACCCATCGTGCGGTCGCCCTGGACGTTGCTGTGCCCGCGCACCGGGCAGACGCCCGCGCCGGGCCTGCCGATGTTGCCCCGGGCCAGCAGGAAGTTGATCACCTCGCGGATGGTGGGCACCCCGTGCTTGTGCTGGGTGAGGCCCATCGCCCAGCACACGATGACCTTCTCGCTCCTCAGGACCCGCTCGAACACCTCCTGGATCTCCTCGCGGGACAGCCCGGTCGCCGTCAGGACGTCCGCCCAGTCGGTCTTCCGCGCGTGTGCGGCGAACTCCTCGAATCCGGTGGTGTGCGTACGGATGAAGTCCTGGTCCAGTACGGTGCCGGGCGCGGCGTCCTCGGCCTCCAGGAGCAGCAGGTTCAGGGCCTGGAACAACGCGAGGTCGCCGCCCGCCCGGATGTGCAGGAACTGGTCGGCGATCGGTGTGCCCCGGCCGATCAGACCGCGGGCCTTCTGCGGGTGCTTGAAGCGCATGAGCCCGGCCTCGGGCAGGGTGTTGACCGCGACGACCTGCCCGCCGTTGCGCTTGGTCTCCTCCAGGGCCGAGAGCATCCGGGGATGGTTGGTGCCCGGGTTCTGCCCCACGACGAAGATCAGGTCGGCGTGGTGGATGTCGTCGAGAGAGACGCTGCCCTTGCCGATGCCCAGCGTCTGCGCCATCGCGGATCCGCTGGACTCGTGGCACATGTTGGAGCAGTCGGGCAGATTGTTCGTGCCGTACGCGCGCGCGAAGAGCTGGAGCAGGAAAGCGGCCTCGTTGTTCAGCCGGCCGGAGACGTAGAAGAGAGCCTCGTCGGGGGAGTCCAGGCCCCGCAGCTCCCCGGCGAGCAGCCCCAGTGCCTCGTCCCAGCCAATCGGCTCGTAATGGGTGCCGCCGGGGCGCTTCACCATGGGCTCGGTCAGCCGGCCCTGCTGATTGAGCCAGTAGTCGGACGCCCCGCCGAGCTCGGCTATCGCATGCTCGCGGAAGAACTCCCGGGTGACGCGCCGCGAGGTGGCCTCGTCGTTGATGTGCTTGGCGCCGTTCTCGCAGTATTCGTTCCTGTGCCGCTTGCCGGGCGCCGGTTCGGGCCATGCGCAGCCGGGGCAGTCGATGCCCTCGGGCTGGTTGATGGTGAGCAGCGTCAGCGCGGTGCGCCGCGGGGACGTCTGGCCCAGGGAGTACTCCAGCGCATGGGTCACCGCGGGCAGACCCGTCGCCCAGGTCTTGGGCGGGGTGACCCGCAGGTCGTCGCTCGGGTCGTCCTCGATGCGGCTGCTCATGACGGGATGCGCCTCTTTTTCTCTGCCTCGGGGCCGTCGGCCGTTCGTTCCGGGGATGGCGCGTCGAATATCCGCTCATTCGCCGGGGGAAGTCAAAGAGGGGAATTCGATGAGCTGAAAGGCCTGGCCTATCACGGGTATTTCCGGGCCGGATCGGCGGCGCCGAT
The DNA here is from genome assembly GCF_044757365.1 of Streptomyces sp. NPDC091289. Lineage (NCBI taxonomy): Bacteria > Bacillati > Actinomycetota > Actinomycetes > Kitasatosporales > Streptomycetaceae > Streptomyces > Streptomyces sp. NPDC091289. The sequence goes on from NZ_JBIVUT010000003.1 coordinate 315,477, forward strand.
CACGTAATAGAGAAGTCCTCTTTGACTTCATCCGGCTATCCCTCGAAAGTGGTCGGCGGGTGAGAAATGCGTGACTGCCCCCCGGCAGAGGAAACTGCCCCCGGGCAGAGGAAGAAGGCCGCCCCGTGTCCCGACCGCTCCTCGACAGGCCCGCTCCGTCCCCGCTGACGGACCGGTTCGGCCGGGTCCACACCGACCTGCGGGTCTCGCTCACCGACCGCTGCAATCTGCGCTGCACGTACTGCATGCCCGCCGAGGGCCTCGACTGGCTGCCCCGGCCCGCGCTGCTCACCGACGACGAGGTGGTCCGCCTCGTCCGCGTCGCCGTCCAGCGCCTCGGCATCACCGAGGTACGGCTGACCGGCGGCGAACCGCTGCTGCGCCGCGGCCTGCCCGGGCTCGTCGCCCGTCTGCACGCCCTGCCCGGAGCCCCCGAACTGTCCCTCACCACCAACGGGATCGGCCTGGCCCGCAGCGCTGCCGCGCTGCGCGATGCCGGGCTGAGCCGGGTCAACGTCAGCCTGGACACCCTCCGTCCCGAGCGGTACACCGCGATCACCCGGCGCGACCGGATCACCGACGTCCTCGACGGACTGCGCGCCGCCCGCACGGCCGGCCTCGCGCCCGTGAAGATCAACACGGTTCCGGTGCGCGGGGTCAACGACGACGAGATCGCCGAACTGGCCGCGTTCGCCGTCGAGCACGGCTACCGGGCGCGGTTCATCGAGTCGATGCCCCTGGACGCGCAGGGCGCCTGGGACCGGGACCGGCTGGTCACCGCCGAGGAGATCCTGGGCCGCCTCGGCGAGCGGTTCGACCTGGTCCCCATGGACCGGCGCGGCAACGCGCCCGCCGAGGAGTGGCGGATCGCCGGGACGGACACGGTGGTGGGCGTCATCGCCAGCGTCACCCGCCCGTTCTGCGGCGGCTGCGACCGCGTGCGGCTCACCGCCGACGGGCAGGTGCGCAACTGCCTCTTCGCCACCGAGGAGTCGGACCTGAGGGCCCTGCTGCGGGGTGGCGCGGAGGACCCGGTCATCGAGGCGGCCTGGCGGAACTCCATCGCGGGCAAAGGCCCCGGCCACGCCATCGACAGCCCGGAGTTCCGCCGGCCGGAGCGTCCGATGTCGGCCATCGGCGGCTGACGCCCGACACCTGACGACCGACCCCCGACCTCCGGTCTCCGGCGCCCGGTGCAGGGCTACGGGGACCGCGTACGACCGGAAACGAGGAACGCGCATGAGCACGGCAGCCGTGAGCACGGGCTGGGAGCAGGCCCGGGCCGTCGCCCGCGCCGTACCGCCCTTGCCGACCGTCACCCGCGACCTCACCGAGGCGCTCGGTCACGCCCTCGCGGAGCCGCTGACGGCGATCACCGACCTGCCGCCGTTCGACACCTCCGCCATGGACGGCTGGGCCGTGGCGGGACCGGGGCCCTGGCGGCTCCGGGGCGGCGGTGTACTGGCCGGTGGGCGGCCCGAACCGCTGCGCCTCGGGACCGCCGTCCCCATCGCCACCGGCGCCCGTCTGCCCGACGGCGCCGTCGCCGTGCTCCGCAGGGAGGACGGCGAGGACGACGGCCGGGGCGGCCTGCTGCTCGACCGCGCCACGAGCCCCGGGCCTCCGGCACCGGGCCGGGACATCCGCTCGTGCGGCCAGGAGTGCCACGCGGGCGACCCCCTCCTCCCCGCCGGGACGACCGTCACCCCCGCCGTCCTCGGCCTCGCGGCGGCCGCCGGCCACGACCGGCTCGCCGTGCACCGCCGCCCGCTCGTGCAGCTGCTGGTTCTCGGCGACGAGCTGCTGGAGGCCGGACCGCCCCGGCACGGCCGGATACGCGACGCCCTCGGCCCGCTCCTGCCGCCCTGGCTGCTCGGTCGGGGTGCGGACGCCGTCGGCCGTCACCTGGTGCCGGACGACTTCGGACCGCTGTACGAGGCCGTACGCGGCTCCACCGCCGATGTGGTCGTCACCACGGGCAGCACCGCCGCCGGACCCGTGGACTTCCTGCACGACGTCCTCCGCGCCCTGGGCGCCCGGCTCCTCGTCGACTCCGTCGCCGTACGGCCGGGCCACCCCATGCTGCTCGCCGAGCTGCCGCCCGGCGCCGACGGACGGCCCAGGCATCTGGTGGGCCTGCCCGGCAATCCCCTGGCCGCCGTCGCCGGTGCGGTGACCCTCGCCGTACCGCTGCTGCGTCGCCTCGGCGGCCACCTGGAAGCCGAGCCGGTCCGAGCGGCCTGCGCCGCCGCACTGCCGGGGCACCCGCGGGACACCCGGCTGCTGCCGGTGCGCCGTACGGGGCCTGCCGTGGCGCCGCTGCCGTTCGACGGACCGGCGATGCTGCGCGGTCTCGCCGTCGCCGACGGGCTGGCGGTGGTGCCGCCCGGCGGCGCCGAGGCCGGAACCGTCGTGGAGATCCTCGACGTCCCCGGCTCCTGACCGCCACCCGGACCACAGACCTGACAGCCGACCTGACCGCCCTCCCCCCCGGCCGACCCGTCGACGAGTCACGGCCCCCGCCCCTCCCACGCTGAGGACCCGACCATGACGCACCGCCCCGATGCCTCCGGTGCTCCGGACGATGATCCGACCCGGCCCCTCGCCGAGAGGGCCGGGAAGGGGGCGTCCGCGCGGCGGCGGAGGTCGCTCGCCACCCGTGTGGGGCGGGCGCTCTCCCCCCGGGGCGCGCTGGCCCTGCAGAGCGTGGACGGCGCCGTCTCCTTCGCCCTGCGCGCCGCGCTCGCCATGGCGGTGCCCGCCCTGCCGCTGGCCCTGGCGGGCCGGGCCGATCACGCCGTCTACACGATGCTCGGCTCCTTCATCACCACCTTCGGCCGCAATCTGCCCTATGCGCGCAGGGCCCGGGTGCTCGCCGTCGTCGCGGTGGCGATGACCGCGTGCGTGGGCTGCGGTTCGGCGCTCGCCGTGTGGGCGCAGCCGAGGGACGGGGGAGCGGGCGCCGCGACGACGGTCGCGGCGATGGCCGTCGTGGCCGCCGCCGCGAAGTTCGCCTGTGACGCGGCCCGGCTGAGCGGCCTCGGCGCGGTGCTGCTGCTCTTCGCCTTCTCCGTCGCGGCCTACGGCTCGACCGGTCCCTCCGACGTCCGGGTGCAGACGGCCCTGGCCGCGACGGGCGCGGCCGTGGCCTGGGTGCTCGCCGTGCTCGGGTGGTTCGTGCACCCGGACCGGCCCCAGCGTCTCGCCGTGGCCGCCGCCCTGCGCGAACTGGCGGACCTGTGGGAGGCGGCGGGCGCGGGGGAGGGCCGGGGGCTCGTACGGCACCGGGCGACGGCCGCCGTGCTCCAGGCGTACCGCACCCTCGGGGTCAGGCCGCCCACCGGTGCGGAACGGGGCGGCCGGGGCGATACGTGCCTCCGGCTCACCGATCTGGCCTGGGCGCTGCTCATCGGCGCGGCACGTCGGGCGCCCGACGGCCCCCGCGGCCCGGCACGCCACCTGCGCCGACAGGCCGAGCTTCTGGTGAGCCGCCGCCGACGCCTGCCGAGGATGCTCCCCGAACTGGCGGCGCTGTCCCGCACCCTGGCCGTCCCGCCCGCAACCACCTCGCCCGCAGCCGCCCCGCCCGTGACCGGCCCGGACACCGCCGGCCCGGACACCGCTGCCCCGGCCACCCTGCGCGCCGCCGAGGTGCGGGCCACGGAGCTGGTGACCGGGCGGGGACACCGCCGCGCCGCCCGTACGGCGGTCCTGCTCGTGCCCGCGCTGCGCATGCTCCTCGGCACCGGGCTCGCCGGAGCGGCGGCGCTGCCGCTCGGGCTCGGCCACGGCTACTGGGCGGCGATCTCCGCCGCGGCGGTCCTGCACTCGGTCAACGTACGGACGGCGGCGCAGCGGGCCGTACAGCGGACGCTGGGCACGATGGCGGGGCTGTTGCTCGCCCTCGGCGTGCTGGCCGCGCGCCCCGAACCGGTGGTCCTCGTCCTGGTGATCGTGGTGATGGAGTTCCTGCTGGAGTACGTCGTCGCCCGCAACTACGGTCTCGGCGTCGTCTTCCTCACCCCGCTGGCGCTGCTGCTCACCGACCTCGCCGCTCCCTCGCCGGCCGGGGACCTCGTCCAGGACCGGGCGCTGAGCAGCCTGCTCGGGGTCGGCATCGCGCTGGTCTGCGCTCTGCTGGTGGTCCACGACCGGGCCGCCGTACGGGCGCGGCGCGCCCTGGCCGCGTGCCGGGCGGCCTCGGGGTACGCCGAACACGCCCTGGACGAGCGCTCGGTGGCGTCCTTCCCCGCTGCCCAGGCACAACTGGCCGCGGCCGTCGTGGAGTTGCGCGCGGCGGACGACGCCGCGGCGGGCGAGCTCTGGCCGGCGGAGATCGACCCCACCGAACTCGCCGCCGCCGAACGGCGGGCCTACCTGCTGCTGGAGCGGTTCGCCCGGCCCCGGTGACCCCGGGCGGGCGCACGGCCGCACAGGCGGCCGGGCCGGCGACCGCTCAGGCGGCGGCCGGGACCACCGTGACCTTGACGTGCTTCATGATCGGCTGGTCGCTCTGGGTGCTGTAGTCGCCCAGCGCGCACAGCACGTTCATCTCCGGCATGTAGCCGGCCGCACAGCCGCGCGGGATGTCGTACGGGATCGCCGTGTAGCCGGTCAGGAACCGCCGGCTGCCGTCCTTCGCCGTGCTCGTGATGTCGACGGGCCCCATGTCGGCGATGCCGCGCTCGCGCATGTCGGCCCGGTTCATGAAGACCAGCGTGCGCAGGTTCTTGACGCCCCGGTAGCGGTCGTTGTCGGAGTAGATGGTGGTGTTCCACTGGTCGTGCGACCGCATCGTGCCGAGCGCCAGGGTGCCGGGCTCCGGCACGACGTCGGGCAGGGCGGCCGAGGAGAACTCCGCGCGCCCCGACGGGGTCAGGAAGACCAGTTCGCGCGCGGGCTGCTTGATCCGGAAGCCGAGGGGCAGCCGGACCCGGCGGTTGAAGTCCTCGAAGCCGTCCAGCGCCTCGGCCATCGTGTCCCGGATCCGGTCGTAGTCCTCGATGTACCAGTCCCAGGGCGTCTCGCTGTCCGGCAGGGCGGCGCGCGCCATCCCGGCGACGATGGCCGGCTCGGACAGCAGGTGCGGGGAGGCGGGGCGCTTCATCCCGACGGACATGTGGACCATGCTCATCGAGTCCTCGACCGAGGTGCTCTGGATGCCCTTGCGCTGGTGGTCCTTCTCGGTGCGCCCGAGACACGGCAGGATGAGCGCCGCGCGGCCGTGCACGACATGGCTGCGGTTCAGTTTGGTGCTCACCTGGACGGTGAGGTCGCAGGAGCGCAGCGCCGCGTACGTCGCCGGAGTGTCGGGCGCGGCGAGCGCGAAGTTGCCGCCCATCCCGACGAACACCTTCACCTCGCCGTCCCGCATCGCCTGGATCGTACGGACGGTGTCCAGGCCGTGTGCGCGGGGCGGGTCGATCTTGCAGGCCTCGGCGAGCCGGTCCAGGAACGCGTCGGTGGGGCGGTGGTCGATGCCGCAGGTGCGGTTGCCCTGGACGTTGCTGTGGCCGCGCACGGGGGAGGGGCCCGCGCCCTCCCGGCCGAGATTGCCGCGCAGCAGCAGGAGGTTGACGATCTCGCGGACGGTGTCGACGCCGTGCTCGTGCTGGGTCAGGCCCAGGCACCAGCTCACGATGGAGCGGTCGGCCTCCCCATACACCTGCGCCGCCTTGAGGATGTCGTCACGGCTCAGCCCGGACTGGTGCTCCAGCTCCTCCCAGGGCGTGGCCTCGCACAGCGCCCGGTACTCCTCGAAGCCGGTGGTGTGGCGCTCGATGAACGTGACGTCCAGGGCCTTGGGGTCGCTCGTCGACTTCTCCAGGATCGCCTTGGCCATGCCGCGCAGCAGCGCCATGTCGCCGCCGATGCGCGGCTGGAGGTTCAGCGTGCTGGTCCTGGTGGTCTTGAACAGCGCCATGTCCGTGAAGTCGTGCGGCACGATGGTGCGGGTGGCCGCCGCCTCGATCAGCGGGTTGACGTGCACGATCTGCGCGCCGCGGCGGTCTGCCTCGGCGAGGGCGGTGAGCATCCTCGGCGCGTTCGACGCGGCGTTGACACCCAGGATGAACAGGGCGTCCGCGGACTCCCAGTCCTTGAGGTCGACCGTCCCCTTTCCGGTGCCGAGAGAGGCCTGGAGGGCCCGTCCGCTGGCCTCGTGGCACATGTTGGAGCAGTCCGGCAGATTGTTCGTGCCCAGTTCCCGGGCCATCAGCTGGTAGAGGAAGGTGGCCTCGTTGCCGAGCCGGCCGGAGGTGTAGTACGCCGCCCGGTTCGGGCTGTCGAGCCCGCGCAGGGTGGCTCCGACCAGCGCGAACGCGTCCTTCCAGCTGATCGGCACGTAGTGGTCGGAGTCGGGGTCGTACGCCATCGGCTCGGTCAGCCGGCCCTGGTTCTCCAGGTCGTAGTCGCTCCACCCGGCCAGCTCGGTCACCGAGTGCGCGGCGAAGAACTCGCGGTCCACGCGCTTGCGGGTCATCTCCCAGGTGACGTGCTTGATGCCGTTCTCGCAGATGTCCAGGTGCAGGCCCTTGGTGTCGTCCGGCCACGCGCACCCGGGACAGTCGAACCCGCCGTTCTCGTGGTTCATCCGCATGATGGCCCGTGGACCGTCCACCAGCGCGCGTTCCTCCACCAGGAAGCGCGTCACGCTCTTCGCCGCTCCCCAGCCGGCGGCGGGATGGTGGTAGGGCCGGAACCGCGGGTCGCCCTCGGGGACGGGACCGACCCGGGGTTCCAGGGGCTCCTGCGCCGCGTCGGGCTCCTGCGCTTCGTTGTCGGTGCTCACGGCACTTCCACCCTTTCCCGGGCAATCTAGTCCTTCCGGGCAGGCTATGTCCGGTGATTCCCGCCTGCCACTCGGCTCCGGGGGTCGCGCCGGGGGTTGCGCAAGGGGCGGCCCGAGGGGTGTTCCCGGGCTGCGCTCCGGACCGCGCGCGCATACGCTGACACGGTCCGGCTCGCTCCGTGGCGCCCCTGCGGAGCAGGGCCCCGGGCTCCTCCTCGGGCAGCACAGGTGAGGCCCCCATGAACAGTCGGTTCCTGCTCCCCGCCGTTCCCCGGCTGGCCTGCTCCGCGGTGGCCGGAGCCGCCGTCGGCGTGCTGGTCGGTCTCCTCCTCGCCAACGCGCCGCTGGGCATCCTCGTCGGCATCGCCGCCGCCGAGACCCTCTTCGTCGTCGCGGGATGGCTCGTCCTGTGGCCGATGGACGCCGCCGCCACCCATGAGAACGCCCGGCGCGAGGAGTTCCGGCCCGTCGCCGAGGAACTCGTGGTCGTCGGGGCCGCCCTGTCCGGTCTGGTCGGCATCGTGCTGCTGCTCCTGATCGGCGACACCGATCTGAGCCACGCGGCGGCGGCCCTGGCCCTCTGCGGCGTCTTCATGTCCTGGGCGGCGCTCCACCTGATGTACGCCGCCCGCTACGCGTTCATCTATTACGGGCCGCCCGGCGGCGGGATCGACTTCAACACGAAGGAACCGCCGCGCTACATCGACTTCTTCTACTTCAGCTACAACCTGGGCATGACGTACCAGGTCTCCGACACCAACGTCTCCACCTCCAGGATCCGCGCGGTCGCCCTCCGGCACTGCCTGCTGTCGTACGTCTTCGGCGCGAGCATCCTGGCCACCACGATCAACCTGGTCGCCGGCATCGTCACCGGCTGAGGGGCCGGGGCCGGGGCGGGCGGGTCAGCACCCCAGGACGACGGGTCGGCACTCCGGGACGACGGGTCAGCTCTCCGGAAGAGTCAGCCGCCGTGTGACGCGCAGCGCCGACTCCAGCAACCGCGCCCTGACCTCCGTGGTCCGGTACATCCGGTCCGACCGGAACGAGATGCCGATCGAACCGACCTGGTCGCCGCTGTACACGGGCACCGCCGCGCATGTCGTGCCCCGCGCGTACTCACCCCGGTCCAGCGAGAGTGGGCCCGCGGGTGCGGCGTCGAGCTGCCGCAGCAGCTCCTCCCGGCGCGTGATGGTGCGGGGGGTGAGGTCAGCCAGGGAGTGCCGGGAGAGGTAGTTGGCGCGCGCCTCCTCGTCCAGCTCGCGCAGCACGCTCTTGCCGAGCGCGGTGGCGTGTCCGGCGTTCTGGAAGCTCACCCAGAGATCCACCCGCGGGGTCCGCGGGCTGTCGACGATCTCCAGGACCCGGATCTCGCCCTCGTCGTACAGCGTCAGATAGACGGCGGCGGACAGGCTGTCGCGCAGCGAGGACAGCAGAGGGCGGATGTGCTCCTGGAGTGCCTGGCCGTCGACGGCGGCCTGCAACCGGGGGTCCCGCTCGCGGAGCGCGAACCCGCCGTCGTCCAGCTCGCGCAGATACCCGTCCCGGGCGAGCTCGTGCAGCAGTCGCCGGGCGGTGACGTCCGCCAGCCCGGCCTCGTGGGCCAGCTGCTGCACAGAAGCCCCGTCCGGGTGTGCGCCGGTGGCCTCCAGCAACCGGAGGTCCTGCCGGACGGACACCGTCGGCTCGGGGCCGGTCTGGTCACCCATGGCACAAGCATGGACCCGGCGCCGGGGTGCGGCAAGGCCGCTCCTCCGGGCACGCGGAAGCCTCGGGTCCCGCCCGGGGGGCGCGAACATTCATGAATTGCGCAATAGTTAAACTGTTGCCATGAACTGGAACGACACGTCACGCTGGGAGTCCGCGGTGCTCGACGGGGGACCGGCCGACGGGCTGCGCACGAGGGTCGCCGACCGGCCGAACGTCCTGCAGGTGACCCGCCCCTGCCCACTGGACGCCCCTGACCCGGACGTGCGGGTGTCGGCGCTGTACGTCTACCGCCGCGACCCACGCCCGGGCAGCGGGCCGCTCCGGTACACCTTCGATGTGGCCAGCCCCTGACCCGCTCCCCGCATGAGACCGGCATTGGATACGCTCTCGTCTGATCTTCGGGGCGCGTGCGGGCTCCGGACTGCCGTGACCAGGGGGATGGTTCCTAATGAGCAACGCGCCTTCGACCGGCCCGTTCCAGCCACTCAAGGCCGACGACCCTGCTGTCGTGGGGGGTTATCGGCTGGCGGCCGTGCTGGGTACGGGCGGTATGGGCAAGGTGTATCTCTCGTACACGCCCGGTGGGCGGCCTCTGGCGATCAAGGTGATCCGGGCGGAGTTCGGGGAGGATCCGGAGTTCCGGCGGCGTTTCCAGCAGGAGGTACGGGCCGCGCAGCGGGTGCAGGGGCTGTACACCGCGCCGGTCATCGATTCGGACACCGAGGGTGCGCAGCCGTGGCTGGCGACGGCGTATGTGCCGGGTCCCTCGCTCGCGCACGCGGTCGCCGGGCATGGCGGGCTGCCGTTGCGCAGTGTGCTGCTGCTGACGGTGGGGGTGGCCGAGGCGCTGGGGGTGATCCATGGTGCGGGGATCGTGCACCGTGATCTGAAGCCCGCGAACGTGCTGCTGGCCTCCGACGGGCCGCGTGTCATCGATTTCGGTATCGCCCGGGCCGCCGACACGACCGCCCTGACCGGTACGGGGGTGAGTGTCGGCACTCCGGCGTTCATGGCACCCGAGCAGGCGGCGGCCGGGACCGTGACCCCGGCCACCGATGTCTTCGCCCTGGGCCAGATCGCCGCCTACGCCGCGATCGGCGCACCCGCGTTCGGCGACGGGCCCTCCCACGCCGTCCTCTACCGGATCGTCCACGAGGACCCCGACCTCAGCCGGCTGCCCGCCGAACTCCTGCCCCTGGTCACCCAGTGCCTCAGCCGCGACCCCGCCGACCGCCCCGCCCTGGCCGACATCATCCGCATGTGCCACGAGATCTCACCCGAACCCCTGCGCCAGGGCGAGGACTGGCTCCCCCAGGCAGTCGCCGGCGCCATCACCGAACGACACAAGCTCCCCGCACCCGCACCGACCCCGCCCCCACAGCCCGCCACCGCACCCACGCCCACCCAGTTCTCCCCGCAGGGACCGCCGGCCGGCCCCTACACCCCGACCGGCCACGCGATGGCCGCCGCACCCACCCAGACCGGACCCGCCGCACCCGGAGCCCCCGGGGCGCCGGGAGCGCCGGGAGCGCCGGGAAACGTGCCGCCCGGTCAGTGGCAGCAGAACACCGGCCCCCAGGGCCACCCCACTCCGCCGCCGCACCAGCGGTCCGGATTCGCTCAACCCGGCTTCCAGCAGCCAGGGTTCCAGCAGTCGGGGTTCCAACAGTCGGGGTTCCAGCAGCCCGGCTGGGGCCCGTCCGGTCTCCAGCCCGCCGCGCCGCGTCCCAAGCGGACGGGCCTGATCATCGGCGCTTCGGTCTTCGGCGCGCTGGTCGTCCTCGGTGTCATCGGCAACCTGCTGCCGGACGACGACACATCCGGCAAGGGCGACCGGTCGACGGCGTCCTCCGACGGCGGTTCGAGCGGCAGCGGTTCCGGGGACAAGGCCGGGGACAAGCCGGTCGACCCCAAGCCGGTCTCGTACAAGGGCATCGACATGACGGCGAACTACGCCCTGAAGCTGGCCGACCATCCGCCCCGGCCGGTGGAGGACGAAGACAGCGGCGTCAGTTACGGCAAGGGGGACTTCTACTTCTACCGGGACTCCCTCTTCGGCGACGAGAGGGTCGGCAGTGCCAACGGGAAGCTGGTGGTGCTGAAGAATTCGCAGAAGGGCTCCCTGGAGGTCTGCCGTCAGGAGACCCGCTTCACCGAGAAGATCGAGCTCGAACAGCTCACGACCGGGTCGCAGATCTGTGTCCTCAGCAAGGCCGGACACATCGCCGTGGTGACCTATCGCGGCAAGTCGGGCCCGAGCGACCCCAGTCGCTACATCACCATCGACCTGACCGTCTGGCGCAACGCCGAGGAAGCGCAGCAGAGCTGACGGCCCGACAGGCAGGCCGTCGGCCCGCCCCGGTCAGCAGGTCGCGCCGGGGCGGACGGGCTTCAGGCCGACGAGATAGCTGTCGACCTTCTCCGTGACACAGGCGTCGCCGCGCCCGTACGCGGTGTGTCCCATCCCCTCGTACGTGAGCAGCATCCCGCCCGGGAACTGGTCCGCGAGGCTCACCGCCTCCGCGTACGGGGTGGACGGGTCACCGGTGGTGCCCACGACGAGCACCGGCGGCACCCCGTCGGCGTCGACCCGGTGGGGCGTCCGGCCGCCGGACGGCCAGCCGCGGCAGGTGAGTTCGGCGGTCACCCCGGCGGTGCCGTAGACGCCCGCGGTTTTCTCCGCGCGCGGCAGGACGTCCCAGTAGGCGTCGAGGTCGCGAGGGTGCGGGACGTCCAGGCAGTTGACCGCGGTCAGCGCCGCGCCCTCGTTGTCGACGGGGGTGACCTCCTCGTCGCCCGGGCCGTCCTCCCCGCTGTCCTCGGGAGCGGGCTCCTCCTCGGCCGGCTCCTCCTCGTCCAACGCGCCCAGTTCGGTCGCGTCACCCGCGTCCGCCGCGGCCAACGCCCGGGACAGCGGCTCCCATTGGTCCTCCGGCGTGTACATCGCCATCGACACCGCGTCCAGGACGGCCGTCGCGTCCATCCCGCCGTACTCCGCGTAGGAGCTGTCCTCCGAGACCGGCAGCGGCTCGCGTCCGGCGCGGGCGTAGAGCCGTTCGATCAGCGCACGTATCGCGTCGGGGCTGTCGGCCGGGCAGCTGTCACCCGCGATCTCCGCACAGTGGTCGGCGTAGTCGTCCACGCTCCGCCGGAATCCGGCCGACTGGCTGAGCACCCGCTGCGACCAGTCCAACGACGGGTCGATCGCCCCGTCCAGCACCATCGCGCGGACCCGGCGCGGGAACAGCTCGGCGTACGCGGTGCCCAGGCTCGTCCCGTACGACCAGCCCAGGTAGGTCAGTTCACGCTCGCCCAGGGCGGCGCGCAGCACATCCAGGTCACGGGCCGCGTCCTCGGTGCCGACGTGCCGCAGGAGGTCGCCGCTGTGCTGTTCGCAGTCCTCCGCTGCGGCCCGCGCCCCTTCGTCGGCGGCGGTGCGCTCCTTGTCCGTACGGGGGTGGAGCGGCGCGACGTCCTCGGCGGCCGCGTCGTCCTCGTCGGTGCCCTCCTCCTCCTCCTCGGCCGCCGTGCAGGTCAGGGCCGGGACGCTCGCCCCGACCCCGCGCGGGTCGAAGGCGACGATGTCGAAGCGGTCGCGGGCCGCCCGGCCGAACGCCTCGTCCATGCCCTCTTCGAGCGACTGGACCCCGGCCGCCCCCGGCCCGCCCGGGTTGTAGACGAGCGAGCCGATGCGCCGTTCCGGCTTCCCGGCCGCCGCGCGTGCCACCGGCAGGACGAAGGTCTTGCCGTTGCCCGGGTCCGTGTAGTCGCGGGGAACGGTCAGCCGCGCGCACACGTACCCCTCCGTTTCGCAGTCCGTCCACCGCAGCCGCTGGCCGTAGAACGGCTCGAGGTCAGGCCGGGACGCGGGGTCGGCCGACGCCGGGGCGGTGCCGGCCCGCCCCGGTCCGGTGGCCGGGCCGGCCGTGCAGGAGGTGAGCGCGACCGAGCAGGCGAGCGCCAGTGCGGTGACGAGGGCGGGACGGCGGACGGGACGGCGGACGGGGTGGTTCAACGGACTGCTCCCGGGGATCGGACCGTGCGGTTCACCGGCAGCATCCCCGGTCGATGCTGAGGATTTGATGAGTCGGCCCGACGGCAGCCTCGCAGCCCGGTGTCAGCCGCCCGTGGACGGCCGGTCGCCGCTCGGCAGCCGCAGCACGAACCGGGCCCCGCCGCGCCGCCCGGGTCCGGCCGTGAGGCTGCCGCCGTGGGCGTGCGCGACCCAGGAGGCGATGGACAGCCCGAGACCCGTCGACCGCGAGCCGCTCCGGAACCGGTCGAACAGTGCCCCCGCCACCTCGGGCGGCAGCCCCGGCCCGGCGTCCTCCACCGTCACGGTCGTCGATGCCCCGTCGACGGCGACGGCGACGGTGACCTCCACCTCGGCCGGGGCCCCGGGCGCGTGGCCGTGGACGAGCGCGTTGCCGACGAGATTCGCCACGGCACGCCGTACGAGGTCGGGGTCGGCGACCACGACGGCCTCCTGGGCCTCCACCGTCACCCGGTGGCCGTCCGCCGGCGCGTCCTCCACCACCGCTTCCACCAGCTGGTCCAGCCGCAGCGGCTCCGCAGCGAGCACGGCCGTCCCGGACATCAGCCGGGCCCGGGTGAGCAGCCCGTCGACCAGCGCGCCCATCCCCTCGGCGAGCCGCAGCGTGCGCCGGTGCACGTCGGTGCTGTCGGTGTCCCCGCGCAGCGCGGTCTCGGCGAGCGTCCGCAGCGAGGCCGCCGGCGTCCGCAGGTCGTGCGCGGCGTCCGCGAGGAACGACTCCTGCCGGTCCAGGGCCTCCAGGGCGGGCCGGACCGCCCGGCCCGACAGCAGATGTCCGACCAGGGCCGACAGACCCACCAGGAGGGCGCAGCCGCCGGTCACCCGCCAGGCGAGCCGCCGGTGGTCCGCCTGCTGCGCGGCGGTCTCCGCCACGGTGACCAGGGCTCCCTGCGGGCGGGCGTCCTCCTCGGCCTCGGGAGGATAGAACGGCAGGGCGAACAGGCGTACCGGTTCACCCGTCGTCGTGACGCCGTCGAGGGACCGTTCCTCGTCGGCGTTCACGGCCGAAGCGGCCGCCCGTCGTACGGCAGGGCCGTCGACGGTGAGGCAGGGCGTGCGGGGCGCGTGCTCGACGACCAGGTCCGCCGGAGCGATCCGGCGCGCGTCCGGCTCGGCGTCCGATGGGACGGACAGCAGATGGAGAGGAGGACAGGCTGTCCCGGCCGTGTCGAGCAGCACTTCGGCGTCCAGCCGCCCGTCCTCGTCCGTCTCCAGCAGGCCGAGCGCCCAGTTGGTGTCCGCGCTCATCGTCCGGTCGAGCTGATCGCGCCAGCGCGCGTCGTCGCCGCGTACCGCCCAGGCGGCCATCGCCACCAGCCCCACCGCACTGGTCAGGGCGAACAACAGGGTGATACGGCGGCGGAGCCGACGGACCCGGGCGGTCGGGGTGAGCGGGCGGGAGCGCCGGAACCTGCTGCGTACGGCTCCGGTCACGAGGCCGGGTCCTCCGCCACGGCCAGCCGGTAGCCGGTGCCGCGTACGGTGTGGAGCAACGGGGGAGCGCCGAGCTTGCGGCGCAGCTGCGAGATCAGCACCTCCAGCACATTGGACCGGTGCTCGGCCATCTCGTCCCAGCAGCGCTCGACCAGCTCCGCCCGGCCGACCGCCTGGTCGGCCCGGTCGGCGAGCACCTCCAGCACCGCGAACTCCCGGCTGGTCAGCGTCAGCAACACCCCGCCCCGCCGCACCCGCCGCCGTGCCGTGTCGATCTCCAGATCGCCGACCCGCAGCACCGGCGGGGTGACGGCCGGTGCGCGGCGGCACAGACTGCGCACCCGGGCGACCAGCTCCGGGACGGCGAACGGCTTGACCAGATAGTCGTCACCGCCCCGGGCGAAGCCCTCCACCCGGTCGGCGACGGTGTCCCGGGCCGTCAGGAACAGCACCGGCACCGCCCGCCCGGAGCGCCGCAGCTCCTCCACATACTCCGCGGCGTCCCCGGCGGGCAGCATCCGGTCGAGGACGACACAGTCGTACGCGGTGATGAACAGCGCCTCGTCGGCCTGCGGCAGATCGACCGCCTCGTCGACGGCGAGCCCGGCGGCGCGCAGGGCCGCGGCCACGCCGAAGCGGAGGTTGACGTCGTCCTCGACCAGCAGCACTCTCACGCCGTCACCCTAACCGCGCCGGGCGGCGGCGGTTGAGCGGGTCAGTGGCCGACCAGCTCCCCGTCCCGGGCGACGATCCGCCCGTCGCGCACCACCATGTCGCGCCGCGGCAGGTCGACCACGACCTGCGGCAGGCACTCCCCGCGCACCAGCAGGAAGTCGGCGGGCGACCCCGGCTTCAGGTCCGCCTCCGGCAGCCCGAGCAGCCGGGCCCCGCCGTCGGCCCCCGAGCGGAAGGCCGCCTCCAGCTCCTCGTCGAGGCGGGCGTCCTGCACCCAGGCCAGCAGGTGCGAGCGGTGCAGCATGTCCGCGTTGCCGAACGGGCTCCAGGAGTCCCGTACGCCGTCCGAGCCGAGGCCCACGTGGACGCCGTGCTCACGCAGCCGGGCGATCGGCAGCACCAGGTCCGAGGACGGCGCGACCGTCGTCAGCGAGATTCCCGCATCGGCCAAGTCGGCTGCCAGTCCGTCCAGTTCGCGCTCCGGCAGCCCCGGCACGCAGAAGACGTGGCTGACGGTCACCTTGCCCTGCAACGACAGCGCCCGGGTGCGGGCGATGATCGCGCGCAGTGACTCCATGCCCGTCGCGGCCCGCTCGTGCAGATGGATGTCGACGCCCACGCCGTGCCGGTCCGCGATGCCGAAGACGACGTCGAGCTGCTCGTCGAGCGCCTCGTCGAACCCGATCGGGTCGATGCCGCCGACCCGGTCGATCGCCCCGGTGCGCGCGGCCTCCTCCAGCAGTTCCTTGGTGCCCGGCGTACGGATCACCCCGTGCTGCGGGAACGCCACGATCTCCACGTCGAGCGCGTGGCGCAGGTTCCTGCGGGCGGACCCGACGCCCTCGACGCCCACCAGGTCGTAGGCGGGGGCGACGTCGACATGGGCCCGCATCGCCCGGGTGCCCTGGGCGACGGCATGGCCCATCAGGCGCTCCGCGCGCTGCTTCAGGGGCGTCCGCAGCGCGTGGTACAGCTTCACGTCCTCGGCGGTGTACTCCGCGATGGTGCTCGCCGGGTTACGGGTCACCCAGGGCTCGCCCCACGCCGTCTTGTCGGGGTGGATGTGCGCGTCGACCAGGGTCGGCAGCGCGATCCGGCCCTTGCAGTCGACGACCTTGGCGCCGCGCGGCGCGGGGTCGGCGGTGATGACGCCGTCGACGACGGTGAGGTCGACGGGCCGCTTCGCACCGTAGGGCCGCACGTTCTTGAACACCGTGGCGCGCGCGTGGCCGCCCGTGCGGTCCGGCTGCTCCGTGATCCGGTCCGCGGCGGACGGCGACGCCCCGGTGGGCAGGGGCGCGGCCTCGGCTCCGGACGCGGTGATGGCGGCGGCGGTGCCCGCGACGGCGGCGGCCCCGGCCAGCATGGAGCGCCGGGAGAGACCGGCGGTGGGGGAGGCGGTGGACTCGGCGTGCATCAGGAACTCCTTCGAGGAGAGGGAAGAAGGGGAGGGAGGAAGGAGGAGGTAAGAGGGAGCAGGGGGCGGGGTCAGGCGGCCGGGACCGGGACCGGTACCGGGAACCCTGCCCGCACCACGCGCACCGGACGGCTCAGCACGCCGAGGTCGGCCAGCGGGTCGCCGTCCACGACGAGGACGTCACCCGCGAAGCCCCGCGCCAGCCGGCCGGCCGTGGCGTCGAACCCCAGGAGCTTCGCGGCGCCCGTGGTCGCCGTGCGGATCGCGTCCAGGGCGGAGAGCCCGGCCGCGTGCATCAGCTCCACCTCGCGGCCGATCGGGTCGACCGCTCCGCCCGAGGAGTCCGTGCCCGCGGCGAGGGGGACGCCCAGCTCGTGCGCCGCGAGGACCGCCCGCTTCAGGACCGGCAGATAGGCGCGGCCGCGCTCCGCCAGGATCGGGTCCGAGGAGTCGGCGAGGCCGGCGATGGCGGTGAGCGTCGGTGTGAAGTGCGTACCCCTGCGGCGCATTTCACGCAGTGTGCGCTCGCCGACGAACGCCCCGTGCTCCAGGGAGCGGATGCCGGCCGTGACCGCGTCGTGGCACCCCTTCTCGCTGTAGCTGTGGCAGAGCACCCCCTTTCCACCGCGCCGGGCCGCCGCCACGATCGCGGACAGCTGCTCGTGGTCGTAGACCTGGACGAGCGGGTCCTGCTCGGGCAGCCCGGCGCGCTCGTTCACCCGGGTCTTCACGGTGTCGGCCCCGCGTGCGAGGTTGACCTCGACCACCCGCCGCAGCGCCTCGGGCGAGCGCACCCCGTCGCGCAGCCGGGCGAGCGGCGCGAGCTCCGGGTCGGCGAGGATCGTGTCGCCGAGGTCCGGGGTGACGAAGATGCCCGCGGCCCGGAGCCGGGGCGCCTGTTCGGGGGCCTGGCGGGCCAACTCCCGTACGGCGATGTCCTGGTAGAAGTTGGTCGAGCCGCTGCGTGCGCTGGTCGCGCCCTTGAGGACCGCGTCGCGCGCCTCGGCCGCCGTGTTGAGGTGGATGTGCGCGTCCACCAGACCCGGCAGGATCCACTGCCCGTGTGCCCGCAGCACCGGTACGCCGGAGGGCACCCGCGTCCCGATGCGGCCCCGGGGACCGGCCGCGCGGACGACGCCCCCGGTGATCACCACGACCGCGTCCTCGGTGACCTCGCCCGTCAGCGGGTCGAGCAGCGTGCCGCCCTCCACGACCAGATCGCCGCCCCGGCCCGACGGACCTCGCGAAGAAGCCTGCGCGGCGGACGTGGCGGACGCGGCGGGAGCTGCCTGGGCCAGGACCGCGGACGTCCCGGCCAGGGCCGCGGCGCCCGCGAGGACACCCCGGCGGGTCAGTCGGCCGGAGGGGGGCGGGGTGTTCTCGACGCACATGGGAAGGCTCCTTCGACCGCGGCAAGCGGAAGCGAACGTGGGAGCATTTTGTATACCAGGATCGTCGGCGATCTGGGAAGGAGTGATTCCGCTCTCCGTGCGTGCAGGAAACGTGCAGGAAATGCGCTCTGCTCTTGAGGGGTCATCGAAGGGCGGGAGTGATTGGTATACAAAGGGTTAGGCGTCGTCGAACAGCGACCGCAGGGCCACGGCCCGGCTGTCCCGTACGTGCAGCAGCGTGCTCGCCGCCGCCGACTCCTCGTCGCCGCTCGCGATGTACCGGAACATGACCGCGTGCTGGGCCCGCATGTGCTCCGGTTCCTCCCGCATCCCGAACAGCAGCCGGAGCTGTCCGCCGAGCTGCTCCATGGTGCGGGCCAGCATCGGGTTGCCGCTCAGGGCCACGATGTCCTCGTGGAAGGCGGTGTGGGCCGCCACCTCGCGCGCCCCCTCGTCGTCGGAGGCCGCCTGCTCCGCCCGGTCGAGGGAGATCCGGAGCGCGGCGACGCCCGGCAGCTCCGCCGGGGCCGACCGCGCCACCCGCCGTGCCGCGAGCCGGGAGGCCTGGACCGCGAGCGGCTCCCACACCTCGTACAGGTGCTCCACATCGGCCCGCGCCATCCGCCGCACCCGGACCCCGCTGTTCGGCAGCAGCTCCAGGAGCCCTTCGCCCACCAGGGCGCGCAGTGCCTCGCGGACCGGCACGCGGGACATCCGCAGCTCCTCGGCGACCTCGCGCTCCACGAGGCGGGCGCCCTGCGGGTAGCGGCGGTCGACGATCCGCTGCCGGACCGCGTCCCGCGCGTGGACGCTGAGCGACGTGCGCTCCGGGGTGCCCGCCTGCTCGCTCCCGGGCCCGTCCGGCCGCACCCGGTCCCGCCCTGCGCTGCTGCCCGCCACGTACGTCATCCTCCGCTCGGCATACCCCCGGGCCGAGGATACGCGGGGGCCCAGGGGGTGCAGGGCCGAACAGCCCGGTCGGGGCCGGTCAGCCCGGTCATGGCCGGTCAGGCGGTGCTCTTCCCGCCCGGCGTCCGTCCGTCCGGCAGGAAGAGCACCGAGTTGATGTACCGGTCGCGGTGCGGCACCAGGGCCCGGCGCAGCAGACCCTGGTGCACCAGGTGCTCGGTCCGCGCCTGGTGGGCCACCAGGTCGAACCCGTCGAGCGCGATCCATCGCCGGCCCGACAGGAGCCAGCCCGCGTAGCCCTGTCCGGTCAGCAGGTCGATCGCCGGCGCGATCGGGCCGAGCCGGCTCTCCAGCTCGATGAGCAGGGCCGGGCGGTCCTTGCTCAGCAGCTCCGCCGCGCCGAGCAGCGCCGCCTGTTCGCCGCCGTCGACGTCCATCTTCACGAAGCCGACCCCACGCAGCCCCAGACCGTCGACGGTGATCGACGGCACCTCCAGGCAGTGCGCGTGGATGTCGCGGCGGGCCAGTGACGACACCCCCCGGTCGCCCCGGTCGCCCTCCGGGAACCACAGCTGCGCCGTGCCCTCCCGGTCGGTCGCCGCGCCCTGGACCACCCGGGCGTTCGACGGCAGCGTCCGGCGCAGATGCTCGGCCAGATGCGGCACGGGCTCGATGGTGACCACCTCGGCACAGCGGGCGGCCAACCGCCGCGACCAGGGGCCGTACCAGCCCCCGATGTCGAGGGCGATGCCGTCCGGCGGGCAGAAGTCCGCGAGCCGCCGGAGCTCGGGCTCGAAGCGCGGATACAGGGCGACGGCGGCGGAGCCGACGAGGCGGCCGGGCAGCCGGGACGCCACCGCCGCGGCGAACGTGGTCACGTGGCCGAGGCCTTGAGCCGGGTGAGCAGCCGCTCGTGGTCGTCCGCCCCGACCTTCCGGCCCGACGAGGGCAGCAGCTGCGGGATGCCGTCCACGATCGGGTAACTCAGGCGCAGCCGGGGGTTGTAGAGCGCCGCCCCCTCCGCCTCCTCCTCGGGCAGCAGGGACAGCGGTCCCTTGTCGAGCGGGCAGGCCAGGATGGCGAGCAGCGGGTCGTCGGGGTTCATCGGGAAGCTCCTCGGTGTCGGGGGCGGCGGACACGGTGTGCCGTATCCGGGGTCAGGACGGTGCGGCGGGCTGCGGATCGTGGCGGGGCATGGCCAGCAGGACGGACAGGGCGAGCGCCGTGCCGCCCACCCGCAGGGCCAGCAGCAGCGGATCGTCGGGCAGGGTCTCGCCGAAGGCGAGCGTCCCGAGGACCGCCGTGAACAGGCTGGTCACCGTGGTGCACACCGGCACGATGAGGGAGGCCCGGCAGCGCTGCAGCGCCGTCTGCGACATCACCAGACCGGCCCCCGCGGTGAACAGCAGCAGATACGGATACGGGGACCCCAGCAGGGACAGCGCGGACTCGCCGAGATCGGTGCTGGTCAGGCGGCTGGACGTGCCCTTGATGGCCAGCGAGCTGACCCCGTAGAGCAGCCCCACCGCCACTCCGTACCCGATGCCGCTGGTCGGGACCCGGTGCCGTTTGGCCGCCCGGCTCTCGACCCGTACGTACAGCCAGACGCCCGCCGCCAGCGCCGGCAGGCAGACCAGGAGCACCAGCATCCAGGGGGCCCCGCCGCTCACCACGTCCTCGCCCTCGCGCACCGAGGCGACGACCATCAGCAGGGCGACCAGCACTCCGCCCAGCGCATAGCGTTCGCGGCCCGTGGACTCCTCGCCGAGCACGGCCGAGGACAACAGCAGGAGCAGCACCAGACCGGAGACGAAGATGCCCTGCGCCGCCGCGATCGGCAGCGCCCGGTAGACGACCAGCTGGGCCCCGAACCCGGCCGCCAGCGCCAGCGCGCCGACGATCCACAGCGGGCTTGTCAGCAGCACCCGGACCACGCGCAGCGGCCGGCCGGCGGAGAGCGCGGGCAGCGAGCCCAGGGCCCGCTTCTCCACCACGAACCCCACGCTGTACAGCGCGTTGGCCACCAGCGCCGCGCCGACACCCCACCACATCGCGCTACCTCCGCCGCGCGTGGGCCAGCAGGATGGAGGCCGCCCCGGGCACCGCGCACGCCGCCCGGTCCAGCAGCCGCAGCGGACGCGGCACCCCGTGGAAGGGGGCGCCCTTGATCGTCACATCGGTGAAGCCGGACGCCGTCAGGAACGAGCGCAGCGCACGGGCGGTGTACAGCCGCAGATGCCCGACCACCTCCGAGCCGGGGCGGCCGTGGATCCCGCGCAGGCTGACCTCCGAGAACACCGGCTGCACCCCGGCGAGCAGCAGCGCCCGGTTGTACCAGGCCGCCAGGTTGGGGGTGGACAGCATCAGATGGCCGCCGGGCCGCAGCACGCGCCGCAGCTCGTCCAAAGCCTGGTCCGGGTCGACCAGATGCTCCAGGATCTCGCTGAACAGCACCGCGTCCGCGCACCCGTCGGCCAGCGGCAGCCCGCCGTGCTCCAGCTCACCGCGCACCACCGCGCCCATCCGGGGCCGGGCCCTGCGCAGCGCGTCCTGCGACCAGTCGACGCCGACCAGCCGGTGCCCGGCGAGGAACGGGGCCGCCGTGGCCGCCGCCGTGCCGTCGCCGCACCCGATGTCGAGGATCACCTGCCCCGGCGCGCCCAGCGCATCGGCCAGCAGCCGGGCCTGCCGTCTGCTGCGCCCGTCGCCCGACGCCACCGGGACGGCCGGGTTCTCGTAGAAGTCCCGCAGCCCGGGCGGGGGAGAGGCGGCGTTGGTCATACGTTCTCCGAGGACGTCGAGGCCAGGTGACGGGTGAACATCTCGCACAGGCGTACGCCGTCCTCGTCCCCCAGCAGGGTGCGCGACCAGCGCAGCGCCAGATGCAGCCGCCCGTTCGTGGACGCCGTGGTGAACGTCAGCCCCCGGGGCATCCGGGCGGGTGCCGAGAACCACACGGCCGTCGCCCGGCCCGCATCCCCGAAGTCCAACGGATACGGCACGCGGCCGATGTTGCTCAGCAGCGTCGTCGAGGTCCACGGCCCCGCCAGCACCCGCAGCCCCCGGGTGACCGCGGCGCGGGCGGCCACCGGCAGCAGCGGCGCGGTCAGCAGGGAGGCGGAACGGCCCAACGGCGGCCGGGGGCGCGCCTTCAGCGCCCGGGTCCGCTCGGCGGTCGTCCGGAGCAGGGCGGCGACATCCGCCCCGGGCGCCGGCTCGGATGCGGCGAAGCCGACCTCCACCAGCCGGGTGCCGTTCCCGATCGGCATCTCGGGCCCCCGGGTGCGGTCGTCGACCGGCATGGTGATCCGCAGCGGCCGCCGGTCGGCCCCCGGCGCGCCCTGCGTCCGGTTCCAGTCGGCCACCGTGAGCGCGGTGGCCACCATCAGCTGGTCGTTCACCGTGTACGGGGCGCCGGACTCCCGCCGGGGGACCGGCAGTTCGACCAGCAGCATCGCGTTGCCCGGTACGGGGGACGGCCCCGGCGAGCCCGCCGCGATCCGGGCGGGCCGGGCCAGCGGCGCCGCCGGGGACTCCCCGCCGAGCGGCTCGGACGCCGGGCGCGCCGGGGCGGGCGACGGCGGGGTGCGGTGCGCGCCGTAGATCTCGGCGGCCGTCGCCGCCAGCCGCATGCACGCCGGACCGTCGAGGGCGGTGTGGTGCACGGCGAACACCAGCACACACCCCTCGCCCCCCGGCTCCTCGACCACCTCCAGCCGCAGCGGCGGCGACGCCGTCAGCGGCGGGGCCTGGTCCAGCGCCCGCGCCCGGGCCCGGTCGAGCGCCCCGGGCCCGGACGGCGGGAAGGAGACCGGATCCGCGTCGGCGCCCGCGGTCAGCTCCCACTCGTAGCGCCGGGCGAACGGGCCCCGGGGACGCTCCCGCATCAGCGCCCGGGGATGCCGGGCCAGCGCCTCGGCGAACGCGGAGCGCAGCCGCCCCTCGTCCACCCGGCCGGGCAGATGGATCTCGATGTGCACGGTGCTCGGCTCGGCGTCCTGCTCGCAGTGCCGGGCCACCTCGTCGACCACCGGGAACGGCACCCGGGCCGGGGGCCCGGACCGGGGCCCGCCGCCCCGCGCCCGGGATTGCTGCGTGGTCGCCATCAGGTGCCCCCTCCCGGACGGGACGGCGGCTGCTGACCGCCGAGCCGTCGCGTCGGACCGTCACCACCCTCGTCGTGGTCGCCACGACCGTCACGGCCGTTGCCGTTGCCGTTGCCGTTGCCGTCGCCTTCGCCCGAGTCGGATCCGTATCCGACTCCGGGAGCGGGCGGCGGAGTTCCCTGCGGCCGCTTCGGGTCGGTGGACAGCGTCCGGCCCGAAGCGGCGGTGGCCTGCGCCGGAACCGTGGGCGCCGCACCGCCGGCCGATGCCGGGGCTGCCAGGCCCGGGCCACCGGCGGCCCGCCTGCCGAGCGGCCCGCGCCCGACCGTGACCAGGGCGGCGAACAGGCCGACCAGGGCCAGGAACTGGGCCGTCGCACCGAACGCGCCCTCGTCGGCGGCCGTGGTGTCCCCGGTGCCCACCGCCGCGACGACACCCGCGGCGGCCATCGCCGCGAACGCCACCGGCGCGAGCAACCGCGGCCGGAAGTGGGCGAGTACGGCGAGGAGAGGCACCGCCAGGGCGAGCGGCCCCGCGATCACCACACCCACCAGAGTGAGGGCGACCGTGCCCAGGACCAGACCCGGCCCCGGCGGAACGGGCTGCTCCTCGGCCGCGTACGGCTCCGCTCCGCGCCGCCGGACGAAGGCGAGTCCCACGAGCACCAGGAGCAGCGCCCCCGCGCCGAGCAGACCCACCTGGTAGATCCGGGCCGGCTCGTACTCCAGGGTGACCTTGCCGCCCTCGCCCTCCGGGACCAGCCAGGCCTGCTGCCAGCCGTCGATCCGCAGCGGCGTCAGCTCCTTGCCGTCCAGGGTGGCCTTCCAGCCCGCGTTGTGGTTCTCGTGGAGCTGGAGGTAGGAGGCCGCGCCCGCGCCGACGGCGATCGTGCGCCGGTCGCCGTCGCCCTGCTCGACGTCCACCGACCGCGGCGTGCTCGCCCCGGCCTCGGACGTGCCGTTGCTCAGCGTGACGTCCGTGATGGCGAGCGGACCCGCGTCCCCCGCCTCGACGGTGGTGGACGAGGCGGCCAGCTCCACCGAGCCGTCCTTCGTGCACGGTGTGACCGCGATGGGGCGGCGCTGGGTCAGGTCCCGCACCCGGCCCTCGGCCCGGGTCTCCAGGAACGTACCGCCCACCGACAGGACCGGGCCCTTGCCGCAGGCCAGGCTGAAGGTCTTGTCCGGCTTCGGCTGCGGCGAGCGGTACTCCTCCAGGGCCGGGATGTAGACCTCGCTCAGACCGACCGGCAACTGCAACTGGTCGTCGGCGACCGGGTTGTGGACGGTCAGCGGCGCCTGACGCGAGATGGTGATGTCCATCCGGTCGGTGTTGATCGGCGAGAAGCGGGCCATGCCGTTCTCGTCCACGGCCGCCACCGCCGTACCGTCCGGCGAACTGATCTGCACCTGCTCGGGCCGGGTGGACAGACCGCCGGCCGCCGCGAAGACGATCTCGCCGACCTCCTTCTTCTCCGGCCACGACAGATGCAGTACGGGGCGTTCGCCCGCGATCCACGCCGTGGTCAGATCACCGTCGGTCAGATTGCGCGGACTCAGGTTGGTGCCCAGACGCGCCGTGGAGTCGGCGCTCACCTCGATCTTGTCCCGCTCGCCCGTCAGCTCGAACAGCAGCTTGTCCAGGTCGTCCCCGGGCACCGGGACCGCGCTCGCGGACACCTTGTACGTGCCCGCCTCCTGGGCGGTGAACTGCCGGTGCAGACCGACCTCGGCCGCCACCGACGACAGGCCGCCCGGGTCGCTTCCCCGCCGCAGCGAGTAGACCGTGGAGTCCGCGCCCTCACGCGGCGCGTCCGTGGGCAGCTCCAGCATCCGGGTCACCTGCACCCCGGGGATCGCGATGTCGGTGAACCCGGCGCCGGTGAGGCCCGGACGCCCCTGCTGGGACTCCAGGATCGTCACCTTCAGCCAGGCCGCCTGCCCGGCGGGCGCGGCCACCTGCTGCGCGGAGCCGTCCGCCCGCAGCGGACTGTCCTTGAAGCCCCGGTCGGTCTCGACCCGGACGACGGTCGGCGCGGCCCGCACGTTCGCGCTGGGCAGCGGTGTCACCTGGAGCGAGCCCGGCAGGTCCGTCGGGGAGGTGAAGTCGATCCGCACCCACTCGTTCTCGGGCGAGCCCGGGGACCCTTCCGCCCAGCCGGTCTCCGGATCGCCGTCGAAGGCGTTGACCGGGTCGTACTGCGGCAGATGGAACAGCCAGTTCCCCACCGACGAGGCGCTGACCTTCTTCGCCCCGCGCAGCACGGCGGTGGTCTGATGCTTCGCGCCGGACGTCGGCAGGATCTGCCGGGGGCTCCGGCCCGGATCCTGCGCCGCCTCGGCGGCGTTGCGCTCGTCCGCGGTGTACGTGTACGAGGTGTTGGAGTTGACCAGCCCGAACCGGGTGTCGGCGCGCCGCAGCCCGTCGCCCGCCGCGTACAGCGACGGCCGTCCCAGACCCGGATGCGCGTCACCGGCCAGCACGGCCGGCCGGCCTTCCAGCGCGCCGCTCGCCGACAGCGGGAGCAGCGACTCGGGTCCGCCGCTCACCACGGCGGTCGCGGCCACCGGGGCCGTGCTCGCCCGGCCCGGACGCTCCGTCCCGGCGGGCGGCTCGTAGATCTCCACGGCCCGCTGCCGGGGGTAGAGCCCCTCGACCTGCACGGGAGTGTCCGCGGCGATCCGGCCGCCGGTCATCACCGGACCGAACCCGGTCACGCGCTTGTACCCGGAGGCCTCCAGCGTGCGCTTCACCGTCGTCGTGGGGACATACCCCAACTGGTCGGGATCCAGGTCGTTGCGGACCACCACATAGTGCAGCCCGGCCCGGTTCAGATACTCGCTCAGCCCCGGAACCTCACCGCCGGAGGTCAGCGCCTGCTCGACGGCGTCCATCGCCCGCCGGTTGCCCGGCGTGCCGAACGGCACGTAATCCCGCTGTGCCCAGGGCGAGTTGGCCAGCACATCCAGCGGCTGATCGATGGGGGAGCCCCAGGTGTAGATGCCGTGCGCGGTCGCCGGGACCACCAGGGCCCGGTCG
The DNA here is from genome assembly GCF_044757365.1 of Streptomyces sp. NPDC091289. NCBI lineage: Bacteria > Bacillati > Actinomycetota > Actinomycetes > Kitasatosporales > Streptomycetaceae > Streptomyces > Streptomyces sp. NPDC091289. Next base: position 340,999 of record NZ_JBIVUT010000003.1, read on the forward strand.
TCCGCCGAGTTCTTCTTCAGCCAACCCCCGGTCGCGTCCCAGTACTTCGGCAGCTGCTGGAACGAACCCGTCTGCAGGATCGACCCGTTGACGTACGGCCAGGCCAGACCCGGCAGCACGATCGCGGCGGCGACCACCGGTGCGAGCCGACGGGCGCGCACCGCGTTGCCGCCGGCGCGCGAGGCGGCGGCGACGGAGGCCACCGCCGTCAGATGCGCGAGACCCAGGGCCAGGGCCAGCGCCAGACCCGTCTGGAACTTGTAGATGTTCCGGAACGGCACCAGCCAGCCGTCCAGCCAGTCCTGCACCGTCCCGTGGAACAGCCCGCCCAGCGCGCCGCCGTACCCGGCGAGCGTGATGAGCGCGACGCTCAGGACGGTCAGCACCAGCCAGCGGCGCTCGGGCAGATCACGCCGCGCCAGCCCCGCCAGACCGAGGGCCGCGGCGAGCGCCGAGCCCAGGATGGTGACGGTCGCGGTGGCGACGGTCCAGCCGGCGGGCAGCCAGGCCTCGCCGAAGTTCAGATAGCCGACCCAGTTCCCGCCGCCGCGCAGCACCTCGGTCGCCGACATGGTCGTCGTGGTGGTGAACGAGGACTCCACGTACGGCATGAAGTTCTCGCCGAACGTCCCGAGCAGCAGCAGCGGAACGATCCACCAGGCGGTCGCCAGGATCACGCCCGGGATCCACCAGGCCAGCAGCGCGCGCTTGCGCGGCCCGCCGGGCCGGGACAGCAGATACAGCCCCACCGGCAGCAGCGAGGCCAGCGTGGAGGCGGCGTTGACGCCGCCCATCAGCGGGATCAGCAGCGCGGAGCGGGCCGCGGCGATCCTCGGCGCGAGCCGCGGGTTCGTCAGCGGCAGCAGCACCCACGGCAGCAGGGCGCCCGGCAGGGCCGCGGCCGAGGTCGAGCCCACGACGATCGTGTACGTCGGCCACAGCGCGTACACCACACCGCCCAGCAGCCGGGTGGCCGGAGAGCCCACGCCCAGCCGCTCCGCCAGCCGCAGCGCACCCCAGAAGGCGGTCGCCACGATCAGCGACAGCCACAGCCGCTCCGCGAGCCAGACCGGTACGTGCAGCAGGTCGGCCGCCCCGTAGTACGGCAGCATCGGGATGGCGTAACCCACGTACTGGTCGGCGATCCCGCCGAACCCGGCCCGGCTGTGCCACAGCTCGCCCAGATCACCCAGGAAACGCCAGGGATCCACGACGACGCCGAGCTTCGTGTCGAACGTCATCCGCCCGGGCGACACCGCGAGGAACGCCGCGAACACGGCGGCCCAGAAGCCCAGCAGCCAACGCCGCGACCGGGGCGGGGGCGGGCCATCGGGGGAGCCGGGCGGCACGGGGCCCGGGCCGTCCGGGGCCGTGGGCCGGGGTGGGTGGACAGCGCTGGTCATGAACACCGCCGGAGGATGAGGAGGAGGTTCCAGGTGGCGAACTCCCGCAGTACGGGGATCCGCGGCACGAGCTGGGGAAGGACGGGCCAGTAGCGCGAGCGTGCCGACACGACGGCCACGTCGGAGCGGCCCCGGACATGGCTCAGTGTCTCGCCGACGCCGATCTTGAAGAGGTTCTCGCCGAGCCGGTGCTTGGCCGGGCCGCCGGTGCGCCGCTCGTAGCGGCTCCGGGCGCGCTCGGCGCCGAGGTAGTGCCAGGGCGCCCACTCGTGGCCGCCCCACGGGGAGAGCCAGTTGGTGTACGAGACGTAGATGAGTCCGCCGGGGCGGGTCACCCGGGCCATCTCGCTCAGGAAGGTGTGCGGATCGGCGACGTGCTCCAGCACGTTGGAGGAGAAGCAGACGTCGGCCGCGCCGTCGGCGAGCGGCAGCAGATAGCCGTCGGCGACGACGGTGTCCACGCGCTGCCCGGGGCCGATCTCCGTCGGATCCGGTTCGAAGAGGTAGCTGTGCGCACCGCGCCGCCGGAACTCCCGGGTGAAGTAGCCGTCGCCGCCGCCGATGTCGACGACGACCTTGTCCCGGAGCGGACCGTGCCGTTCGACCTGGTCGGCCGCGTCACGGGCCAGCAGGGTGTACGCCGTGGCGGGGTCGCCCTGTTCGCGCAGGAAGGCGCGGAACAGGGCGGCCGACCGCCGGAACGAAGGATCCTTCACGCGCTCGCACCGATCGCCGGGGCGCCCGGGCCGTCCGCCGCCGGAGCCGTCGGACCGGCCGCCGCCTCGGCGGCCACCGCCGCGAACCGGCGCACACTGGCGGTCCACCGGTAGTCGGCGGCCCGTTCGCGGGCGGCCTTGCCCATCGTCTCGCGCCGCTCGTCGTCCAGCGCCAGCGCGCACCAGGCGGCGGCGAAGGAGGACGCGCCCGGGGCGAGGATCCCGGTGACACCGTCCTCGACGGAGTCGCGCAGCCCCGGCACGTCGAAACCCAGGGTCGGGGTGGACCGGGCCGCCGCCTCCGTGACGACGAGCCCCCACCCCTCGACGGCCGCCGGGTGCAGCAGCATCCACGCGGCACAGAGCAGCCGGTGCTTCTCCGCCTCGGTCACATGACCGGCGAACTCCACACCGGGACCGGCGAGTTGTTCCAGCCTGGCCCGCTCCGGGCCGTCACCGACGATGACGAGCCGGCCGCCGGTGACCGGCCGGACCCGCTCCCAGAGCTGGAGCAGCAGATCGATGCGCTTGTAGTCGACGAGCCGGCCCAGCGCCACGAACAGCGGCGCGTCGGACCTCTCGCCCTGCGGGCTCGGCTCCTGGACTCCGTTGTGCACCACCCGGATCCGGCTGTCCGGGACGCCCAGCTCGCGCAGGGCGCCCGCCGTGGACGGGGACACCGCGATCATCAGGTGGTCGCGATAGGCCCGGGACAGGGCCCAGTGTTCGAGCTTGCGCCCGGCACGGGCCACCGGCGCCGGGAAGCGCATGTCCCACAGATCGGTGTGCACATGGTTGACCAGGCACACCGTGGGTCCGCGGTGCCACAGTGGCGCCAAGTACGGCATGCCGTTGCAGACCTCGACGAGCAGGTCGCACGTTCCGATGTGCCGGGCGAACGCGGACCGTGCGCCGACGTAGTGCCCCAGGGTGGAGCCCGCCGAGACGACCCGGTAGGGCCTGCGGGCGGCCTGCCCGCCGCACAGCAGCGTGACGTCGTGGCCCTGCTCGGTGAGGCCCAGGGCGAGCTGGTCGACCAGCAGCTCGGAACCGCCGGCCGCCGGATTGCCCAGGTCGCGGTGGGCGAGGAAGACGATGCGTCTCGGGCCTGCGGGGACCGGGGCGGACGCCGGGCCCTGACCCGGGCGTACGGCGGCGTCGAGCAGTGGGGGAGGTACGTGCTGGGGCATGGGTGCTCCAACTCGGCTCGGGGTGCGGGGAATCGGGGAAGCGGCCCAGGAGGGACGAGGGCCGTGCGGTACGGGGACGTGACGGGGGGCGAGGGACCGCGAGGGTGGGACGGGAGAAGAGGTGAAGAGGTGAAGGGAGAAGAAAGGATGAGGAGAGGAACGGGCAGGGACGAGACCGGGGGGCCGTGCTCTGGTGGGGATAGACAGTTTTCGGCACGGGTACGCGCCCGGCTACTCACCGGTGCAACAACTTGCGGGTAACTCAGGTGGGCGGACTCGTCATCATGTGAGTATTCGGAGCTTCCGGCTCCGTCCGGCGCCCCCGGACCACGAGGACGACGCCCACGAGAGCGAGCACACCGCCCAGCCCGGCCGCCCCGACCGGCGCGGTCGTGCCGAGCATCGCCAGCCGGTCGCTGTCCGCCGAAGCCAGCTCGACCTGCTTGAGCTGGGTCTCCTTGGTGAACTCCACCCGCTTGCTCTCCAGCAGCACGACGGCGTCCTTCTTGGAGCCCGGGGCGCGCAGCGTCTTCCTCGGGCCGATCGCCGCGTTGATGATGCGCCCGGTCCGCCGGTCCACGACCAGCTCGATCCCGCTGTTGGAATACCACTCCTCGGCCAGCACCTGCGGGGTCTTCTTCTTCCCCACGAGCAGCCCCGGCACCTGGCGCACCCCGGTCCTGGTGGGCTCCACCTCGCCCTTGAAGAGAAGGCCGGAGTAGCCCTGGATCTCCTGCTCACCGGCGTACGAGAGCCGCACCACGCCGCCGAGCGTGCTGTCCCACCAGCGGTAGGAGCGCTTCTCGACGTCGAAGGGGAACTTCAGGTACGCCTCCCCGTCGAACGCCGGGGTCTCCTCGCAGCAGTGGACCGGCTCGTTGGTGGCCCGGTCGGTCACCCAGCGCTCCAGCGTCCACTGGAGGGCGTCACGGGGGTCCGATGCGGGCAGGGTGCCCTGGTGGTCGACCGAGGTGGACACGTCCCACACGGCGTTGCCGCTCTTCTCGCTGTCGGCCACGTCCCCGCGCACCTGCCGGGTGATCGTGATCGTTCTGCCCTCGACCGTCTCCACCTCGGACGTGTCGAAGTAGCTGCCTGTCCCGGTGAAGACGGTGGTGGTGTCGATGTCGATGGGGGTGCGCTTGGCGTGCGGCTGGACGTACCAGACGAGCAGCGGCGCGAGGACGAGCAGGAAGACCCCTGCCCCCAGCAGGACAAGCGACAGGGGTGAAGCGTTGTGGCGCATCCGGGCACTCCTGGGTCGAATCTCTTCGCGGAGGTGCACGGGCCCCGGGCCGGTCAGCCCTTGATTGGCGTGAACAGTAAGCAAGCCCTTGACGGAATGTCAATGTGCTGTCGACACTGTGTCCCAGCCGGAGGGGCCCGGCTGAAGGGGTGGGGATCGTCTCCAGCAAGGAGCTGACCCGACTTATGCGCAGACTCATCGCCGCCGCTGTCACCGTTCTGGTGGCCGCGACGCTCGCCGTTGGTGCGGCGGTCGGTGTCGTGGCACTGCTCGACGCCACCCCCGACCAGCCCAATACGCCCCTGATCAGCTATGACACCGGTCCGGCGGCTCCGTGACGCGCCCCGCCTGGCAGGACGTCCCCCGGGCGAAGCTCGATCGTTTCGAGACGATCGCCCGGTCCGAGGCCCCGGAACTCGCCCAGACGATCCTGTACCAGATTCGCCAGGAATATCCCTATCTGCACCTGGTCGAGGACGAGTCCGGGGAACCGATGGCCCTCGTCGGGATCCGCCGCGCCATCGAAGGCTTCGTCCACAACCTCACCGCCGGCGCCCACCCACGGGTGCCGCCGGAGATGTTCCAGGAGTTCGGGCGGGGCGAGGGGCTCGAGGGCCGCAGCCTCGACGCGCTCCAGGCCATCTATCGCCTCGGGGTCCGGCTCACCTGGCGCAGGCTCGCCGAGATCGGCCAGCAGGTCGACATCCCCGCGCCCGCCATGTACGAGCTGGCCGAATCGGGATTCGAGTATCTGGACGGGCTCGTGGAACAGTCGGTACGGGGATACGCCGAGGCGGCGGCCCGGCGCGCCAGTGAACGGCTCCGCCTCCAGCGCCAGCTGATCGAGCTCCTCCTGGTGGAACACCGCGGCGATGTGTCCATGACCCTGGCCGAGCGGGCCGCCCGCATCGGCTGGGAGCTCCCGGAGACCATCGCCGTGGGCGTGCTCATGCGCCCGGCCCGCGAGGCCGTGGCCCCGGCGGTGGGGCAGGGCATCCTGCTGGAGATGGAGAGCGAGCAGCCGCGCATCGTCATCCCGGACCCGGACACGGCGGGCCGTGCGGAGATCCTGCGGCGGGCCACGGCCGGCTGGTCCGGGGCGATCGGCCCGCCGGTCCCCCTGGCGGCGGCGGCGACCTCGCTGCGCTGGGCCGAGACCGCGGTCCAGCTGATCAAGAAGGGCCTCCTGCCGCAGGGCGAGGTGCTGTACTGCACCGAGCGGACGGAGGAACTGCTGCTGCTCCCCGCCCAGGAGCTGATCGACGCCGCGGCCCGCCGCTGCCTCGCCCCGCTGGACGGCCTCAGCCCGACCCAGGCGAAGCGCCTGGCCGAGACGCTGCTCGCCTGGATCGAGACCCCCGGCGGCGCCCCCGAGGTGGCCGCGCGCCTGGGCATCCACCCGCAGACGGCCCGCTACCGGCTGCGGCAGATCCGCGAGCTGTGGGGCAACGCCATCGACGAACCGGACCAGCGCTTCGAGATGCTCCTGGTGCTCCGAGCCCAACGCCTCAGGCGCGACCTGGCCCCGGCCACGCGCTGAACGCCGAACGGCCCGGCGGCCGGACATCGCAGGACGTCCGGCCGCCGGGGCCGTCGGGGGACCGCCGGGATCAGACCGGGATCAGACCGGGGTGACGTACGCCCCGGCGATCCCGCCGTCGACCAGGAAGTCCGTCGCGTTCACGAACGAGGAGTCGTCGCTCGCCAGGAACGCGACGGCGGCGGCGATCTCGGTCGGCTCGGCGAACCGGCCGACCGGGATGTGCACCAGACGCCGGGCGGCCCGCTCCGGGTCCTTGGCGAACAGCTCCTGGAGCAGCGGGGTGTTGACCGGCCCGGGGCACAGGGCGTTGACCCGGATGCCGTCGCGCGCGAACTGCACCCCCAGCTCGCGAGACATCGCCAGCACGCCGCCCTTGGACGCGGTGTACGAGATCTGCGAGGTGGCGGCGCCCATCCGGGCCACGAACGAGGCCGTGTTGATGATGGAGCCCCTGCCCTGCGCGCGCATATAGGGAATGGCCGCCTTGCAGCAGAGGAACACGGAGGTCAGATTGACCTCCTGCACCCGCCGCCAGGCCTCCAGACCGGTGTCCAGGATGGAGTCGTCGTCGGGCGGCGAGATCCCCGCGTTGTTGAACGCGATGTCGACCGAGCCGTAGGCGTCGAACGCGGCCTTGAAGAGGGCGTCCACCTGCTCGGCGTCGGTGACGTCGGTACGGACGAAGAGCCCGGCGGTCTCCTCGGCGGCGGCCTTGCCGCGCTCCTCGTCCACATCGGCGCAGACGACGTGCGCGCCCTCGGCGGCCAGCCGCCGGGCGGTGGCCAGGCCGATGCCGCTGCCGGCTCCGGTGACGACGGCGGTGCGGCCGACCAGGCGGCGGCAGACGGAAGAAGTCTCGGTCATGGTGCTCAGGCCTCCGTGCTGATGAAGACGTTCTTGGTTTCGGTGAAGGCGGCCAGGGCGTCCGGGCCGAGCTCACGGCCCAGACCCGACTGCTTGTAGCCGCCGAAGGGGGTCGAATAGCGCACGCTGGAGTGCGAGTTGACGGAGAGATTGCCCGCCCGCAGCCCCTGGCTCACGCGCAGCGCGCGGCCGACGTCCCGGGTCCAGACCGAGCCGGCGAGGCCGTAGTCGGTGGCGTTGGCGAGGCGCAACGCGTCCTGTTCGTCCTCGAACGGCAGGACCACCGCGACCGGCCCGAAGACCTCCTCGACGGACACCGGCGCATCGGGCGAGACCCCGGTGAGGAGGGTCGGCGGATACCAGAACCCGGGGCCCTCGGGGGCCGTTCCGAGGATGGTCCGTACGCCGTCGGCTCCCCGGCCGCCGTCGACGAGCCCCCGGACCCGGTCCCGCTGGACCGCCGAGATCAGCGGCCCCATCTGCGTCTTCTCGTCGGCCGGGTCGCCCACCACCACGGCGGCGACGGCCGGGACGAGCAGCTCGAGGAAGCGGTCGTACACGGATCGCTCGACCAGGATCCGGGTCCGGGCGCAGCAGTCCTGGCCGGCGTTGTCCAGGAAGGACATCGGGGCGGCGGCCGCCGCGGCCGCCACGTCGGCGTCGGCGAAGACGACGTTGGGGCTCTTGCCGCCCAGCTCCAGGGTGAGCCGCTTCACGCGCTCCGCGCAGCGGGTCATGATGTGCTTCCCGGTCCGCGTGGAGCCGGTGAACACGATCTTCGCGACGCCCGGATGCTCGACCAGGGCGCTTCCGGCCACCGGGCCCTCGCCGGGAAGCACCTGGAACAGCCCGTCGGGAAGACCGGCCTCCAGGGCGAGTTCGGCCAGCCGGAGAGCGGTGAGCGGGGTCGTCTCGGCGGGCTTGAGGAGGACGGCGTTGCCCGCCGCGAGGGCCGGGGCGAGACCCCAGGCGGCGATCGGCATCGGGAAGTTCCACGGGGCGATGACGCCGATGACGCCCAGCGGCTCGAGGACGGTGAAGTCGATACCGCCCGCGACCGGGATCTGCCGGCCGAGCAGCCGCTCCGCGCCGCCCGCGCTGTAGTCGAGGAGATCGCGTACGTTGCCCGCCTCCCACCGGGCGTTGCCGATGGTGTGGCCGGCCTCGCGGACCTCCAACCGGGCCAGTTCCTCGATGTGTTCGTCGACGACCACGGCGAAGCGGCGCAGCAGCCGGGCCCGGTCGGCGGGTGCGGCGGCCGCCCAGCGCCCCTGGGCGGCCGCCGCCCGGGTGACGGCGGCGTCCACATCGGCGGCGGAGGCGGCGGGGACGGTGGCGACGACCTCGGCGGTCGCCGGGTTCAGGACGTCCAGGGTGGACGCCGCGGAGTGCTGTGACACGTACGGACCTCGATCAGGAAGAGGGGGCGGTCAGAGGCGTTCGAAGGAGCGGCGCAGCTCCCAGTCGGTGACCGCGGAGTCGTACGCGGTCAGTTCGACCCGGGCCATGTTCAGGTAGTGCGCGACGACCTCCTCGCCGAACGCCTCCTTGGCGATGGGGCTGGCCTCCCACAGCTCGGCCGCCTCGCGCAGCGTCGTCGGCACCTGGTCGTAGTCCCCGGTGTACGCGTTGCCCGTACAGGCCTCGGGCAGCGGCAGCCGGTGCTCGACCCCGTACAGTCCGGCGGCGACCAGACCGGCGACGGCCAGATGCGGGTTGACGTCCCCGCCGGGCAGCCGGTTCTCGAAGCGCATCGAGCGCCCGTGGCCGACGACCCGCAGGGCGCAGGTGCGGTTGTCGACGCCCCAGGCGACGGCGGTGGGGGCGAACGAGCCGGGCTGGAAGCGTTTGTAGGAGTTGATGTTGGGCGCGTAGAGGAGGGAGAAGTCCCGCAGGGCGGCGAGCTGACCGGCCAGGAAGTGCCGCATCAGCTCGGACATGCCGTCGGGGCCGTCGCCCGCCATCAGGTTCTCGCCGTCCTCGTCGGTCAACGAGAGATGGATGTGGCAGGAGTTGCCCTCGCGCTCGTCGTACTTGGCCATGAAGGTCAGCGAGAAGCCTTCCTGGGCCGCGATCTCCTTGGCGCCCGTCTTGTAGACGGCATGCTGGTCGCAGGTGGTGAGCGCCTCGTCGTAGCGGAAGACGATCTCGTGCTGGCCAGGATTGCACTCGCCCTTGGCGGACTCGACGGTCAGCCCGGCCTCCTGCATCTCGTTGCGGATCCGGCGCAGCAGCGGCTCGATACGGCCGGTGCCGAGGATCGAGTAGTCGATGTTGTACTGGTTGGCCGGGGTCAGCCCGCGGTAGTCGCGGTCCCAGGCCTCCTCGTAACTGTCCCGGAAGACGATGAACTCCAGCTCCGTGCCCACCTGGGCGGTGCAGCCGAGCTCCGCCAGCCGGTCGAGCTGGCGACGCAGGATCTGCCGCGGGGCGGCCACCACCGGACTGCCGTCGTGCCAGGCGAGATCCGCGATCAGCAGGGCGGTCCCCTCGTGCCAGGGCACGGGGCGCAGGGTGGCGGCGTCCGGGACCATGCCGAAGTCGCCGTAGCCGTTCTCCCACGAGGACATCGCGTAGCCGTCGACGGTCCGCATCTCGGTGTCCACGGCCAGGAGGTAGTTGCAGCCCTCGGTCCCGTGCTCCAGCACCTCGTCGAGGAAGAACCCGGCCGCGAACCGCTTCCCCTGAAGCCGGCCCTGCATGTCCGGGAAGGCCAGCACCACGGTGTCTATCGACCCGTCCGCGACGCGTGAGCGGAGCTCGTCGACGCCGAGCGGGGGTGTGCGGTCTGCCACGGGATTGCCTCCTTGGGTGAACCGGGAGGCATAAGACCGACCGGCAATTGGGGGGTGGGAGAAGGAGCGGGGCTGGGTGCGTGCAGCTGCAAGGCGGAGGATTGAGGCATGGCGGAGCCATGGCGATTGACGACAACGCCGCAGATGTGCGTGCCCAGCTCTGCGACGCCGCCCCCCAATTGCCGGTCGGTCTAAGGTATGACAGGGAACCATTGCTTGGGAAGGGGATCCGCCAGTGGCCACGAGGGAGAGAGCGGACGACACCCGTCCGGCGGCAGCCGCCACCGACGCGGCGGCGGGCGGGCCGGACGCCACGACCGGCCGGCCGGACTCCGTGCTGCGCCCCGTCCGCGCGGGCAACGGCTTCGAGGAGGCGCTGGAGCAGGTCCTCCAGCTGCTGCGCCTCGGTCTGGTCCCGCCCGGCGAACGGCTGCCATCCGAGCGCGAGTTGTCCCAGCATCTGCGGATCAGCAGGGTCACACTGCGCGAGGTCCTCAAGGTCCTCCAGGACCAGAACATGGTCGAGAGCCGCCGCGGCCGCTACGGAGGAACGTTCGTCCTGCCGCGCACCGCCGCCGCCGACGGCAGCGACGAACTGCGCCGCCGGATCGCCGCCGTCGACGTGGAGGACACCCTGCGCTTCCGCGAGGTGCTGGAGGCCGGGGCGGCGGGCCTGTGCGCCGAGGGGCTGCCCGCCGACGGCGAGGCCCGGCTGCGGGCGGCGCTGGACGCGACACACGGCGCCCGGCTGGAGGACTACCGCCGCCAGGACACCCTGCTCCACCTCACGCTCGCCGAACTCTCCGGATCCCGCACACTCGCCGCCCAGTACGCCGCGGTCCGGGCCACCCTCAACGAACTGCTCGACTGCATCCCGCTGCTGGTGCGCAACCTGGAGCACTCCCAGCAGCAGCACGCGGCCGTCGTCGAGGCGGTGCTCGACCGGGACGCGGACGCGGCGCGCGAGATGATGCGCGAGCACTGCGGCGGCACGGCGGCGCTGCTGCGCGGCTTCCTCGCCTGAGCCCCGCCGCCCTTGAGGGGGGACCGGCGCGGAGCCGAATCCGTAACCACTCTTTAACGCACGGCCCTTGCCATTCGCTCGCCCGTTCCACAAAGGTGTGCCGACGAACCTTTGACCGACGCAGTGCCATCGGCTCCCGTCCGCGGAGTCGACAGACATCGGGAGCGCTCATGGCTCAGGGAACCGAAACACCCGCCGGACCACCCGCCGGACCTTCCGGGGGCGCGGGCCCCGGGACGTCCGGCACGGACGCGTATCTGCACCGCCGAACCCTGCGCCGGGGCAGCGCCGGCTGGCTTCTGCTGACCGGTCTCGGCGTCGCCTACGTCGTCTCCGGCGACTTCTCCGGCTGGAACATCGGCCTGTCCAAGGGCGGATTCGGCGGACTCGCCGCGGCCATGGTCCTGATGGGCGTCATGTACGCGTGTCTGGTCTTCGCGCTGGCCGAACTCTCCGCCATCCTGCCCACCGCGGGCGGCGGTTACGGCTTCGCCCGGCGGGCGCTCGGCACCTGGGGCGGCTTCCTGACCGGCACGGCCATCCTCATCGAGTACATCCTCGCCCCCGCCGCGATCTCCCTGTTCATCGGCGACTACGTCGAATCACTCGGCCTGTTCGGGCTCACCTCCGGCTGGCCCGTCTACCTCGCCTGCTTCGCGATCTTCATCGGCATCCACCTCTGGGGCGTCGGCGAGGCGCTCCGCTTCAGCCTGGTGGTGACCGCCATCGCGGTCGCCGCCCTCCTCATCTTCGCCGTCGGCGCGTTCACCGAGTTCGACGCGGGCCGCCTCAACGACATCCCGGCGGACGCCTCCGCCTTCGGCTCCAACTCCTGGCTGCCGTACGGGCTTCTCGGCATCTGGGCGGCGTTCCCGTTCGGCATGTGGTTCTTCCTCGGGGTGGAGGGCGTGCCGCTCGCCGCCGAGGAGGCCAAGGACCCCGTCCGCTCGATGCCGAAGGCCCTGGCCATCTCGCTCGCCGTGCTGGTCTTCCTGGCCCTCATCACCTTCGTCTCCGCCACCGGAGCCCAGGGCGCCAACGCCATCAAGGAGGCCGGGAACCCGCTCGTGGTGGCCCTGCAGGGCACCGGCGAGCCGACCGCCCTGAGCCGGTTCGTGAACTACGCGGGCCTCGCCGGACTGGTGGCGTCCTTCTTCTCCCTGATCTTCGCCGGATCCCGTCAGCTGTTCGCCCTCTCCCGGGCCGGCTACCTGCCGCGCTTCCTGTCGCTGACCAACCGCCGCAAGTCCCCCTACCTCGGCCTGCTGATCCCCGGAATCATCGGGTTCACGCTCGCCGCCTGGAGCGGCAACGGCGGCCGGATGCTCAACGTCGCCGTCTTCGGCGCCACGATCAGCTACGCCCTCATGGCGCTCTCCCACATGGTGCTGCGCCGCCGTGAACCGGAGCTGCCGCGCCCCTACCGCACCCCCGGCGGCGCGCTCACCTCGTCCGTGGCGTTCGTTCTGGCATGCTCGGCGCTGGTGGCGACCTTCCTGGTGGACCGCGACGCGGCGTTCATCGCGCTCGGCGTGTACGCGGTGGCGCTGGCCTACTTCGCCTTCTACAGCCGCCACCGGCTGGTCGCGGGAGCCCCGGAGGAGGAGTTCGCCGCACTCGCGGCGGCCGAGGCCGAGCTCGCCCGCGACTGAGGACCGCGCCCCTTCCGTCCAGCACCACGACCCAACGAGGAGTACGTTTCCATGTCCCGGCCCGTCATCGGCATCAGCACCTACCAGGACCCGGCCCGCTGGGGGGTGTGGGAGATGCCCGTGGTGCTGCTGCCCGCCGGCTATCCCCGACTCGTCCGGGCGGCGGGCGGACTCGCGGTGCTGCTGCCGCCCGACGACGCGCAGGACGCGGCCCGGGACGCCGTCGCTGCCCTGGACGGGCTGGTGATCGCCGGGGGAGCGGACGTCGAACCGGCGAGGTACGGGGCGGTCGCCGACCCCCGTACGGGCCCCCCGGCCCGCGAACGCGACGCCTGGGAGCTGGCGTTGATCCGGGCGGCGATGGAGCGGCAGGTCCCGCTGCTCGGCATCTGCCGGGGCATGCAGCTGCTGAACGTCGCCCTCGGCGGCACCCTGCACCAGCACCTGGACGACCACACCGGCGGCCCCGGCGTCTTCGGCAGCCACCCGGTGACCCCCGTACCCGGTACCGCGTACGCGGACGCCGTGCCGGAGACCGCCGTGGTCCCCGCCTACCACCACCAGGCGGTCGACCGTCTCGGCGACGGCCTGGTGGCCTCCGCGCACGCGCCCGACGGGACGGTGGAGGCCCTGGAACTCCCCGGGCACGGAAGCCTGGTGCTCGGGGTGCAGTGGCACCCGGAGATGGGCGAGGACACCCGGGTCATGGACGCGCTGGTCCGGGCCGCGGGGGGACGGGCCCACCGGAGCCCTCGAAGCCAGGACCGGAGAACTCAGGCCCTGCGAACGCCGGTGAGCTGAAGCGGGAGCCGTGCCCCTCGCCCGGACCCTGCCCGGGCACCGCCGCCTCGGCCAGCTCCTGGAGGAGGAACGGCCGGATCCCCCGGTCGCGCAGCACCGCGAGCCAGGCCTCGCGGGAGTCCTCGACGGCGGGGGTGAGGGACCGGTCGGGCACCGCCGCCGGGCCGTCCGCCGACTGCTGCGCCGCCGTGCGGTAGAGGGCGACGACGCTGACCAGCCCCGCGACCGCCGCGACCACCAGACTGAACCAGCCGACCCCGACGAGGGTGCCCGCCAGGGCCGGCAGGGCCTCGGCGAGCCGCAGCCCGTACCCGAGGATCAGGAACGTCGCCGCCGCCACGGCGGCGAGCACCGGCGTCAGCACCCCGAGGACCGCCAGCACCCCGGCACCCGGCCGCTCCTGATCGCCCGGTCCGGAGAGCGACGGCAGCCCGGCGTCCCGTCGCCCGCCACGCGCCTGCCTCCGCAGGTCCGCGTACCGCCGGTACTCGGCGTCGGCGGCGGGAGTCGTGCGTGCCACGGCCGCCAGGCCCCGGACGCGCAGCCGGTCGCCGGGGACTCCCGAGCGTTCGAGCAGGCGCCCGATCTCCGGGGAGGCGATCACCTCGTCGAGTGCGCTCGCGTAGTCGGACCGGTCCTCGTCCCCGAGCCGGGAAGGTCTGCCCATGCTGTCCCTCGGTCGATACCTGTGTGCGGGTGGTCCTACGACTGCCGACGGGGGTGCGCACGCGACGCGTACGGCACCCCCGCCGCTGTCCGGTGAGGCGTCCGAGGCGTCCTAGAGGTGCTGCACGACCGCGGGCATGAGGTCCTGGAAGGTCCGCCCGTCCGCCGCCGCGCCGATCGCGGTCATCTGCCAGCCCGAGCCGGTCCGCTGGACCTTGGCCATGATCTGGGCGGTGTGCCGCCCGCCGCCGGTCAGCGTGTACCGGGCCAGCTCCTGGCCGTTGCTCTCGTCGACCAGCCGGCAGAAGGCCGCCTCGACCTCCTCGAAGGTCTGGCCGGTGAACGAGTTCACCGTGAAGACGATCTGGTCCACATGGACCGGCACGCGCCGCAGGTCGACGACGATGGACTCGTCGTCGCCGCCCTCGCCCGCCCCGCCGACCCGGTTGTCCCCGGTGTGCTGGACCGAACCGTCGTCGCTGGTCAGGTGCTGGAAGAAGACGACGTCCTGCGGGTCCGGGCCCGCGAAGAGCACCGCCGAGGCGTCCAGGTCGATCTCGCGGGCGGTCAGCCGCGCCAGAAATCCCTTACGGGGAGCGGACTTCCAGCCAAGACCCATCCGTACGACGCCGAGCTCGCCGCCGCCGGACTTGGTGAGGCTGACCTGCTGGCCCTTGGTGAGATTGATCGTCATCGTTCCGCCTTCGGTGCCTGTCGTGACGTGGTTGGGGTCGTACGTGTCCGGATTCCGGCGGCTCAGAGACTGACGCCGAAGTCGGCGACGATGCCGCTCAGGCCGGATGCGTAACCCTGCCCGACCGCACGGAACTTCCACTCGGCGCCGTGCCGGTACAGCTCGCCGAAGACCATCGCCGTCTCGGTGGAGGCGTCCTCGCTCAGGTCGTAGCGGGCGATCTCCGCGCCGCCCGCCTGGTTCACCACGCGGATGTACGCGTTGCGCACCTGGCCGAAGCTCTGGCCCCGGCCCTCCGCCTCGTGGATCGAGACCGGGAACACGATCTTCGCGACGGTCGCGGGCACCGAGGCGAGGTCGACCTTGACGATCTCGTCGTCGCCCTCGCCCTCACCGGTGAGGTTGTCCCCGGTGTGCTCGACCGAACCGTCGGGGCTCTTCAGGTTGTTGTAGAAGATGAAGTGCTCGTTGGACTGCACCTTGCCCGCCTCGTCGCAGAGCAGCGCGCTCGCGTCCAGGTCGTAGTCGGTGCCGGTGGTGGTGCGGACGTCCCAGCCGAGACCCACGAGGATCGCGGTCAGCCCGGGAGCCTCCTTGCTCAGCGAGACATTTCCGCCCTTGGCGAGGCTGACGCCCATGATGTTCTCCCTTGTGCGGTGACGGGTGTTCACGTGGTGGCGGCCACGCCACGGGTGACGGCGCGGACACGCTGCGGCAATGAATAAAATCTACAGCACTGTAGATTTTCGGGGCAGGAGGCGACCGGCCGGGCCTCGGCCGGTGCCGGCACCGTCGCCGGCTGGATACGATTTCCCGATGCCCGGCGGGCGAAGCGCCACGACCGGGCTGCGAGACGGAGAGAGAGGTCGGGCCGTGGACGCCGAAGGAGCCGGTGGCGAACGGGAAACGCCTGTCCGCAGGCGTGGCCAGGGCGAGCTGGAGGCCCAGGTGCTCTCGGTACTGGGCGGGGCGAGCGAGCCGGTGACCGCCGCCTGGGTGCTGGAACGACTCGGCGCGGGCCTCTCGTACAGCACCGTCATCACGATCCTGACGCGTCTGCACGCCAAGCAGGCGGTCACGCGCAGCGGCCGGGGCCGCCCGGTCCTGTGGGAGCCGGTGGCGAACGAGGCGGGGCTCGCCGCCCTGCGGATGCGTCGGCTCCTCGACAAGCAGAGCGACCGTGACGCGGTGCTCTCCAGCTTCGTCTCCGTCCTCTCCTCGCACGACGAGGACCTGCTGCGGGCCCTGCTCGCCGAGAGCGGTCCCGACGGCACCGGAGCGTCGCCCTCGGACCGGCCGGAGCGCTGACGATGGGCGTCTTCGTCTACCTGCCCCTCGTCCTGCCCCTGACCGCGTTGCCGATCGCGCGCCTGGCCGAACAGCACCTGCACCCCCGCAGGGCGGCCCGGCTGCTGACCACCGTCGCCGTGATCCTCGCCTCCTGCAGCCTGGTCTGCCTCGGCCTGCTGGTGGTCGTGGGCACGGCCCAGCTGCCCGGCAACCCGTTGCCCGACGGCTGGTCCGACGACGAGGTCCGCGACGCCGTGCCGCACGACGCGTTCGCGGGCAAGGCGTCCATCCTGGCGCTCGTCGCCGTCACGGGGGCTTGCGGGTTCACCGTCCATCGCCACTACCGCTTCCGGGCCCGGGCCCACCGGGCGCTCGAAGGTCTGTCGGGCGGCGACGACGTCGCCGTGCTGCCCGACGACGTCCCGTACGCCTACGCACTCCCCGGCTCCCCGGGACGGGTGATGGTCTCCACGGCCCTGCTCGCCTCCCTCGAACCGGCCGAGCGCCGGGCCCTGTTCGCCCACGAACGGGCCCATCTGGCAGGCCGCCACCACCGGTTGCTGCTCGCGACGCGGCTGGCCGGCTGCGTCAACCCCCTGCTGTGGCCGCTGCTCGGGGCCCTGGTCTACAGCACGGAGCGCTGGGCGGACGAGGAGGCGGCCCGGGTCACCGGCGACCGCCGGCTGACCGCACGCGCGGTCGGCAAGGCGGCGCTGGTCTCCCGCCCGGCCCCCGGCGGCACGGCCTTCGCCGCCTTCGCCGCAGCGGGGCCGGTGCCGCGCCGGGTGGCAGCACTCCTGGGCCCGGTGCCGCCGGACCGGGGCTGGCCCCCGGCCCTCACCCCGGCCGGCGCCGCCGCGCTCGTCGCCGCGGCCGGGACGACCGTCTCCGCGCTCTCCGCGCTGAACGCGGCCGTCGCGCTGTTCCTCGTCCTGGAAGCGGCGACACCGCTGTAGCACGCGGTGTCCGCCCGCCGGATCGCTCCGGCGGGCGGACACCGTCCGGTCAGGACGAGCTGGTGTCCAGGGCGGCGAGCGCCTGGGCCCAGCGGACGTACTTCAACTTGGCCAGATCTGCCACCGTCTTGACGCCGAACGCCTCCTGGAGCAGCTCGCCGTCGCGGTCCGAGACCCCCTTCAGGGCCGCCACGGGAGCCGAGAGGATGGTGGTCAGGTCCTTGTCCGCGTAAGCCTTGTCGAGCACCTTGTCCAGGTCGATCTGGGCCACTGCTGCCTCCTGGGAGCGTAATTCCCCGCCCTGACGGCGGGCGGCCCCGGGCGGGGCCATCCGCACAACTGCGGAGGGTGTCCGCGCGGTTCCCGGGAGTGTCCATGACCGAGGGAATCCCGCCACGCGCTGCCACCCCGAAGGAGCCGACCACCGGCGCTACACGCTCCACCGCGCGTTCGACGACGACCGGCGTTAGGGCTCGCGGGTCTACGGCGTGTCGCGTTCGGTCGCCTCGCCGCGGATCACGCGGCGAGGCGACCGGGGGTCTTCGTCGTCCTTGAGGGCCTGCTTCTCGCTCTTGAGGATGCGTGCCGCCTTGCCGGCCGATCGCGTGAGCTCGGGCAGCCGTTTCACGGCCAGCACCGCCACGATCACCAGGAGAAGGATGGTGAGTTCGCCGATCCCGAACATGGTTGCTGCTTTCTCTGGAGCGGACTGGACGACAGGGCTGAATCTACAGGGCTGTAGAGCATCCGTTCGCGGTTCCCGGATCGGACTGCCCGGCTCAACCCCCGGGCAGCAGCCGCACGGTGGCATCCGGGAGGCGGCTCCACCAGTGGCCGTAGCGCCGGTAGACCTCCGGTTCGCGGTCGGCTAGGAACCCCACCAGCGACCGGGCCTCGGCGGCGAGCTCCTCCCAGACCTCGTCGGGCAGGGGATGGAACGCGGTGGCCTCGATGCCCCCGGCGACCGGACGCCACACCCCGGCCACGTACCCGTCGACCAGCAGCGTCGGCAGGACGTCACCGTTCGCACGGATCACGGTCCTGCGGTACGCCTCCGGGAGGACCCGGCCGCGATCCGCGTACGCCAGCAGGACGCTGTCCCACATCGCCATCAGCCGGGGCGGCGCGGGCTCCGCCCCGTCCGGACGCGGGGCGCCCGGCAGGTCGAACAACTCCTCGCCCGCCGGGCCCGTCAGCAGCTCCAGGCCCCTGGCGAGGTCCGCCAGCGCCGCCCGCGCCCTGGCCCGCGTGACCATGGCGAACTGCGCCACGTCCGCGACCGAGGCGGGCCCGAACCCCGAGAGGTAGCGCAGGGCCAGCGACACCAGGGCCGCTGCCGACGCCTCCGGATCGGGATCCGCCCGCAGAGGACCGGTACGGGGCGCGATGTACGAGGGCCGGTGACCGAACGACCACGGCGGCGCGGTGGGCGCGTGGAGCAGCGGTGCGTACTGCCGCAGCCCCCACCACGCCCCGGCCTTCGGCGGCTCCCCCAGCTGTTCGCCCAGCCAGGCCTCGCACTCGGCGGTGGTCCGGGGCCGGTCCGCGAACTCCAGCAGCCGGGGGACCAGCGCGTCGGCGTCCTTCGCCGTCAGCCCGGAGGCGGTGAAGCGGGCGCTCAGCCGGGACGCGCGCACCACCGGGTGCATGGCCTCCCGGAACGCCGGGTGGTCATCCGCGTGCACGGCATGGAGCGTGAGCCGCATCAACGTCGCCTTGACGACCACGTGTTCCGCGAACGCCGCGTCGAGCCCGGCCGGGTCGAACCCCGCGAGCCGGTTCCACAGCGCGACGTACGGCGAGGCCGGCTGCTGGGCCTGGAGCGCGACCACCCGCCGGATCCCCTCGGAGGCGTCCAGCGGCTCCCGCCGCAGCAGCAACTGCCGGGCGAGCGTGGAGCGGTTGAGCCCGCGCGCGGTGATCCTCATACCGTCATCGGTCCGTTCCTCCGGTCTTCCGGTCCACCGTTCCTCCGGTCCACCGGTCGCCTGTCGCCTGTCGCCGAAACCGTACGCCCATCAGCCCTGTTCGCTCCCGGGCGATGCCGGACACGTACGCGGGATCCTGCTCCTTCCCGCCCGAACCTGCGTACCCTTCGCCTGGGCAATGCTGATCGCGTGGACGGGGCCGGACCAGGATGACAACGGAACTTCCGCCGGAGATCGCGCACTTCGTCGACCGTGAGGACGAGACGGCGCAGGTCTTCGAAGGGCTGGGGGAGTGGACCGCCCCCAACCGCGCGTTCCCCGTGGTGCTGTGGGGACCCGCCGGACTGGGCAGAACGGAGCTCGCCCACCGGATCGCCCGCACCTGGTGCGCCCGGACCGGAGGGCGGGTGCTGACCGCCGACCTCGACCGGTTCCGGCTGCGCGGCCGGCTCGACGTCGGGGACGTACTCGGCCATCTGCTCACCTCGCTGGGGGTGGAGACGCTCGCCGCCCGGCTCGACGACCGGAGCAGACAGTACTGGCGGAAGACGGGGGACGAACCCCTGATCCTGGTCCTGGACAATGCGAAGTACGGCTCCGAGGTCACTCCTCTGCTGCCGCCGTCGGGCGCTGCCGTGGTCATCCTGGTGAGCCGGGGGCCGCTCCCCGATCTGGCCGACGGCACGGCGCTGGAGATCGCCCTCTCCTCCTTCCCGGAGTCCGTCTCGCTGGAACTGCTGGGTCTCCTCGTCCGGGACCGCCGCCTGGCAGCCGATCCGACCGCCGCCAGGGAACTGGTGAGGCTCTGCTCCGGCCTCCCCGCCGCGCTGCGTGCCGCCGGAGCCTGGCTGCGCAGAAATCCGCTGCTTCCCCTGTCACGGCTGACCGCAGGGCTGTCCGCGCAATTCGGGGAGAAGGGAATCGCGGAAGTGGAACCGTTCTGGGACGAGACGTACAAGGAATTACGGCCGGCATCCGCTCTTCTGTACCGTCTGCTGGCCGGGGTCCCGGACATCTCCTTGACGAGGGAAGCCGCGGCAGCGCTCCTGGGACTGGGGGACGAAGCCTGCGACGACGCCCTGCAGGAGCTGAACGGGGCGGGATTCCTGGACATCCGGGACCTGGTGCACCGGGAGAACGGCCGGGTCCGCCTCCCCGAGTGGCTCGGCGATCACGCCCGGCGCCGGGCGCGTCTGGACGCCGCCGACGGTGAACTGGCCGAGGCCCAGCTCCGGTTCGTACGCTGGGTGCTGTACCAGGGGCAGTTGGCGGACCGGTTCGCCGCGGGTCCGCGCCTGACCCTCGCGGAGGACGTGCTCGAACGCGAAGGAGCCCCGGACGCCCTCCTGGAGAACCCGGCGGAAGCCCCGGACCCGGCCGTGGCCGAGGCACGGAAACTACGGGCCGCACAGTGGTTGTACGAGGAGCGGCACACCCTCTTCGCCTGTGTTCGGCTCGCCCACGCGCGGGGCTGGGACGACGAGGCCTGGCAGCTGAGCGAACCCGTATGGACGTTCTTCCTCGATCACCCGCACCAGACGGATGTGACCGAGGTCTTCCGTACGGCCAACGAGTCCGCCGTGCGCGCCGGGAACAACATCCCCGCCATCGTACGCACCCACTGCCAACTGGCCCGCTCGCTCTGGCAGTCGGGGCGGACGGAGGAAGCCGGCGACGCGCTCCGTCATGCTGCTGCCGGGGCGCACATGCTGGGCGACTCGACGAGGGACGCGAAGCTGCGCGCCTCCGTCGTGGAGTTCCGGGGAACGCTGAACGGCGTACGGGGCGACTGGCCCTCGGCGGTCCAGGACTTCGAGGAGTGCCGCGGCCTGCACCGGGCGATCCCCAACCCGTACGGAGAGATGCTGCTGACGTACCGGCTGGGCGAGGCCCGCCTCAAGCTCGGTGATCCGGAGTCGGCGGTGGAACTGCTCTCCCTGGCCCACTCGGTGGCCGTGGCGCAGGGGCGGGCGCGTATGACCGGCCGTACCGGGCTCGCCCTCGGGCAGGCGCTGCGCCTGGTCGGCCGGAGCGCCGAGGCCCGCGGGTTCGTCGAGGCGTCGCTGGAAGCGGCCAGGGCGAGGAGTTCGGACCTCGGAGCCGCCGGTGCCCTGGACGTCCTCGCCCAGGTCGCGGACGACGAGGGGAACATGACCGAGGCAGAGGAGCACCGGGACGCCGCCGAGGCGCTCAGGCGTCGGCACGGACTGGCCTGAGGCCCCCCGCGCAGGGCCGGTCAGAAGGTCTGGGCCTCCTCGGCCGCCGTGGCGGGCGACACCACGACCCGGAAGTCGCGGTGGCCGAGCAGGCAGTGGAAGGCGGGCGGCGGCTCCTCCCGCTTCAGCACCCAGGCGTGCACGGCGGAGAGCGCGGCCGCCGGATCGGCGCGCACCACACGGCCGCCCTCGATCCGGGGCTCGGTCCGGACGGCGAGCAGCCGGTCGTCGCCCCGGACCCGCAGGACGCTCGTCCCCGAGGCCAGCACGGCGGCCGCCGCCCGGCAGCCCGGGTACCGGTCGAGCGCATGGGCCGACCAGCCGCCCGCCGTCCAGGCGGCGTCCAGCGGGCCCGGCCCGGTGATCAGGGGGCGACGGTAGAGCAACCCGGCGCTCTGGACGTTCCGCTCGCCGGCCGCACCGTATTCGACGGCCAGGTGATTCCCCGGGAGCCCCGTATGAGCGGGAAAGCGGTCCACCCGCACCCGGTCCCCGGCACGGTCGAGGAAGACATCGAAGGCGACCGGTGTGCGCGTCGTGGGGGACACGGCGGGCAGCGTCCGCGGTTCGACCGGCACGGTGGGCAGGGGAAGACCGAGCAGCCCGTAGAGCAGCTGCCGCATCCGGTCCAGAGCGTGTCCCTGCTCGGCGAACGCGGCCCGGGCCGCCGCCGGTCCGGACCCCGGACGGTACGCCGTCAGACTGTCGAGAACATCCCCGGCCGGGCCCAGTCGGGGGACCGTCCCCAGCAACCGGGCCATCGGGCTGCCCGCGATCAGCTCGTCGCCCCCGTCGCAGGCGGCGATCACCGGACGGTCGGCCACCGCCGCGTAGTACAGGGCGGCCGAGCCGTGGTCGGTGATCAGCGCGTCGGCGGCGATGAGCGTGGCGGCCCACTCCTCATGGGCCCCGACGAGCGCCATGCCCGCGTCGAGGGCGGGCGCCAGGTGCTCCCGCAGCTCGAACGTTCCCACCCGGGCCCGCTCGTTGGGGTGCACGACCAGCGCCAGTTGATGGGTGTCGTGAGGCAGCACGGCGGCCAGCTCCGCCGGGAGATCCGGGCGTTGCCGGAGTAGCGACCGAGGGCCCCAGGTGGAGGTGATCGCCACCAGCCGCCGTGCGCCGGTGCCCAGCGCGGCGCGATACCGGTCACGGAGGGAACGGGAGGCGAGCAGCCGTTCCAGGGTGGGATCTCCCACGACCTGCGCCTTCTCGCCGTGGTGCGGGCTCGCGGCACGCAGCCGGTCGACCTGATGGGGATGGGCGAGGGCGTGCACGGTCGCCCAACTGCCCTCGCCGGACAGGAGGTACTTCGGATCCAGGCCGGATGCGGAATCCGGTGAGCCCTCGCCGCGGATCGTCTTGCTGAAACCGGCGCCGTGCGGGAGGAGCACCCGGTGACCGTGCAGCAGCCGCAGATCACCCTTCGGGCTGGCGACCAGCACCAGGTCGAACGTACGGCTTCGGGCTTCGTCCCACGGGATGATGCGGGCTCCCGCGGTGTCGACAGCCGTCAGGGCATCCGCACTGAAATCCGATCCCGGCACCAGCGTGAAGCGTGTGCTGATCCGGTCGTCACCGGCGAGCACCGGCAGTACGTCGAGGAGGCGGTACAGCGCCACAGCCGACCGCACGGCGAACAGAACCGTCGCCCGTCGCCCGTCGCCCGTCGCCCGTCGCCCGTCGCCCGTCGCCCGTCGCCCGTCGCCCGTCGCCCGTCGCCCGTCGCCCGTCGCCCGTCGCCCCAATCATTGAATTCTACCGTGGGACGGGTCCGAGAAGGGGCGGTTTTCCCACATCAGACGCTGTTTGCGGGCTCGGGACGGCATACGGCGATCGTATCGCTCCCGCGCCGGCACGACCGCGCCCACGTGATCCCCGTCCCAGTCGACGAGGACGGCGGCGCGCGCCACCTGCCGGACGGGACAATGCCGGTCATGAGTGAATGGGTGATCGCACTGATCACGGCGGCGGCCGCCATCGCGGGTGGTGCCGTCACCGGTTGGTACGGCCGCAGTGCCGGCATCAGGCAGGCGGAGGCCGCCCGGCTGGCCGGTGAGCGGCAGGCCGACGCGATGCTCGCCACGGTCCGTATGACCTTGCGGGAACAGGCCGCGGTGCGCGTGCTCGACCTGCGTCGGCAGACCTACGTGCGTTTCCTCGATGCCGCCGAGCGCGCGGTCACGGCGGCGCGTACCGGAGTCGGCGGTGACCCGGGAACGGTGACGTTGTCGTCGGCCCTGGCCGAGGTAGCCCTGGAGGGGCCGCCCGAGGTCCACCGGGCGGCCTGCGGCATCGTCGACGGTCTGCGCGGGCAGGCGCGGCCCGATGAACTCGAGGACGCCAAGGAGCACTTCGTCGCGGTGGCACGCCGTGCTCTGCGCGCGGACGACGGGCCGCAGTCGGACGACGCCCCTGGGCCCGCCGCCTCCTGACCGGCCCTCACGGGGCCGGAGCGTGCGTCACCGGTCCGCCCGCGCCGTCGCGGCGGCCCGGATCCGCAGGGCGTCCCGCTCCGGGTGGATGGCCGCGATCGCGGTGGCTCCGGCGACCACCATCACCGCGGCCGCGAAACGGCCGGCAGCAGGACGAGGCTGAGGCCGGAGATGACCCCGCCCCGCCCCGCCTCGCCCTGCCGTCAGCGCTTCCGGACCCGGCCGCCGCCGCGCAGGCCCGGCCTCGGGGCCGGGACGAGACGGAACGCCGTGTTGAGGACGTGGTCGATCACATCGCGCGAGGGCTTGTCCGTCAGGTCGGTGAGCAGCCGGGCCAGCGCGTCGAGGAGGAACGGGGAGCCCATGACGTACCGGTTGAGCACCGGCTGGAAGCCCGAGCGGCTGAAGATCAGGTCGGCGGCGGTGTTGCCCAGGCGGTAGTAGCGGCCCCAGCGGCGGTTCATCTCCACCGGGTAGCCGCGCAGCACCTGTTCGCGGCGGGGCCCCCGGGGATGGGCCAGGGCGAGGGCCGCGGTCTCGGCCGCGACCTCGCCCGCCTCCATCGCCTGGGCGATGCCCTCGCCGTTCCAGGGGCTGACCATCCCGCCGGAGTCGCCGACCAGCAGAAGCCCGCGCGCGTACAGCGGATGGCGGTTGAAACCGAGCGGCAGGGCCGCGCTGCGGACCGGGCCCTCCGCGTTCTCCTCGCGCAGCCCCCACTCCTCCGGGGTCCGGGCCAGCCACTGGTCCAGGGTCGCGCGCAGGTCCGCCTTGCCGTGCCGCCGGTGGGGCAGCGCCCCGAGGCCGACGTTGACCCGGCCGTCGCCCATCGGGAAGATCCACCCGTAGCCGGGCAGGTACGGGCCACTGCCGGGGAAACGGAGGTCGGCCCAGAGCTCCAGATACTCCTCCTGGGAACGCTCAGGGCTGCGGTAGTAGCGCCGGGCCGCGGTCGCGATCTGCCGCCCGGGGTCCCGCTCCAGGCCGAGGGCCAGGGCGAGCCTGGCGGAGGCCCCGTCGGCGGCGACGACGACCGGCGCGCGGAAGTCGACCGGCTCCGGGACGTCGGGGGAGTCCGAGGACGCGGAGACCCCGGTGACCCGGCCCGCCCGGTCCGTCAGTGGCCGCTCCGCCTTCCAGCCGCTGTACAGCCGGGCCCCGGCCGCCACGGCGTGCCGGGCCAGGATGTCGTCGAAGTCGTGCCGGCTGCGGGAAAGGCCGAAGTCCGGGTAGCGGCCCAGCGCGGGCCATTCGATGTGCACCCGGTGCTCCCCGGCCACCCAGCGCATACCGCGCGAACGCGTCCAGCCCGGTGCGGTGATGTCGACGCCCATCCGGATGAGCTGGTGCACCGCGCGCGGGGTGAGGCCGTCGCCGCACACCTTCTCCCGGGGGAAGCGGGCCTTCTCCAGCAGGATCACGTCCACTCCGGCCCGCGCCAGGTGATACGCGGCCGACGAGCCGGCCGGGCCCGCCCCCACCACGATCACCTGGGCGTCCTCTCCCGTACGGGGCACCTCCCGCGCGTCCGTCGTCGCCGGGTCCGGTGGCAGATTCCGCATCACAACCCCTTCGTCCAACGGCTGTTGCTCCCGCCGGGGCGGCGGCCCCGGGCCACATCATCGATCACGGCGGGGCCGGTGCGGAACCGGGCGTCCGAATATCCCGAGGCGGAGGAGTGAACCGGCCGTCTACGCTCCGTCGGTGACCATCCCCCCGGACGATCCGATCAGCGACGCCTTCGACCGCGCCGACACCGGTCTGCTCGCCCGGCGCCTCGACGCCCGTACCTGCCCGCCGGAACTTCTCGCCCGGATGGTCCGGCACACCGCGCCCCGGATGCGGCACCTCGGCCTCACCCTCCTCGCCGAACGCACGGATGACTTGGGCGGCTTGGGCGCGTCGGGTGCCATGGGTGCCACGGACGTCCCGGATGCCCCGGGCGCCGCGGACGTCCCGGGCGCCTCGGATGCCCCGGAGACCTCGGGCGCCGGAGATGCCGAGCGGCTCGCCCTGGTGGCTCGCCTGTTGCCCGACACCCCGGGGGAGTCGCCCGAGGAATCCCTCCTGCTCGCGGGGCTGCACGCCCGCCTCGTGACGCGGACGCCGCGGCACCGGCTGCCCGACTGGCGTGCCGCCGTGCTGCCCGCCCGGGTACGGATCGCCTGGCTGCGGACCGAACTCCTCGGCGACCCGGCGGTCCTCCGCACGGAACCGGCCGGCGAACTCCTCTACCGGGCCGTCCGCGAGAGCGCCGCCGCCGACGCGCACCGCCCCGACCTGCTCGTGGCCGAACTCGTCGACACCGGCGACCCGGTCCTCGGGGCCGAGGCGCTGCGGCTGGCCCGCGACGGGCTGCACGCCGGACTGCTCGCACCGGCGTTCGTACGCGGCCGGCTCGTCCGGCTCCTCGACGCGCCCGACCATGACGTCGTGACCGGTGCGCTGCGCGAACTCGCCGAGCCCTGGGCGGCGGTGACGCCCCTGCCCCCGTCACCGCTGACCCGGTCGGCGGGCGCCCGCGACGGTCGGTGTGCCGACCGTGCCGGGCCGGCGGCGGCCCTCGCGGCCGCCGCCCTCGTCACCGCGGCCCGGCACGGTCACCACACGGTGCTGTGGACCACCGCCGAGGACCCGGCCGGGCCTCCGGCACTGCGCCGACAGGCCGCGGAACTCCTGGGCGAGCAGGCGGAACGCACCGACATCGCCCGCCTGGTGGCCTTGGCCGCCACGGACCCCCTCCTGCTCGCCGGGCCCGTGCTGACCTGTCTGCGCGGACTGCACCGGCGCGGCCACTTCCCGGCGGAGCCGGATGTCGGGCCGCTCCTCGCCCTGGCCCTGGCCGACCACACCCTTCCGGCGGAGGACGTCGCCACGGTCCTCTACACCTGCCGTCGCCCACTGTTCGACGCCCTCATCGACGCCCCGCCCACCGCCCCGGACTGGCCGCGCCGGCTGGAACTGCTCGTCGCCCTGTCGCGGCAGGGAGCCGCCGACATCCCCATCGGCGAGGCCGTCGCGCGGCTCCTCCCGGCCGCCCTCGCCCCGCGCCCGTTCCTCGACGCGATCCGCGTCCTGCGCCCCCCGGGTGCCGAGGAGTCCGTACTCGCCCTGCTGGCCACGGCCCCGGCCGCCGCGCTGGATGCCCTGGAGGCCATCGGCGGCGACCGTACGCGATCGGCGCTGGCCCGGGGGCTCGGCGCGGGCGATCCGGCGGACGGCCCGCCCACCGCCCCGGACGGCCCGCCCACTGCCCCGGACGGATTCCCCCGCCTCCCGGTCGCACCCGAACTGCGCCCCGTACGCGATCGGGCACTGGCGATCCTCTGGCACCTCACCCATGACCCGGGGCAGCGGCGGGACCTGCTCGACCGGCTCGACCCCCGGGCCCTCCCGCGCGACGTCGAGGCCGACCTCGGCGCCCCCGACGAGCGCGAACTGGCCGTACTGCGCGCCCGTGTGGACGTGGACGACCCCGTGGCGTCGCTGCGCAGGATCACGGAGTACGCCGGTACGGGGAGCCAGTCCCTCGTCGCCGACCTGCTCCTGCGCATCGTGCGCGATCTCGCGGCAGCCCGGGACGACGTGCCCGGGCCGCCCCGGCCGAGGACGGTCGCCCCGTGGCCCGGCGTCGAACCCGCAGCCCCGGCCCGGCCGGACGGCGAACCGGAGCTGCCGCACGAGGCGTTGGAAGCGGTGCGCGCCCTCGGGCGCAGGCTGCGGGGACGACGGCGGATCAGGCCCGTCTGTCTGCTCGACGCCGAGGACGGCGCCGGCGCGGGCCACGCGTTCCTCACCGCGACGGTGCTCGGCCTGCTGGAGCGCCCCGGGCTCACCGGCGGCGAACAGGCGGTACTGCTCAAGGCGTTGCTCCAGGTCCCCGCGACCCCGTCCACCCGCGCCCGGGTGCACCGCCTGCTGCGCGGCCGCGACCCGCACGTGCGCAAGCACGTCATCGCCCTGCTGGCCCACGACGCCTCCGGCAGGGACGCCCGCGCTCTGTCCGCGACGCTCGTCCCGCTGGTCTCCGACCCGGACATCCGGACCGTACGGGCGGCCCTCCTGGCCCTGGGCACGGCACGGGCCCGCTGGGCGGGCGAGGCCGTCGCTACCTGCCTCCACCACCCGAACATGAACATCAGGAAGACCGCGGCGGCGACCCTCCTCCACGCGGGCGCGCCCGCCTCCGTCCCGCATGTCCTGCGGGCGCTCGGCCGCGACGACAACCCGGGGCTGCGGTCCGCACTGACACGGGCGCTGCGCGCCATCGTGGGCAGCGCGTACGCCGCGACGCTCCTCGCCGCAGCCGAAGCGGCTCGCGACGAGCGCACCCGCCGTCTCCTGGTGAGCGCCCTCGACCGCGAGGTGACCGCCCGCGCCGTGCTCGCCCTCGACGCGGGGGCCTCGCCGGTCGTCCCCGCGCTGCTGGCACGCGTCGCCGACGGCGTCGTCCGGCTCGCCGCCGGCTCCGTGGCGGACCTGGCGGAGTCGTTGGCCCGGCACGGTGTGCCGAAGCCGCCCGGCGCCCACCGCGGGTTGCCGGGCGGGTCCGACCCCGATGTGGCGGCTCTGCTGCGGGCCGGATGGGACCCGGCGCTCGCCCTGCGCATCGCCCGGCGTCCCGTACTCCCGGAAGCCCGCGTCGCCGACGAACTGCCGGTGGCACGCGCCTTGTTGGGTCACTGGCTCGGGCTGGCCGACAGTATCGGCGACGCCGGACTCCGCGGCCGCCTGCTGCTGTGCGCCCTGCGCCTGTGCCCGGGGCCGTGGTCCGCCGACGAGGTGGCGGTACTCGTCCGGCACGCGGCCACGGTGACCGATGTGTTCGACGCCGCCACGACCGGGGGCGAGTCGGCCGGGCCGGTCACTGTGGCCGCGTCGGCCGGGTCGGCCGCGTCGGCCGGGTCGGCCGGGCCGGTCACCGTGGCCGCGTCGGTCGGGTCGGTCGAGGAGCTGACCGACGTTGTACACGCCGTCGCACCGCACCTGTCCGCCGTGCAGCGCTTCACCGTCGTCGAGGGGATCCGCAGGTTGCCGCCCGCGGGCCCGGACGGCCGGCCCGGTGCGGCCGCCTCCGCTCTGACGTTGCTCCGACGGCTGGGGGCGGTGCTCGTCCGCGCCGACCTCGACCGGGCCCTGGCCGCCGCTCACCTCGGCGCCGACCCCTGGCAGGCCGCGCCCGCCGTGCTCCGTGAAGCGTTCGGCGTACCGGAGGAACGGGCGGCATCCGATGAACCAGCCGTATGGCGTGCGGAGTTGGCCGTGGCGGTACGGACGCCCGAAACGCTGGCGGAGTTCCGGGAGCGCGGTGCCCCCGCCGGGGCCGGCCGCGCCACCGCCGGGCCCGGGTCCCGGGAGCTGCTCTCCGCGCTCGTCGAGGCGTATCCCGGGGCCGCGCCCGGCGTGCGGGGCCGACTTGTCGACTGGATGACCGAACTCCAGCCGCTCGACGCGCCCGAGTGGACCATCGCCGAGACCAGGGCGGCGAGCGCGGCCCCCGGAGCCTCGTCGCGTCCGGTGCGGGCGGACGATCTCGACCAGCCCCGGTCGGCCGCCCAGCGGGCCCGGCTGCTGGCCATGCTGGACACCGGGAGTCCGGAGCGCCGCACCACCGCCGCGCGGGCCCTGTGCGACTGGCCCGAGCCGCAGGCGTCGCTCGCCGTGCTGCGGGCGTATCTGCGCGGCCGGGTCGACGTACTCCCCGACGCCACCTCCCTGGACCTCATCGCCCACGCCGCCGAAGAGCCGGGAGAGACCGGCCCGACCGGCGGTCGCCACCCCGCCGTCGCGGAGCTGACCGCTCACGGTGTGCTGCCCGAGCGGGCGCTGCGCTGGGCGGCCCGGCTGTCCGGGGACGAGTTGCCCCCGCTCGTCCCGCTGCTTGTCCGGTGGTGGGAACACGGTCCGCCCGCTGTGCACGAGGCGGCCCGCACCACGCTGCGCAACGTTCGGGCCGATGCCCTCGCCCACCTCCTGGCGCCTCGCATCGAGGCGGGCGACCTCGGGCTGCTGGACCTGCTGACCGGCCTGCGGCTGCTCCGGACCCCCACGCTGACCAGGGCCGAGCGCCTTCTGCGTACCGAGGGCCGCGACGCCCTGGCCGACGCGCTCGTCCTCGTCGACGGCCCGTTGCGCGCACCCGGGGCCGAACACGACGACGCCGCCGCGCTCGACGCCCTGCGCGCCCCGCCACGGAGACCGGCGGCCCCGGCGGACCCCCCGTCGCTGCCGGAACTGCTCGGTCTGGCCCGCACCGGAACGCCCGAGCAGACCCGCCGGGTGCTCACCCGGCTCGTCGAGGAGCACGCGCCCGCGCCCGGAGCCGTCCCGGACCCGGGGGTGCGGGCGCTGGTCGAGGAGTTGCTGCGCCATCCGCGTGCCGGCGTGCGCCTGCACGCCCACCGGACCTCGCGCGCCCTGTTCGACCGGGACACCCACGCCCGGCTCACCGCGCTCCTGCTGTCCGATCCGCTGCCGGACGTGGTGCGCATGGCGGTCCGGACGCTCGGCCGCGCCTCCTGGGAGCCCGCGCTGCCCGACCTCGTCCGGCTCCTCGACCACGCGAAGCCGGTGGTCCGGAGGGCCGCCCGGGACGCGCTCGTCGGTTTCGGCGGGGCGGCTGTTCCGGTCCTGCGCCGGGCCGCGGCCCACGCCCGGCCCGACCGGCGTTCGCTCTACACGGATGTGCTCGCCGAGATCCCCGGCCCGGACATGCCCTAGAGACCCCGGCCCGGACACGCCCTAGAGACCCCAGGCCGGAGACCCCAGGCCGGAGACCTGAGGCCAGAAACCCCCGGTCAGAGACCCCCGGGCTCCCGGGCCGCCGCCGCGGCGACCTGGTGCAGCGTCCGTCCCGTACGGGCGGAGCGTGCGTGGTACGGGTCGGGGGAGCCGGGCCTGCCGCGTACGGCGAGGCGGTCGTTGGCCTTGATCAGCAGCCACGCCTCGTGGCCGCCGCTGTCCGGCTCGTCGCCCTGCTGGATGCGCGTGAGCGCGAACTCGCCGTGCAGCTTCGCCCCGTGGAGCCAGAACGTCGCATGGCCGAGCTCCAGGGACTCGGCGAAGGGGACGGAGTCGCCCTGCCCGTCGTGCCCGAGGGGCCGGTAGGTGCCCTGGTCCCAGACGATGACGGTGCCGCTGCCGGACTCGCCCCGGGGGATGACCCCTTCGAACTCGCGGTACTCCAGGGCGTGATCCTCTGTCGGCACGGCGAGCCGGCGGTCGCTGGGGTTCTCCGAGGGCCCGCGGGGCACCGCCCAGGACTTCAGTACGCCGTCGACCTCCAGCCGGAAGTCGAAGTGCAGGCGGCGCGCGTCATGGATCTGCACGACGAAGTGGGGCCGCGGTGCGCTGTCGTTGTCCACGTCGTGCTCCCTTCGCCTGTATCTCCACTCTGCGGCCGCGGAGTGCGAACCGCACGATGTACGGCTGTCTTCAGATGCATATGCCTCTGGCGCATGCCGTTCCTTCTCCGGTCCGGACCAGGTTATTGACGGCTCCTTCGGCACTCCCTTAAATCAAGAATTGAAATATGCGCCCGAGGTGATCGCCCCAACCGTTCACCTCTCGGCGTCCACCTGTCATGCGCATGCCCCCCACGCGAAGTGATGTGATGACCGTGCACCCCACGCACTCCACGGCGCGCAGCGTCTCCCGGCGCCGCCGCGTCGCTCTCTACGCGGCCTCGCTGCTCTGCTGTTCCGCCATCCTGACCGCGCTCCCCGGCGGAGCGTCCGCCGCACCCGCCACCGGCTCCCCGGCCCCCGGCCCGGCTGCCCAGGCGGTCGCCTTCGAGGACCAGTTCGACGGACCGGCCGGCGCCGCCGTGGACGGCGGCAAGTGGCAGCTCGAGACCGGCGACAACGTCAACAACCATGAGCGGCAGTTCTACACCCCGGGCAACGACAACGCCGCGCTCGACGGCCAGGGCAACCTCGTCATCACCGCCCGGAAGGAGAACCCGGGCAACTACCAGTGCTGGTACGGGACCTGTGACTACACCTCGTCCCGGCTCAACACCTCGGGCAAGTTCGCCGCGGCCTACGGCCATGTCGAGGCGCGGATCAAGATCCCGCGCGGCCAGGGCATCTGGCCCGCGTTCTGGATGCTGGGCGACGACTTCGGCAACGTCGGCTGGCCGGACAGCGGCGAGATCGACGTGATGGAGAACGTCGGCTTCGAACCCGGCACCGTCCACGGCACCCTGCACGGACCGGGATACTCCGGCTCCGGCGGCATCGGCGCTTCGTACACGCTGCCCGACGGGCAGGCGTTCGCCGACGACTTCCACACCTTCGCCGTCGACTGGGCGCCCGACTCCATCACCTGGTCCGTCGACGGCAACGTCTTCCAGCGGCGCACCCCCGCCGACCTGGGCGGCAACCAGTGGGTGTTCAACAAGCCCTTCTTCCTCATCCTGAACCTCGCGGTCGGCGGCTACTGGCCGGGCGACCCCGACGGCTCCACCCAGTTCCCGCAGGAGATGGTCATCGACTACGTCCGCGTGACGACCGGGGACTGACGACCGGGGACTGACCACCGGGGACTGACCACCGGCGACTGACCACCGGCGACTGACCACCGGCGACGGACCACCGGCGACGGACCGGCGCGGGCGCCCGAGGTGTCGGCCGCGGTGGAACCAGCAGCCCCGGCACCCGTCCGCGGCAGTCCGCGGACGGGTGCCGGCTCCCCCCTCCCGGGCCCGCCCGCTCCCTGGGGGCATCAGACGTGGACGGCGGCAGCGGTGCTCCTGCCGCCGTCCACTCCTCCCACGCGAGAAGCGGAATAGCATGATCCTCATGGAACAGCGCACACTCGGCAGGACCGGCCGTGACGTCTCGGTCGTCGGACAGGGCACCTGGCAGCTCGGGGGCGACTGGGGCGAGGTCGCGGAGGACGACGCCTTCGGGCTCCTCGACGCGGCCGTCGCATCCGGCGTCACCTTCTTCGACACCGCGGACGTGTACGGGGACGGCCGCAGCGAACAGCTCATCGGCCGCTACCTCAAGAACCGCCCCGACGCGGACGTCTTCGTCGCCACCAAGATGGGCCGTCGCGCCGATCAGGTGCCGGAGAACTACGTCCTGGACAACTTCCGTGCCTGGAACGACCGTTCCCGGGCCAACCTCGGCACCGACACACTCGACCTCGTACAACTGCACTGCCCACCCGGCGCCGTCTACTCCTCGGACGCCGTCTACGACGCCCTGGACACCCTCGTCGCCGAACAGCGGATCGCCGCCTACGCGGTGAGCGTCGAGACCTGTGCCGAGGCACTCGCCGCCATCGCGCGCCCGGGCGTCGCGAGCGTACAGATCATCCTCAACCCGTTCCGCCTCAAGCCGCTGGACGAGGTCCTCCCGGCGGCCGTCGCCGCGGGCGTCGGCATCATCGCCCGGGTCCCGCTCGCCTCCGGCCTGCTCTCCGGGAAGTACACCAAGGACACGGTCTTCGGCCCCGACGACCACCGGACGTACAACCGGCACGGCGAGGCGTTCGACCAGGGCGAGACGTTCTCCGGCATCGATTACGCGACCGGCGTCGCCGCGGCCGCCGAGTTCGCCGAACTGGCCCCCGAGGGAGCCACCCCCGCGCAGACCGCGCTGCGCTGGATCATCCAGCAGCCGGGCGTGACCAGCGTGATCCCCGGCGCACGCTCGGTGGAACAGGCCCGTGCCAACGCGGCGGCGGCCGCCCTGCCGCCGCTGCCGCAGTCCACGCTGGACGCGGTGCGCGACCTGTACGACCGGTCGATCCGTGCGGCGGTCCACGACCGCTGGTGACGGTGACGGACGGGGAGGGGGAGGGGGAGGGGCGGGCGGGACTCAGTCGTCCTGTTCGTCGTCCCCGTCGTCCTGGCCCCGGCCCTGCTGGTCCCCGTCCTCCTGGCCCTGCTCACCCTGCTGATCGGGCTGCTGCTGCCCGCCGCCGTCGCGGACGTCCTGCGAGGGGCCCGGGGACGGGCTCCGGTCCGGTGTGCCGGCGGAACTGGAGTCCGGGGAGAACAGGATCATCCCCAGATACACGGCGGCCAGGAACGTCGCCGTGCCCGCGATGGCACTGGCCACCCTGGGGCGCCGGCGGATCGCCTCGCGGGTGCTGCGCCGACGGGCCGGAGCCGAGCGGGCCGGGGCCTGCCGTCTTCGCCCCGTGGGCCCCGGGAGCCGGTACGTCGTCGGCCCGACCGGAGCGGGCGGCGCCGCCGGAGCGGGCTTCGGGGCCACGGGGGTGGACGCCCGGTGGGACTTGGGCGTCTGCATCGGGAGGGGCTCCGGCCGGCCGCGCCAGGCGTCGGTGCGGAACCAGTCGGACACCTGCTGCGCGGTGGGCCGCTCCTCGGGCTTCTTGGCCAGCAGCCCGAGCAGATACGAGTCGAACGCGGCGGAGATGTCCACCCCGTGCTGCCGCAGCGGGACCGGCGGGGTGTCGACATGCTGGTAGAGCGTGGCGGTCGCGGTGTCGGACTTGAACGGCGGCTGACCGAGGAGCAGTTGGTAGACGACGCAGCCCAGGGAGTACATGTCGGACGCGGAGTCGGCGGTGCGCCCCAGCGCCCGCTCGGGGGCCAGATAGAGGCTCGTGCCCACGATGTGACCGGCCGTCGTCAGCGCGGTCGAGGGGTCGTCGACGAACTGGGCGATCCCGAAGTCGCCGATCTTCACCGAACCGTCCGCGTCCAGCATCAGGTTGCCCGGCTTGATGTCGCGGTGGACGATGCCCTGGCGGTGCGCGGCGGCCAGCCCGGCGGCCGCCTGGCCCGCGATCAGGGCGACCTGTTCGGGATGGACCCGCTCCTGGGCGGCCAGCAGGTCTCCGAGGCTCTGCCCCTCGACCAGCTCCATCACCAGGAAGAACCGGTCCTCCCAGGCCCCGAAGTCGAACACGGCCACCAGGTGCGGGTGGCTCAACCGGGCGGCGGTCTGGGCCTCCAGCCGGAAGCGGGCGGTCGACGAGGCGTCCGCCTGGTCGCCCAGCAGCAGCTTCACGGCCACGGCGCGTCCCAGCACCTCGTCCGTGGCGCGCCACACCTCGCCCATGCCGCCACGACCGATGGGGGATACCAATCGGTACCGACCAGCTACCAGCACCTGTACACCTATCTCGAATTGTGGCCCGCTCCGGCTGTCGGCCCCCGGGGGCCCGGTCTCCGGCGGAGTCCTGGGCGGTGCGACGAACGACATGATCAGGATATCGGTCCGGCGGAGCCCGGATGCCCCGACGGCCCCTTCACCGGGCCCGGCTGACGGCCCGGCACCCCTCGCCGCCGGTCCCGGTGCCGGGAGCGGCCCGCCGTATCCGGGTCAGCCCAGCAGCAGGCGGCACGCGGCCTCGGCCGTGAACGCGGACTGGCCGTCCGGGAACAGCAGGTCGGCGGCCTTGAACGCCGGGTCGGACGCGGTCTCCGGAACGTAGGGGACGGCGATGCACCGCATGCCCGCCGCGTGCGCGGCCGCGGCCCCGGCCGGGGCGTCCTCCAGCACCACGCAGTCCCCCGGCTCCACCCCCAGCCGCCGGGCCGTCTCCAGGAACACGTCCGGCTCCGGCTTGCCGCGCGGGACCTCATCGGCGGAGACGTACAGCGGGATGTACGCGTCGAGCCCGGTGACCGCGAGCACCGCCTCGATCGCGGCCCGGGACGAACCCGAGGCCACCGCCATCGGCACCCCGGCCGCGTGCAGCCGCTCCACGAGCACCCGCATCTGCGGGAAGACCTCCGTCGACGCCCCGGCGAGCTCCAGATACAGGGCGTTCTTCCCGGCGAGCAGCTCCTCGAGCGGGGCGTCGATCCCGTACTCCGCGCGCAGGACCGTCAGCGTCTCCAGGGTGCTGATGCCGATGAACCGGGCGTTGACCTCCCAGCCGAAGTCCCGCACCCCGTACCGGGCGAGCAACCGCCGCCCCGCCTCGTAGTAGTTCGGCTCACTGTCCACCAGCGTCCCGTCGAGATCGAAGATCACGTGAAGGCCGGACGCGGATACGGGGAGGGAAGTCATGGCCCCAGCATGCCGCAGCCCGGACCGACGGGTCCGGTCACCCCTGACCGCCCTCCCCGGCCTTCCCTGACCGGGACCGTCATGCCTGACCGGGACCGTCATGCCTGACCGGGACCGTCACCCCTGGCCGGTCCCGGGGCTTGCCGGTCCCGGTCGCCCGCCGCGCGCCCCACGGACTCCACCAGCGGCAGCACCCGGTGCGCCACCCGCTCGCGCAGCGCCACGTCCGTCCGCGTCCTGACCACCCCCGGCAGCTGGATCAGCCGCTGGATCACGTCCTCCAGGTGCCCGTTGTCCCGGGCGACCACGCGGGTCAGCAGATCGCCCCCGCCCGTCGTCGAGAACGCCTCGATGATCTCGGGCACGGCCGCCAGGGCGTCGCCCACCTCGACCAGATGCCCCTGGGTGACCTCCAGGTGGACAAAGGCGAGCACGGGGTGGCCGAGCGCGGCGGGGGAGAGGGTCGGCCCGGTGCCGGTGATCACGCCGTCGCGCTCCAGCCGCTCCAGCCGGGCCTGCAGGGTGCCGCGGGCCACGCCGAGGATGCGCGCGTACTCCCGGACGCTGGTGCGCGGCTGCTCGATCAGCAGGCGCAGGATCCGGGTGTCGAGAGCGTCCACCGCCATGATCCGCAGATCTCCTTCCGAGCTGTCCGGTTGTCCGGTGCGGCTCCGACTGTACCCAGGGCGAGGGCGTCACCTCGCACGACAGCAGGTCACCCGTAGGGCGACAGCAGCCAGGCCATCAGCACGACCGTCAGGGCCAGCTGGATCACGGCGGCGCCCCGGAACCGGCCCCAGTACAGGGCCGGCCCCACCGCCACCAGCACGCCCCCGCTCCCCATCAGCTCCGCCACCGGAAGGGTGGGTTCCGCCCCGTTGTGCGCGGCGGCCCAGCCCTCCATGCCGACCGCGAGCCAGGCGTAGCCGCCCACGAGCGCGTCGAACGGAACGAGCGCCAGAAACACCAGGAGGTTTATCGCTCCGCTCCGCGGCTCGCGCTCCGCCCGGAGCCCGGCCGTGCGCATGTCCATGTCCATGTTCACGTCCATGGCGGCATCGTGCGCCGCCCGCGCCGCCCGCGCCGCCCGCGCCGCCCGCGCCGCCCGCGCCGCCCGCGCCGCCCGCGCCGCCCGCGCCGTCCGCGGGATGAGTACGCGTACTCATCCCACGGATGGTCCGTTGGCATGCTGGTGGCCGAAGTGTCGGCCGTTCCGCTGGTCCATTGGTACAGGATATTCCTCCTGATTTGATCCACGGGCCCGATAGATGCTGCAATGGTGATGTCGATGGCGCCGCGGACTTCCGTGGCGCCTTTTTCGTGCGAGTCCCGCGGCGACGCGGAAGGGGTGGAAGTGTGCTGAAGAGGGTGTTCGTGGCGCCGGACCCGGGTCGGGTACGGCTGCGCTTCGCCGTCCGGGCCGTTCTCGGCATCGGTCTCGCGGTCGCGCTGTGCGGCCTCGCCGGGCTCTCGCTCGTGGCGGCCATCACGGGTGGCCTCGCGGCCCTGCTCGCCCTCTTCACCGTCACCGACCCGACGGTGCGGGGGCAGGCGGTCACCACCGCACTGCTCCCCACCGTCGGTCTGCCCGTCCTCGCCGTCGCGGCTGTGCTGCACGACCAGCCGGCCGCCCGCGACCTGATCTTCCTCGCGGTGATGGGGGCGGGCGTGTACGCCCGGCGCTGGGGGCCGCGCGGGCACGCGCTGGGCGTCTTCGCGTTCATGACGTTCTTCGCCGCCCAGTTCCTGCACACCGTGCCCGGGCAGCTTCCCGAGCTGTACCTCGCCGTGGTGCTGTCCCTGTGCGCCTCGTCCGCCGTGCGCTTCGGCCTGTGGTGCTACGAGCGGCGGCTGCCCGTCGTGGCCGCGCCCGCTCCTCCGGAGGGCCGGGGCCGGCTGCGCATCACCACCCGGCAGGCCGTCCAGGCCACCCTGGGCGGGGCCTTCGCGCTCGGCCTGGGGCAGGTCCTGTCCGACCAGCGGTGGTACTGGGCGGTGGGCGCCACCTGGTGGGTCTTCGTCAACACCACCTCGCGCGGCGAGACGCTCGTACGGGGATTCCGGCGGGTCCTGGGAACCGTGGTCGGCATCGTCGCGGGCTTCGCCGTGGCCATCCCGCTCGACGGCGCGGGCGTCCCGACCGCCGCCATCGTCGCGGTCAGCGTCTTCGGCATCTTCTACACGGCGGCGGTCTCGTACAGCTGGATGATGTTCTGGGTGACGGTGATGGTCGGCATGCTCTACGGCGTGCTGGGCGTCCTGGACGCCGCCCTGCTCTGGCTGCGCGTCGCGGAGACCGCCGTCGGCGCGCTCGGCGCGGTGCTCGCCGTGCTGCTGGTCCTCCCCGTCACCACCCACGCCATCACCGACGCGTGGATCCAGAAGGCGCTGCGCTGCGTGCACGCCTGCACGGCCGAGGCCGCCGACCGCCTCGCCGGCTCCACGCTCGCCGACCCCGGCCCCCGCGTCGCCGAACTGGAGGTGCTGCTCGGCCGGGTCCGGCTCTCCCTCGCGCCGCTGGTGCACCCCCTGAGCCCGCTGCCGGCCCGCAAGGCGCGCGCCCGGCAGGTGCTCGCGCTGCTGGACGACTGCGTACGGGAAGTGCGGGGGCTGGCCTCCATCGCCGCCGACCCGGACGCCTCGCACGACGCACGGCTGTCGGCCGCGTGCTCCCGCGTCGAGGCGACCGTCGAGGCGCTCACCGCACCCGACGGCTCCCGGGGCTTCCACCTGCCCGAGCTTCCCGTGGCCGCCGCGGACCCCGCCCTGGCCCACCTCCACGGCCTGGAACGCGCGCTCGCCGCACTGGCGGCACCGCTCCAGGGCCGGGGCGGCCGGACACCTGCCGTGGCCCCCGAACCGGCCTGATCCCCGAACCGGCCTGATCGCCCCCTGGCGGGCGTCCCGCCGATCGGGGCAGCCGGCCCCCTCCTCCGATCCCTCCGATCCTCTCGATCCCCTCCGATCACATTGGTCTGGACCGCCGTGGGCTGCCTGCTACCGTCGGCCGTGAAGATCGCGGCGACGGTGAAGAGGGGTAGCACGATGACCGGCAACAGCGTCGGGCGGGCATTCATAGGGTCATTCACCTCGGCGGGCGGGCGCGGCATCACCGCCGCCGCCGTGGACCGGGACACCGGCGCGCTGACCGTGCTCGGCTCCACGGACGCCGTACCCGACCCCTCCTTCCTCGCCGTCGGCCCCGGAGCGGGCGGCACGGCCCTGTACGCGGTCGGCGAGAGCGCCCCGGGCGTCGCCGCCGCCTTCGCGCTCGACGGCGACGTACCGGCCCTCCTGGGCGCCGTCCGGGCCGTCGACGGCGATGCGCCCACACACCTGGCGCTCGCCGCGAACCACCTGGTCACGGCCAACTACAGCTCCGGCAGCGTCACCGCTCTGCCGGTCCTCGCCGACGGATCGCTGGGGGGCGCGGCCTCGGTGCTCCGGCACGAGGGCAGCGGCCCGGACACCGGCCGCCAGGAGGGACCGCACGCCCACCAGGTGCTCGCCGACCCCTCCGGGAACTGGGTGGTCAGCGTGGACCTCGGAACCGACTCCGTACACGTCTGCGCCCTGGACCCCGCCACCGGCGCCCTGCGCCCGCACGGCGAGACCGCCCTGCGCCCGGGCACCGGACCGCGCCATCTGGCCTTCCACCCCTCGGGCACCCTCGCCTACGTCCTGGGCGAGCTGGAGCCGACCCTCACCGTGTGCCGCTGGGACGCGGCGACGGGCCGCCTCGACGTGCTCGGGGAGACGCCGGTGCTGCCCGAGCACGAGGCGGCCGAGGGCGCGGCGCGCACCTACCCTTCCGAGGTGGTCGTCGCACGCGACGGACGCTTCTTGTGGACCGCCAACCGGGGCCACGACAGCATCTCCGTGCTCACCCTCGACGAGAGCGGCGAGCAGGCGGCCCTGGTGGCCACCGTCGGCTGTGGCGGCCGCTGGCCGCGCGACCTCACGCTCGACCCGAGCGGGCAGTGGCTGTACGCGGCCAACGAGCACTCCGGGAACGTCAGCTGGTTCGCCGTGGACGCCGAGACGGGCGTCCCGCGGCACGCGGGCTCCGTCGAGGTCCCAGCGGCCTCCTGCGTCGTCCTCGTCTGACAGCGGCCGCCCCGGACCGCACAGCCGCCCGGACGGCGGGGTCGCCTCGGACCGCACAGCACAGCACAGCACAGCGCAGCGGGGCCCGGCCCGGGGGAAAAACCCGGGCCGGGCCCCGGCGCGGTGCGGGGTGCCCCGCCCCCCCCCCCCCGCGCCCGCGGCCCGGGCGGGCCCCGGTGCGCCCCGCGCGCCCCG